>URXI01000521.1 GCA_900551775.1 uncultured Eubacterium sp. | reverse complement strand
TCTAGCGCTTCTGGATCCCAGCCTGCAGACGTCGCTGCCTGCATTTGTGACAGCGACGACTGGAATAGATGCATTAACCCATGCAATTGAATCCTATACCACCCTCAATGCAAATCTGGTCGGTGATGCCTATGCATTACAAGCCATGAGACTGATCAGCGAGAATTTGCGGACGGCTGTATCGGATGGCAGCAATATGGAGGCTAGGGGAAATATGACTGTTGCCAGCTTCCTGGCAGGAACTTCCCTGCTCAACTGCGGCGTCAGCGTCGTCCACGGCATCGCCCAGTCCATCGGCGGTATCGCCCATGTTCCTCACGGCCTGGCCAACGCTCTGATTCTGCCATATGCTATGGAAATCAATTATGTGGGGAATCTGGAGAAATTCAAGAACATCGCAGTCTGCCTGGGAGAAAAAGCAGAGGGTCTTTCTTTACGGGATGCCGCAAGGAAAGCGGTAGAAGCGATCATCAACTTGGAAAACGATATCGGCATTCCGAGAAAGCTTTCCGAAGTTGGTGTAACGAGAGAGATGTTCCCGCAGATTATCGAAGATACGATGAAGTACCGCCTGCTGGCCATCAACCCGGTCAAAATTACCAGAAAGCATGTGGAAGACATTCTGGAAGCAGCCTACTAGAAAGGAGATACAGATGCTCACATTATTTAAACCTTATGGGGATATTCTTGCGGAACAAAGAAGATACGGGCACATCGTAAACGTCGTAGGGGTCAATGAACCAGAAGGCCTGGCTCGTGAAGCAGAAATCCGTAAAAAAATGAAAAACTGTGATATTCTGCAGGCGGATGTAGATATTACTGTAAACAAAGAACTTGTAGAAGGCGCTGACAACCTTCGTGCAATCGTCTGCACTTCTATCGGCACCGATTATGTCGATATCCCGGAGATGACAAAGGCTGGAATTCCAGTAGCGAATAATCCGGACTTCTGCATTGAAGCGGTAGCCGAGTTTGCAATGAGCCTGATCTTTTCCATCGTTCGGCGTGTCCCAAAGGCGGTAAACGGCGTAGCAGAAAATAACTGGCTCATACGGTACCAATCTGGCGGAATAGAGTTAAAAGGAAAGACTCTGGGTCTGGTTGGATTTGGCCGTATTGGCAGAGAAGTTGCGCGGATGGCAACAGGGATCGGAATGAAGGTGATCGCTTTCGATAAGTATATCAACACTGATTTGGCAGCCTCCATGGGTGTTACGTCAGTGGAGATAGAAGAACTTTATTCGCAGGCTGATGTGATCAGTATCCATTGCCCATTGACAGAGGAGACCCGCGGCATGATTGATAAGACGGCATTGGACAAGATGAAGAATGGCGCATACCTCATCAATGTATCTAGAGGCGGCATTATTGTTGAAGAAGATATTATGACATATGTAAAGAACGGGAAGCTAGCGGGAGTAGCCCTGGATGTATTGGGGATAGAGCCGCCGTCAAAATCCCACCCACTGATCGGACTTGCAGATCAAAATGTCATCATCACGCCTCACATGGCTTGGAATACCCATGAAGCTGATGAAAAAGCATTTTTACATACGCTGAAACAGATTAAAGCGATTTCAGAGGGAAAGATACCGCCATCTGTTGTAAATCAGGAGGCTTTGTCGAATCCGAGATTAGAAGGATGGTTTCAGAATGGCGAAGCCTGATAAGAAAATGAACGAGACGATAAAAAAATGGTTTGAAGAGAATCGCCAATCCGTTATAGACCTGACATATGATTTGTGGAGTCATCCGGAATTGGCCTACCATGAACATCATGGGTGCGAAGCAGTCGCCGCATTTATGCGGAAAGAGGGTTTCGACGTGCAGGAAATCGCAGCAGAGGCCGTTGAAGATGCGAAGGCAAAACCCAATTGTGTCATCGCTGTCTGGGGAGAGGGTAAGCCGGTCATTGGAATCTTGGGAGAACTGGATTCCCTGCCTGGACTCGGACAGGAAGCGGTTCCCTATAAAAAACCGATTCCGGGTCCTGGACATGGCTG
>URXI01000520.1 GCA_900551775.1 uncultured Eubacterium sp. | reverse complement strand
GTTGTCCGCAAGGGCACGTGGGTTCGAATCCCACCGCTTCCGCCAAAAACAACAAGCCTCGTTTTAGGGTTTGTTGTTTTTTTGATGATGCAGGGATTCGAACCCGAAAGGGCACAGCCGTAAAGGGAGCACTTCCAGTGGAAGTGCGAACAGGCTGTGGTCCAAGCCGACTGAAAGAGGAGGCGCAGGACGGCGTATTGCGAAGCAAAACGCATAAATCCCACCGCTTCCGCCAAAACGACAAATCCCCGTTTGGGGATTTGTATTTTTTTAATGTAATTTATCTTCGCCAAACAATTCTAATCCATCCGCTCTGCGCATCACATCCAGGAACAAAGATATCCTTACTGACAATATAATGATTAGCAGAAAAGGTGTTACTATGCAAATACATTTATTGTCGGCCCTGCTTTTCGGAGTATCCTCCAATACGGATAATCTGGTAGTAGGGATGTCTTATGGAATCAAGAAAATGCCGATCAGGTGGTCGGAAAACCTGATTGTAGCATTGATTACTTTTATGGGAACGGTTTTGTCCATGATCCTGGGCAAAAGCGTGCTCTTATTTTTACCGCAAAAACTGTCAGGTATTCTGGGAAGCGTAATCATCATTCTAATTGGCACAGTCGGCCTGGTGAAATTCTTTATGAAGCTGAAAAGCCTGAGGGGGAAAGCGAGGAGGAGACAGAGCTGGCACTCCAGACTCTTACACGGACAGAGACCCTGATTCTCGGTCTGGCATTGACATTGAACAATATCGGTCTGGGCATCGGTGCCAGCATTACCGGCCGGCCTTTTGATGATCGGTTTGGATGTATACGAAATCTTCATCTGAAAATATTTTATTCGCTGGCTTCCAGCTTGAAGATATTGATGACATCGGCATCTGGACAGCAGAAGCGGAAGTCCCCGTCCCTGCCTGCGGGCAGATTGCCGCCATAGCGCAGGATATCGATATAGGGGAAAGCCACGTGCATGGCCATGGGGCAGAGCGCGCCCCGCTCGGTATCAAAGTCGAAGGAGTCTCCGATCTTGTGACCGCGGTGGCAGCCGCAGGTTCCTTTTTGGTCCACGAGGGTGATTGTAATCTTCGGTTTTTTCATGATAGCGCCTCCATTTCTTCTAACATATTATACATCATAACAGCGGAGAACAAAATAGGCTGTTGCCGTTGCAACACATCTCAAAAAAGATTATAATAATAGTCACATTGTGAGGTGAAAACATGAGAAATTACATAGATGAAATCAAGACGCTGCCATTGTTTACAGGGATTAAGCACGAGGATTTGGAGCCGATGCTGACCTGTCTGGGGAGTTATCTGAAGACTTACAAGAAGGGCCAGTTTGTTTCACTGGCGGAGGAACCGCTGAAATGTGTCGGCGTGCTGCTTTCCGGCAAGGTGCATATGATCAAAGAGGACCTGTGGGGAAATAAGACGATTCTCGTTTTGATCAAGGAAGGCGGCGTCTTTGGCGAAACCTTCGCCTGCGGCAGCGACATGGTATCGACGGTGACCTTTGTAGCGGCTTCGGAGTGCAAAGTCCTCTTCATGCCCTTCGATCGGATTCTGCATTCCTGCAACCTGTCCTGCGTCTTCCACCACAGGCTCATCGAAAACATGGTAAGGCTGATTGCCGATAAAAACCTCCAGTTCTTAGAACGTCTGGAAGTAGCGTCAAAGAGGACCCTGCGGGAGAAGATCCTGTCATTTCTGTCAGCCCAGGCGGAGTTCCATGATAATCGTGAATTCGTCATCAGCATGGGGCGGCTGGAGCTGGCCGACTATTTGTGCGTCGATCGGAGTGCACTGACCAGAGAACTTTCCAATATGGAAGCCGATGGCCTGATAGAATATGAAAAAAACAGATTTTAATGGAAAGAAAAGATGAATTGACCCTTCTCGGGTGGTCATGCGCTATTACCTGCGTTTCTCGGTGACCGACCGTCCGGGCGTTCTGGAAACCATGGCCGGTGTGTTCGCGCGTCACAACATCTCGGTGAAGTCCATCGTGCAGCGC
>URXI01000519.1 GCA_900551775.1 uncultured Eubacterium sp. | reverse complement strand
ATAATGCATCTAAAATAGACATTTGCGCCGTTTGATCTGATCCATGGATTACTCGATCTTAGTGCAACAACCCCTTTGTAATCTACTCATGTGCAAATCCGCCGTCATGAGTTTCTTTTGCCCGATATAATGCGACATCGGCTGCCTTTGACAAAGCCACATAGGTATCTCCCTGTTTTGCCAGTACCGCACCGGCAGATAGGGTGATGGCAGGCATATTTCGTTTTGCGGCTTCTTTTGCGAGGGTTTGATTGATATCTTTCATGATTCTCTGTGCAACAGAGTAATCGTCGGTATCTGCCACAAAGATTGCAAATTCATCGCCGTGAAGACGGGAAGCGATATCGATGGTCCTGATACGTCCGACAATCATCTGGGCAGTCAATTTGATGACTTCGTCCCCGATATTGTGACCGTAATTGTCATTGACCTGTTTGAAATGGTCGCCGTCTATCATGATGAAGATTCCGCTGTCATCTGGTTCCATTTCGGTGAGGATTTTGGTCATGTTTTTCTTAAAAGAACTAAAATTCATCATGCCGGTCAGCTCATCGATGGCAGCTTCTTTCTGCGCCGCCTTCAATGCGATTTGCAGACGTTTCTGTGTCTGGCCCAGCTCTACATAGGCCTCTTTTAACTCCCGATTCTTAAGTGCCCGGCTGATCTGATTCAGGATATAAATCAGCAGCAGTTCGATGAGCAGCAGCGGTACCAGCCAATTACCTAAGGTTGCCTTTAACATAGATAAGAATGGGATGAGTACGAGAAAACTGTATTCATCCTCCTGCAGCAGATAACCGTAATAGCGGCTGCCATCGATAGTAATTGAGTGCGCCTTGTCATTGCTTTTTGCAAGCAGTGACAGGTTATCTTTGAATGATTCTCGGAAATTGTAAAAAGAAGTGGCAGAGGCAATCTTCTCTTTTGCTTTTTCAATCTCATCAGTATCGTTCTTGTCAATAGCTGCCAACTCTTCTTTGGCTTCATCAATTCGCGCCTTCGCCTCTGGGATGGAGTCGTGAAAACTGCTCCCCAGATAGGCCTCGGTGGTGCTGCCGATAATCGTACCGTTTTGATTATATAGGATGACTTGTTCGCCTTTGAAACGATTCATGGAATGAATCAGATCCTGGATATTCCCCATTTTGATGTCATAAGCGAAGACAGTTTCTTTGTCAGGCTGCAGCTGAGAAATGGTTGACAGGATATAATGGTTGGCGTAGCTCATGTAGGGCGGTGTGAAGACGATTTTGCCTTCTCCGGCAGCAGCGTCCTTGTACCACGGGCGCTCCGTGGCAACATAGCCCGTCTTTTCGTACTCTGCGTAAGGCGTGTCCCAACTGTAAAGGTAACGTCCCTTATAATACATGTAAAGACCGTCGAAGGTATCCCCTTCGATATCCAACATTTTAGTATCTATGGTTTTCAGGTAGTCCCAGATCTGGTCGGGATCGGGATTGTTTTCGATTTCCCGCGACAGCAGTTCTGTAAAAATCTGAAAGGAGTGTTTATAATCTGTAAGGACGTTATTAAAATCGTCACGAGTGTCGGTGGCTTCTTCTATGAGGTATTTGTCTATTGCGTTAGATTCGTGAATACTGATAAAAAATATCCCCGCAATATTGACGATGATAAATATGGCAGTAAAAAGTAAAGTCTTTTTGTGTTCTGTCAGCTTGTGTAGATCCATCTTCTTTTATCTCCCTAATTAAACACTATACCTTTAGCATATCATATTTGATGATGGTTATGAAGGCGAATTTTCGAAAATTTTGGTAAAACAAAGGGACTCCCACAGCAAACGCATGAAAAACAGATCCTAAGAAAACCGACACCGTTACAGCAGGAATTTAACTATTTGGAGCCTGTTTACAATAAATGAGTATAAAAGATACTCGTAAATCCTATTAATTATCGTCAAAATAGGTTAAAAATAGCATAAAATTGCTCCAATTTCGACTGTATTTACATTTTCTTCCAAAAAATTATACTCAATTTTACAAAAGCAACTTCATATAGTTAAAGTTGT
>URXI01000518.1 GCA_900551775.1 uncultured Eubacterium sp. | reverse complement strand
GGAACGGCTACGCAAAACCAAACATCAGTTCAGCATAATTCCAATCAATTTGAGGGCAAAGAAAAGGCTCCCAATGAGGCAGATTCCAATCAAAATCAAAAAGAGACGATTTGACATTCCGCTTCCCTCCAGTTCTTTTTCATGATAGCACAGGTGGAAATTATATGTCAAGAAAGCAGGTGATCGTATTCCAAGCTATTCCATTATCTACAAGGTGGACGACCGATATTCCACGCAGGTGAAGCGGATGACCCAGGCGACGCAGGGCCTCTCCAAAACCGCAAAGGACACGGGAGACTCCCTCCAAAAGGCACTGAAAGTGAAGGACTGCGCCCAACGGGCCGCAGGAAATTTGCAATCCGTGACCCGGGGCTCCGGCAGAGCACAGCGGCGCCAAGCAGTCCTATACCATTGTTAAAGGAGATACCTTATCGACCATCTGTCGGCGGTACTATGGAAAGTACTCGGCCGCTTACTACAACACTCTGGCCCGGTACAATGGGATCCAAAACCTGCATCTCATTTACCCGGGCACCACTTGACCTAACGGCCAAAAATTCTGTCATCAATCAAGCAGGATACCTGCCTGTTATTCGCATCGGACTTCCGGATTCAGGATACTGGAGAGATGAGTTTCATTTAGCCATGCTTGAAAATAATGAAAGATTGGCCTAAATTGATGCGAGCGAACTCTTAAAGTAGTGCTGTGCTTCCGCATGGTATTTATTACAAGAGCTCTAGCAAGGCAAAAAATAAAAGTCACCGTAAGCAAATGACTTACGGTGACTTTTTGGTACGCCCGGCTGGATTCGAACCAGTGGCCTACAGAGTCGGAGTCTGTCACTCTATCCAACTGAGCTACGGGCGCATTTATGGATTCACAGTGCGAGCACCGAAAATCGTTTTTTTGAAATAGTGGTCAAATAGTAGTCAACGGCGATGTCTCGTTTCCGCTTCGCAGCCGCGATCCCAGTGACCACAGGGCTTTGCCGCATATCTCAACTGGATCGACCTGAAATGTCGGAGTCTGACGCGCTATCCAACTGCGCTACAGGCGCATACATCAACATCTTCTTCAAACAGCTTATTTAGTATACCAACATTTTTCCGCTTTGTAAAGCTTTTCTTGAAAAAATTTTTCTTAAAAAGATTGTTAAAAAAATTGACAAGTCCCTGATTTTGGTCTAAACTTAATTGAGAATGATTTAACAAATAGCAAGGAGTGACTTATATGCGAAAGGAAAACATCTCCGACGCCGTGATACGGCGTCTGCCCAGATATTACCGCCAGCTCACAGACCTCTGCAACCGCGGCGTCGTGCGCATCTCCTCACACTCCCTGGGGCAGGAGATGAACATCACCGCCTCTCAGATCCGCCAGGATTTCAGCTGTTTCGGTGAGTTCGGCCAGCAGGGCTACGGCTACAATGTAGAAGAACTGCGGGCCGAGATCGGTCATATCCTGGGCGTGGACAACAACCACCACCTCATCATGATCGGCGTTGGCAATCTGGGCCACGCACTGCTGCAGAACTTCCCATTCTCCCAGAGTGGGTTTACGGTGGACGCAGCCTTTGATGTCTCCCCCGCCGTGATCGGGACTGTGGTGAATAATGTGCCGGTATACGCCATGTCCGAGCTAGATCACTTCCTACAGGACCACCCGGTGGACGTGGTGGTGCTGACCATTCCCCAGTCCGTGGCCCAGGACACCGCCAGCCACCTCATCAATCTGGGCGTCAAGGGCTTTTGGAACTTTACCAACATTGAGCTCAGCAGTCAGCTCCCGGATGTGCAGTTTGAGAACATTCACTTCGCAGACAGCCTCCTGACCCTCAGTTACCGCATCGCCAACCGCTGACGCTCCAGCGTGGAAGGGAATCATCTATGACAAGGAAGACCAAGACTGCCCTCATCACCGTTTGCCTCTTACTTACCGTCACCGTTGTGTACGCCTTGGCCGCGGCCGGCGGGGCCTCCGATCCGCTGGCCTCCCTCTCCTATCTCACCGGCACTTTCACCGATGCGGTAGACCAGCGGG
>URXI01000517.1 GCA_900551775.1 uncultured Eubacterium sp. | reverse complement strand
CGTCATCGGCAGGCACCAGGCGGAGACGGGACTGTCCTTAGAAGAGGTGCAGAAAAGAGTGGAGGTTTTTTATGGAGAATAGAGTTTTTCCGGTGTTCGTACCGTCAGACGGAAAGAAGACAATCGTTTTCGGTGGCGGCAAAATCGCTACTCGCAGAGTCAGGTCTCTGATGGAGTTCGACTTTGACGTGACTGTGGTTTCGTCCTCGATTACAGACGAAATCAGAGATTTTGCTGATGCGGGCAGGCTGACCTATATCGAGGACAGATACCATCCGTCTTATATCGACGGCCAGTTTATGGTCATCGCCTGTACCGACGACAGGGAAGTGAACCGGAGCATCGGCCTGATCGCAAAGGAACAGGGATTGCTGGTCAGTGTCTGTGATAGCAAGGAAGAGTGCAATTTCTTCTTTCCTGCCATCGCGGTCAATGACGAGGTGACGGCAGGTGTTGTCGGCAGCGGAAAGACCCATCACATCACGAAAAGAGCCGCTGCAGAAGTTAGAAAGATTATCGAAGGAAAGGCGTACTGATGAAAGTAATAGTAGGAAGCCGTGAAAGCAAACTGGCTGTCATTCAGTCAGAGATGGTGATCAAGGCCATCAAAGAATACGACGACAATATCGATGTGGAATTGGTCACCATGAAGACCACGGGAGACATCATTTTAGATAAAACTCTGGATAAAATCGGCGGTAAGGGACTCTTTGTCAAAGAATTGGATAAGGCGTTGATGGACAGAAGAGCGGATCTGACCGTGCACAGTCTTAAAGATTTGCCGATGGAGGTGCCTGCTGAGCTGCCATTGCTGGCATTTTCTAAGAGAGAAGATCCGAGAGATGCTTTGATTTTGCCGGAAGGCGTTTCTGAGATCGACTTCGAAAGGCCCATCGGCTGCTCCAGCCTCCGAAGAAAGCTGCAGCTTGAGAAGCTTTTTCCCGAGGCAAGCTTTAAACCCATCAGGGGCAACGTGCAGACGCGGCTTGCAAAGCTTGATCGCGGTGAATACAGCGCCATCGTGCTGGCTTATGCGGGAATCAAGAGGCTGGGTCTCGAAGAGCGGGTCAGCAGGCTCTTTTCGACGGAAGAAATCCTGCCGGCTGCCTGCCAGGGAATTTTGGTGGTCCAGGGCAGAGCAGGATATGAAGTGCCGTACCTGGCGGTATTTACTGATGAAGAAGCAAAGCTGACTGCCCTGGCGGAGAGAAGCTATGTCAGAACCCTGGACGGCGGCTGCAGCTCGCCGGTGGCGGCGTATGCGTGTATAGACGGAGACGAGATCACCATCAAAGGCTTTTATGTGGACGAGAAGGAGAACCAGTACATAGATTCGATCAGGGGAAACAAATACGAGGGCGAGGCTCTGGCGAGAGAGCTGGCGCTGAAGATGGTACGACTGGGAGGAGAACAATATGGCAACAGGTAAAGTATATTTGGTGGGTGCAGGCCCCGGAGACAAGGAGCTGCTCACCGTTAAGGCGGTCAGGCTGATCAAAGAGGCCGATGTCATCGTCTACGACAGGCTGGCTTCCGGCAGCATCATGGATTTGATTCCAGAGGGAATGGAGCTGATCGACGTAGGCAAAAATGTAGGGAACCATCCAGTGCCTCAACACGAGATCAACAAGATCCTTCTCAGAGAAGCGCAAGGAGGGAAGATGGTGGTGCGCCTCAAGGGGGGCGATCCCTTCGTCTTCGGCAGAGGCGGTGAGGAACTGGAACTGCTTTCTGAAAAAGACGTACCTTTTGAGGTGGTGCCGGGAATTACATCCAGCATATCGGTTCCGGCTTATGCGGGAATCCCGGTCACCCACAGGGACTTCTGTTCCTCCTTACATATCATCACCGGCCATGCCAAGGCAGGCGCGGAGCTTTCGATCGACTTCGATGCTCTGGTAAGGCTCAATGGAACCCTGATTTTCATGATGAGCGTATCCACAGTAGGCAGAATTGCTGCCGGTCTGATGGAAGCTGGCATGTCCGCAGAGATGCCGTGTGCAGTGATTGAAAACGGAACCTACCCAAAACAGAGGAAGTTCATCTCTGATCT
>URXI01000516.1 GCA_900551775.1 uncultured Eubacterium sp. | reverse complement strand
TCGGCAAGTGTCATTTCAAATCCCCCACATTCTCCTCGGAAACAATCTCTACAATATCCTCAATCCGGCAATCAAGCGCCGCACAAATCTTCACGAGTATCTCTGTGGTAACATGCCCGTTCCGCCCCATCTTGGTGACAGATGCTGGGCTAATACCTGCCTTTTCACACAGGTCCTTTTTCTTCATGTCCTTATCGATGAGCAGCTTCCAGAGTTTTTTATAACTCACAGACATAAATATCTCCTCCGTACCGATATACAAAAAATGCCCTGCCGCTTGGCAGAGCATTCGGTCTATTGCAGCCATACTGCCAAGGCCTATTCCAACACTTGACAGTGTTGTTTATAATGGTAGCACATTTGGGCAGGAAAAGCAAGAAAATGATAAATCCGCACGAATTCAGGCTCTATTGGATTTCTTTTCGAGCTGCAAAAGAAACGGTTGAACCTCCGGGCAGCCAGAGCTACAATGCCAACACCTCATAGCGAGGATAAACTGATTGGAGGTCAGATGATGAATTATGAAGCAAACCCGTGTCAGGACTACGAATCGATCACCATTGATGAACTGAAAGAGCGAACCAGTAGTCTATTGAATCTGGTAACGGAGGGACAGCGACCGCTGCGCGTATGCATGAATAATGGCAAGGAGTTTCTGTTGTGCCCTCAGGACCTGCTCGCCCCTATCTGTAACGCTGACTTTCGTTTGATCCTGCTGTCAGCAATGCGGTATGCGATGGGCAGAAACACATATATGCCCGCGGTAGTTTCCGATTATATTAAGCGCCACATTCGGTTTCTGGACGATAAGTTTCTTGCGTTGGCTGCCGATGATATTCGGCGGCACCTCGAAGACTACGCAGAGCATGAGCCGAATCCAAATCTTTGGCAAGGCCTTTTTGATGCACTCGAAACAGAGCAGAGAGTGCGTGCCACTCGTCAGGCAAGGAAGATTAGGTCTTGCCCGACCTGCGGGAAGCCCTCGCTTTGAGTGCCAATCGAAAAATATTCATGATAAAATTACGAGGAAAGTCAACAACGTTTTCCTCGCAGGGCGCAGATACTTTCCCTTACTCCGGGTAAGCTTCCCTTAAAATGCCCATCAAATTACGGGAATACGACGACTATTAAGGGAAAACTAATTCAACCTAAAATAGTCCTATGTTTCCACAAGCGTCACACAATCCTCGAAATCTGCAGCATATTCCTGCGATAACTATTACCGGATATACGAAGCCCCTCTTGCAGGAAAGACGGTTTTGTGGTATTTTATAGGCAGAGAAAGAAGGTGAATGCGCATTGAAATTGTTTGTGCTGGACATCGGCGGCAATGAAGTACCAACTTATGTTTCACCTGCAACGGCGGGTGATTTGCAGGCAACGACCAAATGGCAGACGAAATGGACGAGCAAGGCTACGCAGGACATGCCAAACAAAGTTGCGCTTCGCCGAACCGATACCAACGAATTGCTTGGGCTGATGGCCTATGCCGTTGATGACGCTATCCTTGCGGTAGAGATTATCTATGTAGAAAGTGCTGATCACAGCAACGCAAATCTTCTTCATGAAATAGGCGGTGAGAAGAAGTACATTGGCATCGCCAGGGCGCTGTTCGCATATGCTGTGTCGATTTCTATGGAAAACGGGTATGACGGCGTTCTTGCATTTAAAGCGAAAACCAGTGAATTGGTGGAATACTATATCCGCGAGTTCGGCGCAAGTCGTGTGGGTTCCTATGATCCTTTCCGTTTGGTGATTTGGGAGGATGCTGCGCGAGAACTGATCGACTACTTTGAAAGGAGCAACTGACATGGATAACGAGCGTATGGAAGAGTTAGAGAAAATTGAATCTCATGGTGCTGAGAACGGCTGGGTTGCCCCGATGACAGAGGAGGACAGAGCGTTCTTCGCATATTTTCGTTCGGTGTTTAAGCGCTATAATATTTCGCCCTCAAAGGCAACACGGCTGGAGTATGATTTTGTGACACGAGTTGCGGAGAGTGAGTTTTATCTCCAGAAGGCAAATGCGTGAGGGTATTCTTTGTCTATAGCCTT
>URXI01000515.1 GCA_900551775.1 uncultured Eubacterium sp. | reverse complement strand
TGGATCTCCGCAGACCGCTTTACAGACAGACTGCTGCCTACGGACACTTCGGCAGAACCGATGTCGACCTTCCATGGGAGCATCTGGACAAAGTAGAAGAACTGAAAACTTATCTGAAATAAACGTATTAAGAAAATGAAAAAGATTCGTCTTTTTCATTTTCTTTTCATTTTTCTCCTTTATATTAAAGCCATAAAGAAAACACAAACGATATTCAAAGGAGGATATATAAATGAAAGCGATAAAAAACAGATTAGGAAAAGTTTTGATCGTCACTACGATCGCCGTATCTCTGCTGGCAACATCTTTTGCCTTTGCTGATACAAAAGTCGTACCGCAGGAGGCTGAGAGCACCACCATGTCGGCGAAAGCATCATCGGTGATCTCCTGGAGTAAAGCGAAGCGGATCTTCTTAAATGAGTATCCGTCGTTAAGCGGAGTGAAGTATCTGCGTCTGACCAAAGATGACGGGATGAGGGTATATAAAGGAAAGGCTGTCAAAGGCAGCTATGTGTATTCGATCGAGATCAACGCTTATACTGGTGAAGTCGTAGATAGTGAACGCGACTATGAAGGATCTAGATACACCGCTTCCAGAGTGGGCGCAGTGAGCAAGACCACCATCAAGAACAAGATTAAGAAAAAGGTGCCGGGTGCGACCATCATCTACGTGAAACTGGACAGAGACGACGGCAGATACATCTACGAGGCCGAAGCCTACAAGGGTGGGTACGAATATGATTTTGAATTTACCAAACGTGGTACCTTGATTGAATCTGAAAGAGATAGAGTCTAAAAGTAATCAGCGATTCAACAACTTGAAATAGAGAGAAATCTGGCGCAAAAGAGCTGTCGCTTTAACGGAAAATGATTGTTAAAGCGGCAGCTTTTTTTTACTTCGAAAATTTGCAAAAAGTTTCTTGGAGTTTGTTGAAAATAGGGAACTTTTTCTGATATAATATAATAAAAAAGTTCCCTATGGAGGTGAATTAGTAAATGAATAATTTTACTGAAATCCAAGAATTATTGCAGCAAAAAGCAGATTATCATGCGAGACTGCAGTTAATCCCATACGATGGCTCTCCAGAAATAAAAGAACAAAATGGTAACAGATATTTATATGTAAGAAAAAGAGTCGGAAGCAGGCTGACATCGACTTATGTAGATATTTATTCAGAAGAACTTCATCAGTTACTATTAAAAAATGCAAAGGAGGCACGTGACTTAAAAAAGAAAATCCGGCATATTGATAAAAGGTTAAATGCATTAGGATACGAAGGAAATGAATTGCCGCCTAGAGTGCAGCAGAATCTCGATTTTGCCCGGGCTAATATGAAGTCTAACATTTATGATCAAGCAGTTCTGGAGGGTGTTGCTACGTCTTTCCCTCAGACTGCGGACATTATTGAAAATGGCAAAGTGACAGGAATGACAGCAACAGATGTGCAAAAGATTTTAAATCTAAAACATGCGTGGGAATTTATTCTTGACTCTGATGTAATTCAAAGTGACAGCAATTATTATTTACTTTGCCATATTGCAAAATTAGTTAATGAAGGCTTTTTTACAGATGGAGGAAGAATTAGAGGAATACCAGTTATAATTGGCGGAAGCTCTTATATCCCCCCATTGCCTATAGAATCTGTTGTAAAGGAATGTATTTCGGATATTGTACAGAGTCAGGGAGAAGGGATTGATATTGCAATCGAGTTGTGTTTGTATTGCATGAAAACGCAGATTTCCAAAGATGGAAATAAGCGGGCGGCTGTCATTTTTGCTAATCATTATCTTATTGGACAGGGACTGGGATTCCTTGTTATTCCGGAAAAAGAGGTTTCGGAGTTTAAGAAACTTTTAGCTGCCTATTATGAGGACAATGGTGAAGAGGTAATAAAAAAATTCATGAGAGAAAGATGCTGGAAAACATTTTAAGAAAAAGAAAATATCATAACGATCTTACTCGATTGAGATGGGCTTATCTTTGGACAAATAGTCCAATTGATCCTTGGCTTAGGTATGTGTTCCTTGTGCGGTTAATAGGAATGGCTTGTCTAT
>URXI01000514.1 GCA_900551775.1 uncultured Eubacterium sp. | reverse complement strand
ATAGTGAAAATTTTCACAGGCAAAGGCTAATTCACTATCCGTATCCACGTTGAAAAACTGACTTTTGGGATTCTGGAATACAGATCCCACCATAGCAGCCAAGTCATAAAGCGGCGTATCTGATACGCTTTTTCCGTCCAGAAGGACATCGCCCTCTAAATTGCCCTCGTAATAATGAGGCACCAGCCCGTTTACCAAACGGGTAATCGTTGTTTTCCCACAGCCGGATTCTCCCGTAAGTAAAACAAATTCCCCTGTGTTTATGGTGAGATTGACATTTCTAATCCCTCCGCCGCTGGATTCTTCACCATAAGAAAAAGAAACATTTTGAAAATCTATCATGGCAAAATCCCTCCTGCGGAAATTATCGGGGAAGCAATCGCCCAAAACACTACAAAGCAACAAAACAAGATCAGCACCACATCGGCAAAATTGAATTTAAGCTGGCAAATGTTTGTGCGTTTGACAGGAGCGCCGAGGCCACGGGTAATTGCCGCAGCGGAAAGTTCCTCACCGATTTTCACAGAGCAGGTAATCATCGGGATCAGCTTATACTCCAATATTTTTGAAGATTTTTTCCCTCCAAGTTTAATCCCACGCATTTTCATAGCGTCACTGATTGCTTCTGACTCCTGAAAGACAGTTGGAAAGAAGCGGAACATGACCGTTAAGGGGATCGTCACTTCTTTAGGCATATGGATTCTTTCCATGCCGGAAATCAATTCACTGACCGTTGTTGTTTTCACTGCATAGGCAGCAATCGCAACACTGGGAAGGATTCGGCAGAAGAATCCTGTTGTAAACAGAACGAGGAAATTCAATATTCCCGTAAGGTGCGGCAAAACATAAATTTGAACAGCATAAAAAGCAGAAAACACAGCAATATAGCCCACAGCTTTTGCACATTGTTTCGAGGTAAGCAGCAATATAGCCGGAACCGTACAAAGAACAAGGCGGATCAGCCCCATAGCTTCTCCGCCTGTTCCACCCATGACAAAAATGCTTATGATGAAGATGAGCAACAGTTTTGTACGCGGATCGAGCCGTAACCCTTGTTCTGTTTTTTTGCTGAGCAGAATTTCCCGCGCCATTATGCAATACCGGCACGCTGGAAGTGCTTTTTGCAAATAGCTTTCCCAATCACACCTCCGACAAGGCCAAACACAAAGCAGGCAACCAGCAGAATAGGCGCAATCCACATAGGCATATATGTATTAAGGGTAGCTGCATATTCAGCGCCGTATCCTTCAGTCAACATTACCATATAGCTTTCACGGTTCAGGAAAATGGGAGCAAAGTTGCCAAACACCCAGATGCTGAACACGCCGCAGGAAAGAACTGTACTCTTTGCACTTTTGTAGTCCGCCTTTTTCAGGATCACGTCGGCCAACAGGCCGCCAACGAGACCAGTTACCATAGTAAGATAGCCGTTGCCGAAGAACACCATGATTAGGCCAATCAGGAAACCCATGATTGCAGTCATCCCGAATTTTTTAGCCTTTGTAACATACAGCATATAGGGGATGCCGCCAATCAAAGGGCACAGCACCGCCATCAGCGGAATAAAAATGGGGATAAAGCCAAGCATCGCCACCAGCATAACAATCACGACATAGATGACGGTGTAGATGCCGATAGTAATTAAATCTTTTCCCTCAAGCCGGGAACTTTTTTTCTGGGAACTCATACCAGTATCCTCCTTATATCTGAGAAAATGAAAATGTGGTGTTCTTAAATAAAAAAGGCGATGTGGTTAATGTTCTCTAACCACATCGCAAATTGTACCAATTTCCGTTGTTACATCCAACCCAAACCCGATTTCATTCTACCCAAAATCGGTATTTATTTTGGGTATGCAAAGCACCTATTTGATTCGGCTGGCCTCTCGATAATCTTTTGGCATAACTCCATACTTTTTCTTAAATGCAGCAGAAAAGTTGCTGGGCTTTGTATAACCCACAAGAACCGCTATCTGCCCAATGTTCATATTGCTCTCCAATAACAATCCTGCGGCTCGCTCTAACCGCTGCTCAATAACATACGCATGAACCGAAATGCCGCACATCA
>URXI01000513.1 GCA_900551775.1 uncultured Eubacterium sp. | reverse complement strand
TAACATGCGGGACACTGTGCTGGTCGCTGCGGCTACAGAACGGTCACGGAGAGCGCCATGGGGCCTTTGCGGCGGCGGCTGCGGCGGCACCTCGTCCTTGCGTATTTACCGAGATGGCAGGGTGATATCTGATAACCCAAAACCGAGAAACGTAAGACTGCAGACCGACGACATCGTGGAGATGATGACAGCCGGCGCCGGCGGCTATGGGCCTGCAGCAGAAAGAGATCCTCTGGTTGTGAAAAAAGAGTACGATGAAGGCATTGTCGATGTGAAATGGATTGCAGATGCCGGAATTGATATTGAAATTTAGGACGGAATACCGTCTATGAGGTGATAATATGGAGACAAATTCAAGAAAATTAGTCAGTCTGCCGATGGCGCTGCTGACTTTAGTGGTGGTTGCAGGCATCATGTCTGTGGGACTGGCAGTGCTGAAACTGAACACGATGGTCACTTTCATCCTGGCATTGGTGGCGGTCTGCATCATCGCGATCTGTCTGGGCATGAAACTGGAACGCCTGCAGGAAGTCATTCTGAACGGATTTCGTAAGTTCGCGCTGACAGGGATGATTCTCATTTCTGTGGGTATGGTGGTGGGAACCTGGATTATTTCAGGCATCGTCCCTTCAATTATCTATTATGGGCTGCAGATCTTTACGCCGTCCTCTTTCCTGGCGGTAGGTTTTTTGATCTGCTGCATCATATCGTTCTTTACGGGTTCTTCCTATGCATCCCTGGGGACTATGGGAGTGGCTTTTATGGCAATCGGATATGGCATGGAGATCAATCCTGGACTGGTAGCCGGCATGGCGGTATCTGGTGCAGTCTTTGGTGATAAAATGTCACCCTTTTCTGATACGACCAACATGGCGCCGGCCGCTTCGGGTACGGATATCTTTGCCCATATCAAATCTATGTTTTATACTGTGATTCCATCTTTTGTCATCACGACGGTCTTGTACTTCCTCATGGGGCTCAAGTTCAATGCGGCTTCGGAGGAATCTCTGCAGAGCATCAAAGCCATCGTGGCTGCCCTTGACGAGAGTTTTACGATTTCACCGCTGCTGTTGATTGTGCCGGTGCTTACTATCATCCTGGTTGCAAAGAAGATCCCGGCGATGATTGCCCTGATTATCGGTGCGCTGGCGGGCATCATCGCAGCGCTGATCGCACAGCCGCAGTTCAGCTTTAATGAAGTGGTGACAGCGATGTCCGTAGGCTTTGCCGGAGAGTTTGAAGAGGAAGCCCTCGTCTCGCTGTTGAACAGGGGCGGTATTTCTGCCATGATGTCCACCATCGTCTACTGTATCTTCGCTCTGGAACTGGGCGAGCTGATGTACGAGATGGGTGTTCTCACGGTGATTTTGGACAAGATAAAGGACAAAATTTTAAAGCCGTGCAATCTGATCATCGCTACGCTGATCTCCTGTCTGGCTACAGTCATGTTGACCACGTCACAGTACATGGCTATTTTGCTGCCGGGAGAAGTGTTCCGCTCGTCTTACGAAAAAGCAGGCATGGCTCCTTATGTGTTGTCCAGGACATTGGAAGACGGCGGCACGATCTTCTCCTTCCTGGTACCGTGGTCGGCAGCAGCCATTTACAGTTCCGGCGTCCTAGGTGTTTCCACGCTGCAGTATCTGCCATATGCCTTCCTGCCGCTGCTTTGCCCGGTCTTTGCTGTAATCTGCGCGGTTACAGGCATCGGCGTCTTGGACAGTGAGGGCAAGAGCCTGCGAGGGAAGACGACGAAGAAAGCTGCGTAATCCCATAATAGGTTTCATAGGACATTCAAGATCCATATTTTGCGAGTCCCTTGGAATAGTGAAGAGCCGGTAAGGGATATGCCGGCTCTTTCAATTGCGCTGAAATTGCTCATCCAAGGGCAACAGGAATCTGTGCGATAGAAAGTCGTATTTTGCAATTAAAAACGCAAATTCATAAAAATTGAGTATAATTTTTTGGAAGAAAATGCAAATACAGTCGAAATTAGAGCGATTTTATGCTGTTTTCAACCCATTTTGACGATAATTAATAGGATTTACGAGTATCTTTTATACTCATTTTT
>URXI01000512.1 GCA_900551775.1 uncultured Eubacterium sp. | reverse complement strand
CCTTCGGCTACCAGCATCGTATTCAGGAGATATCCGTAATCCGGCGTGTCGCAGTGAAGCTGCTCCATCATGCCTTTACTGGTCAGTCCGATCTTGCGGCCTACCACGCAGGCACCATCACCCAGACGAAGGGACAGACCTTCCTTCTGTATATCGTAGGCGTCCTCCAATGTGATGTCCGGGAACCTTGCGGTCAGGGTCTTGACCGGGCGGTTGTTTTTTTCTGCTTCGTAAAGCTCTGCAGCGATGGTTTTCTCTGCTGCTGGCTCAGGTGATACTTTGTCATGTTCGTTTGCTCCTTTCTAATTTACCTGACATCTGTCAACGATGTCCTTGTAAGCATTGATCAATGTAGAGGTATCCAGGCTGCAGGTGACACTGTCAAAGCCTTTTTCAAGCCATTGTTTCCCCTCTTCCGGCGTTCCGGCAAAGATCAAAGCTTCTTTTTGGCTGTTTTTGCAGGCCTTAAGAATGCGGTCAATGGCCTGGATCATCACAGGGGAGTCAAACTGCAGTGGGACGCCTAAAGCGATGGACAGGTCACACGGGCCTACAAAGATGCCGTCCACGCCATCTAACTTGACGATTTCCTCAATTTGTTCTAAAGCTTCTTTCGTTTCACATTGCGGGATCACTTTGCAACGATGGTTACACCGTTTCATATATTGGCTGATGTCTCTTGCCCAAGGGTCGCTGCCCCATCCGCTGGTCCGTGTCGGGCAGTAACCGCGCTTTCCTATGGGAGCGAATTTGGCAAAAGACACCAGATCCTGCACCTGTTCCACGGAGGTGATGTTGGGTACGATCAACGCCCTTGCACCGATATCCAGCATGCGCAGCACGTAAGGGCGGCGGACGTCACCGATTCTCACGTAAGGCAGCAGGCTGCCATTTTCAGCAGCGCGGATGTAATCGGCCACGCTTTCTTCGCTGAAGCAGCCGTGTTCGGTGTCGATGATGACATAATCCAGGCCGGTGCGCGTCAGGCTCTCCATGGCGCCGCAGCCACCCATTTCAAAGAATGTTCCGACGGTTTTATTTTTCATTGCAGTTACCTCCTTCAATTTTCTTATGACCTCTTCTTAAGTTCATTATAGGGCAATAAAAAACGCCATGCAATATGAGTATTGTATGGCGTACAAATTAGGCGTGCAGAGTTATTCGTTTAACAGCTGTGTTATGATTTTCATTCCTTCTTCTAGCCGGGCAAGGCTTTCCGGTGCACAGATCGAAAGTCTGACGGCATGAGCCGGAGGGGTTTTCCCCACGGCAAATTTTTCTGCGGCAAAGACCTGGACACCTTTTGATAATGCCAGGGTTTCGAAGGCCGCTCCGGTATATTTTTCTGGAAGTAGCAGCCAGCGGAAGATATCTGTCTCTTTGCCGAGACATATTTCCGGGGAAAGATATTGATCCACGACCTCGTTTCGCCTGGAAGTATTCTGCTTATGGTTGAGGATGATTTTTTCAAACTGGCCGGAGGCGATGACGCGGGCGGTCAATTCTGCCATTAGGGGCGCGATGGATATGTTAAGGCTATAGAGGGCATCGGATATTTCGCTTTTAAGCCGAAGGGGAACCTTGAGGCAGGCCATGCGCAGGCCTGGAGCGATAACCTTAGACAGGCTGACCAGGTAAATGCTCTGTTCTTTGATCTCCTCCGATATGGCGCACTGTTTCCCGTCCATCAGCTGGTACGTCCCATCTTCGATGAGGAGACAATGATAATCCCTGATCACTTGTGCGATTTCGCGGCGTCTCCTTTGCGGCATAGAGATGGTGGTGGGATTATGGCAGGCTGGTATGATGTAAACGCCGCTGATTTTCTCGTTTCGGCATACAAAGTCTAAAGCATCAGGATTCATTCCCTCGCTGTCCTGCTGCACAGGAATGAGCTGGATGCCCATCATAGAGGCAGCACTCTTGATTCCCGGATATGTATGATCATCTACGGCAATCTTATCACCGCGCCTGAACATGGCAGCCAGGATGGCTGACAGGGCGTTTTGTCCGCCGCTGGCAAATAGGATCTGCTCATATTCGGCGCTGCATCCGCAGGAGTTTAGGAGCCACGCC
>URXI01000511.1 GCA_900551775.1 uncultured Eubacterium sp. | reverse complement strand
CACGGTGGATGGCGCCGTCCACACCTCCGCCGCCCAGCAGGCTCTCGTTGGCGGCGTTGACGATGGCGTCCACCTTCATGGTGGTGATATCATTTCGCACGATATGCAGGGGCATGACGGCACCTCCTCACTTGATAGGGTCATCATACCATAAGCGGGGCTGACTGACAATCTCATGGAGTATTGAGACAATTTTGTACGGAAAGTTGTCCATGCCATGAATTTGAGTGCGATCTGTTTTATCACCGTTTTTTGTGATATAGTAGCAATATCAAGGAATCCTAAGAACCACCCATTCTATGATTGGGGAGGCAATTATGGCCAGATTGATAAAAGGTGGAAATGATTTAGCCACATTGAATCCTGCTTTAGCGAAAGAGTGGCACCCAACAGAAAATGGAAATCTAAAACCGGAGGATGTTACACCTGGATCAGGCAAAGAAGTTTGGTGGCTGTGCCCAGAGGGACACCCCTATCTAATGGTTGTCAATCAACGTGCAAAAAGAGGCTACGGCTGTCCGTATTGCTCTGGTCATCGGGCACTCAAGGGCGTGAACGATTTGGCCACGACACACCCCCACTTGGCGAAAGAATGGAACTATGAACAAAACAGCAATTTGACGCCGCACGATGTCACTGCCGGCAGCAGGAAAAAGTTCTGGTGGCTGTGTGAAAAAGGACACGCCTATGAGCAACTTATTATCAAACGTTCCAGCCGTGGATATTCCTGCCCGTATTGTTCAGGGCACAAAGTATTAAGA
The DNA here is from genome assembly GCA_900551775.1 of uncultured Eubacterium sp. Classification (GTDB taxonomy): domain Bacteria; phylum Bacillota; class Clostridia; order Peptostreptococcales; family Anaerovoracaceae; genus Senimuribacter. The sequence goes on along the minus strand of URXI01000511.1, from coordinate 1,339 downwards.
GGATTTAATGATCTTGCTACTGTAAATCCACGCTTGGCCAAAGAATGGCATCCCTCTGAAAATGGCGATTTAACTCCGTTTGATGTAACTGCCGGAAGCGGAAAACGGGTATGGTGGCTTTGTCCATTGGGACATGCGTACCAGGCTACGATTCACGATAGAAACAGCGATGACACCCAATGTCCCAGTTGTAATGCAAAAAGTCAGACTTCTTTTCCTGAACAGGCCATCCTTTTTTATGTGAAAAAACTTTATCCTGACGCAATCAGCAGATATAAAGAAATATTTGAGCGCTCCATGGAACTGGATATCTATGTTCCCTCCATTCGTTTGGGAATCGAGTTTGACGGAGCCAACTGGCATAACTCTGCCGCGCAGCACACGAGGGAGAAAAAGAAATATAACATTTGCAAGGCTCATCAAATCACTCTTATCAGAGTGAAAGAGAATGTGGAATCACGGTGGAGCGATGTAGCGGATGCGGTTTATTACATCCCAAAGGTACGGACATACACCAAGTTAGAAGAGACGATCAATGCAATACTGGATGCGATTGACCGGAACTCAAACATGTGGACAAGAAAAAATCCTTCGTATTTTCACAGCGCGGTCAGAGCCAATTTGGAACGGGATAGAGCGGATATTCTCAGCTATCTAAGCGAAGTCAAGGACTCCCTGGCAGAGACCCGCCCTGATGTTGTCAAATGTTGGGATTATTCCAAAAACGGAAATCTGTCCCCCAATATGTTTACGGTCAGTTCCAATCAAATTGTACATTGGAAATGTCCGGACTGTGGTCACGTGTGGCAGTGTAGCATCAACAGCATGACCCAGCCTGGGAGATATGGCTGTGCGGAGTGCTCCAAGAGCAGACGAAGTGTTTCTTTCACGAAACAGGTCGTAAAGCGAGTGGGTTCACTTGCTGAAACCATGCCTGAGTTAGCAAAAGAATGGCACCCTACAAGAAACGGAACACTGTCCCCGAATGATATTTCGGCGGGGCGATTTCAGGCAGTCTGGTGGCTATGCCCCCGATGTGGGCACGCGTGGGAAGCCAGTCCCAACAACCGAAAGAAAGGTTCTGGTTGTCCATGCTGCAGCGGGCGCGTTCCAAAAAGTGGTGTAAATGATTTGGCAACCTTACATCCGGAATTACTGAAAGAGTGGGATTATCAAAAAAATACAGATTTGGATCCGAGCAAACTGCTCCCCGGAAGTGGGAAAAAGGCGCGGTGGAAATGTTCTCAGTGTGGGCACGAATGGGAAACAAGCATTGCCAACCGCACAAAAGGACATGGTTGCCCTAAATGTTCCAGGCGCAAAAAATGACTCCCCAATC
>URXI01000510.1 GCA_900551775.1 uncultured Eubacterium sp. | reverse complement strand
AAGCTTTCACCGTTATCCGACACGACGATTTTGGCTTCCCTGGCGACAAAAAATGACATCTTCGATCATATCAAAAACATGTCCAAAACAGTAGTCCCGGGAGGACTTGTCGGGCTAGCCATCTATGCAGTCATGGGTTTCAAGGCAGAGGCCGCCACAACGGGACTGCCGGAAAATACCATTCAGCTGCTGGACTCTTTGGACAGCGCATTCAATTGGAACGTCATCGTCTTGCTGCCGATTATTTTGTTGGTCTACGGTTGTATTACAAAGAAGCCGTCTACCGTCATCATGATGCTGTCCGCTGTTCTGGCTGTTCTGATCGGCGTGTTCTACCAGGGATTCAGCCTGGAGGATGGAATCACAGCCCTCTACAGCGGATTTAACTTGGAAATGGCAGAGCATGCCGGCAGCGGCTTTGTCGCCGCCGAAGCAGGAGAGGATGCTATGAGCCTGCTCAACAGAGGTGGCCTTGCTTCGATGATGAAATCCTTTATTACGGTATACATCTGCTTGTATTTTGCGGCTATTATGGAACACATCGGTGCCATCGAGGCGCTCCTTGGAAAGCTTTTGCTGTCTGTCAAATCCAGATTTGGACTAGTCTTTGCAACCTCGATTTCCTGCGTGGTTTTGGTTGCAATCGGCGGAAGTTCGACTTTGGCATTGATTCTGACTGGAGAAATGTACTCCGAAAAATATAAGGAGATGGGATTGTCAACCCTGAATCTTTCAAGAACCATGGAAGACTTTTGTACTGGAACGGCAGGCTTCATTCCTTGGGCTGCTTCCGGTATCTACTACCCGTCAGTACTAGGCGTGCCGATCGCACAGTATTTCCCTTACTGCTTTATGAGCTATACGATTTGGATTTTGGCGTATTTCTACAGCATTACGGGAATCTGCATGAAGCCGCTGGAAAAAGAAGCGGAAACCGCAACTGCATAAGGGAAAGAAGGCCATATTATGATGAGTGACATGCATATACATACGAGGTGGTCCAGCGACTCCAAGACGCCGGTCCGCCATCAAATCGAAAGTGCGCTGCGGGTAGGCATGAAGCACATTTGCATCACAGAGCACCAGGACTATGACCAGCCCATCTTCCCGCCGGACAATTACACATTTTTGATCGGCGACACGGATGATATGGAAGGGTATCTTGCTGATCTGGCGCGAATCAGAGAAGAGTATGCGGGCAGAATTGAAGTGCTGATTGGAGTGGAGATGGGATTGCAGCCCCACCTGCCGGAAAAATTGGCGGCCTATACAGCGGACTATCCATTTGATTTTGTCATCGGCTCGACGCACAATTTCAGAGGAAGAGGAGCGGATGACCTCAGAACCTATGAGGGAAAGAGTACAGAGGAAATCTGCAGGCTCTACTTTCAGGAGGAGTATGAGAATATCGTCAAGATACCGGACTTCGATGTCTGCGGCCATCTGGACTTCATCTTCCGATATGCGCCGGGCGCCATCGAGACCTTTTCCTACAGCAAATATGGTGACGAACTGGACAGCATCCTAAAGGCTCTGATTGAGTCAGGCAGGGGCATAGAGGTGAACACCTCCAGGCTGAAAAGCCTGGGGCTGACTAACCCGAAGGTTGAAATTATCAACCGCTATGCAGAGCTTGGCGGAGAAATCATCACCTTTGGTTCTGACGCGCACACCCCGGAGTGTGTGGGAGAATGCTTTGAAGAGGCAGGGGAGATGGTAAAGACATGCGGACTCCGGTATTATGCAGTCTATAAAGAGAGAAAACCTGTATTTTATAAGTTGTAAAGAAGGAAACGGCTCAAGGCATTTTGAAAAAAATGCTGTGAGCCGTTTCTTCGTGGCTACGGCAAAGCTCTGCTTGTTTGCTGTCAGAATTATTTATCAGCATGAAATGTAAAAATAAACCATAAAATACTATTATTCCCATATGACGTATGATATGATAATGATACTGCTGAACCTTCAGCAAATTTGTTGGAAGGGGGTGGTATTTATGTTGGACTTTTGGTCTACGCTAAGTATTTCTGTCATGGGCAGTGTGATTGCGTATTACATAGTCAACGTTCGACTTCGTCTCACTCCTCCAGTCGCTGACGCTCCT
>URXI01000509.1 GCA_900551775.1 uncultured Eubacterium sp. | reverse complement strand
AGACCGATAAAAAAGCGTTTTTCAGAAGATACCATTAAAAAACTGCTGGACCTGCAGTGGTGGGACTGGCCGAGAGAGAAGCTGACAGAGAATATTGAGGCGATCAAGAACGGCTGTATTGAACAGATAAAGTAAAGGAATCAAATAAAGCGTTACTTTCTTTGCTGAACTTAGTTTTGGAACGTGGAAAAGACCCCATAACTGGCGTGAAAATCGTTAATACCGTACATAAAGGCTTTCGTCTGGGAGACAAAGGGACGGTCATGGATGTCAAGGCGCGTTCGGCAAAAGGCGAACAGTTTAACGTGGAAAAGGACACTGATCTACGGGGCGAGAATGGTGAACTCTTCGTTGGCAAAAGGCGAAAATTATATGTGAGTAAATTGCTGGACACGGGGGAGGAGGCGATTTTAATGTCAGAACAGGTATTTAAAGAAATTACAGAAGACGAAAGCCTGCAGGACCTTTTGTTTCGGAAAGAGATGGCAGAACATGACCTGGCTACCAGAATCATGCTGGCGGAGAAAGAGGGTAAGGAGCAAGGAATCGCCGCATTCGTGCAGGACTATATAGAAGATGGAAGGCCTCGGGAGACGATTATTGAAAAGCTAATATTGCGGTTCGGGCTGGAAGAGGACGAGGCGCGGCAATATTATGAAACGTACAGCGATTGATGATTCTGCCTCTGGCATCTGCACCGTCGCAAAGGAATAATTACATATAGCAAACATAAAAATCAGAGTAGAAATGGAGCTTTCTACTCTGATTTTTGTTTCATATGTCTACTTGCGCATCTCTGAAGCATATGATTCATATTCTTTTTCAACCTCTCCTGTTGGAGCCTTTGTGACCAGGCTGACGATGATGTTGACAGCGAGAGCCACCAAGAAGGCGGGCAGCAGTTCGTAAATGCCGAAAGCGCCGCCCAGCGGTTTGACCGCGTATTTCCAGACAAAGATCATCACTGCGCCGATTACCATGCCCGCAATGGCACCCTGCTTGTTAGAGCGTTTCCAGAAAAGGGCGCAGAGCATGACAGGACCGAAGGTGGCCCCAAAACCTGCCCAGGCAAAAGAGACGATTTCAAAAACGGAGCTGTTCGGGTTGGAAGCGAAAAGCACTGCAATGACAGAGATTACGATGACCGTACATCTTGCCGTCAGCATGGACTTCTTTTCACTCATATTGATTTTGAGAAAACCCCTAAAGATGTTCTGTGATACGCTGGAGGAGGCTGCCAGAAGCTGGGAGTCAGAGGTTGACATGGTAGCAGCCAGAATACCCGCTAAGATGACGCCGGCGACGAGGGCGGCCAGAGCGCCGTGCTGGCTGATCAGTCCTGCAATCCGCACGATGATAGTCTCTGAGTTAGAGCCGTCGAGGTATTCTACTGCGCCGGCCTGGGTCATCCCGTAGCCGACGACGCCGATGGTGATGGCAACCGCCAGAGAAATCAGAACCCATATGGTGGCAATTCTTCTGGAAAGTTTCAGCTTTTCCTTGTCCTCGATGGCCATGAAGCGAAGCAGGATATGGGGCATGCCGAAGTAACCGAGTCCCCAGGCCAGCATGGAACATTTTGATAGAAGACCGTAAGGGGATGCACTGCCAGACGCAGGATCATAGGTCTGACTCAGATTGAGATATCCCGGCAGCGCGTTGGCGTTATCCACGACCGCGCTCCAGCCTCCTGCGGCATTGATCCCGAAACCTAGTACCACGATCAGAGCAATTGACATGACGATACTCTGGATCAGATCGGTGGTGCTGGCTGCAAGGAAGCCGCCCAGCGTCGTATAACCTACGATGACAATGGCGCTGATGACCATGGCCCAGAAGTAATCGACACCAAAGAGGCTGCCGAAGAGTTTTCCGCAGGCAGCAAAACCGGATGCCGTATAGGGAATGAAGAACAGGATGATGATGACGGCTGCAATGGCGTTGAGGACGTTTTTCTCGTCGTGATAACGCTTCGAGAAAAAATCCGGAATCGTAATCGCATCGATATGATGAGAATAGGTGCGGATCCGCTTGGCAACGATGAGCCAGTTGATATAGGTCCCCAGAGCCAGTCCGATTGCGGTCCAGGCAGCGTCAGCGATTCCCGTAAGGTAAGCGACGCCGGGCAGCCCCA
>URXI01000508.1 GCA_900551775.1 uncultured Eubacterium sp. | reverse complement strand
GGCCCTTTTAGCGGCAGCCAAAGCAGCCCTGGGGATCGCCATCCTGCCCGAGGCTTACGTGTCAGAAGAACTAAAAAAACAGCACCTGGTGGAACTTTTGATTCCTGACCTGGTGCTGGAAAATCACATGTATGCAGTCTGGCATCGCGACAAATATCTGTCAAAGCCGCTGCAAGCGCTCACAGAACTGTGTGGCGATACCCATCAGCCTTCCAAAAAAGCCAGCAGCTTTGCCCCCAGTCCTTCCGCCACGAAGTAACCTTCCTGGTAAGCTGCTTTCAATTTGCTGCGGTCTTTCTCCGTCCTGCCGATGTCAAGAGGTCCCATGGGTGCGATGACGAAGGCTCTGCACGCCGCCTCCTCTCTTTCAATCAAAACCAGGGTTTCGTTGTAAACCTTCGACCTGTTTTTCAGTGCCGCAGCCATCTTTGGATATTTGCGGTACTTGAGTCCGGCAGCTGCCGCGAGGCGGCTGTTCTTTTTTCGGTAGCCACGGGGCCGGGTCAAGACGATGACGTTTTTTTCGTTGCCCTGTCTGAGAGACTGTGCCAATGGAATAGAATCAGAAATGCCCCCATCCATGTACAAATTCCCGTCGATTTCAACCATCTTTGCAAGCAGCGGCAGGGAACTTGAAGCCCTGACGTATTCGATATCATCAAACATGTCCTTGATGACCGGATACTCGGCCTGGCCGGTTTCACAGTTAGTCACTACAGCCTGAAACTTGATGCCGCTGTCAAGAAAGGCATGATTGTCTATGGGATAAAGTTCCTGTGGGATTTTGTAATAGAGAAAATCTGCGCCGAAGAGGTCGCCGGTCTTACGCAGACTACGCAGGCTGCAATATTCTTTATTGTCCAGATAGTCGGTTGCCGTGGCATAGGCCCGTCCCCGCTGGCCAGAGACATAACTGCACAGCCGTGACAGGCACCTGCAGACACGCCGATGACGTTATCAAAGCCAATCTTCTGATCCAGCAAATAGTCGATGACGCCGGCTGCGAAAATCCCCCGCATGCCGCCGCCCTCTAAAATTAAAGCATTACTCATATCTACTCCACTTCCTTCTATATCACATTCTCACTAATTTCCCCGCCCCGAAAAGATAGAGGCAGGCTTCTTTTACCGTCCGTCCTTTTGAAGTTTCCAGGGCTTTTTGATATATTTCAATCTGACCGCCGTAGGTTCTGCGCAAGCGCGCCGCTTCCTTCTCAAAATCCTTCTGCGGGTCGATCCAGTTGCTCTTGTAATCCAGCAGCACAAAGCCGTCATCTTCTTCGAAATAGCAGTCTATGATACCCTGGACGATGATTCTTTCACCTTCCAGCTCCATCAAAAGGTCAAAAGGCCGTTCTCGCTCCAGTCTGCCTTCTCGGTACGCCGTGGCACAGCGGCATCCCAGCTCCGTGCTAAAGAATTCGGCGATGCGGGACAGCTCTATGGACTGCAATGCCACCGCATCAAAGATCTCACGATTGACATAATCGGCTGCTGCTTCCTCGATATATGGCAGGCCTTCTCGCTCTGCCCGATCGAAATCCAGCCGTTCCATGATGCTGTGATAAACGGTGCCCTTCTCTGCCGCCGTCAGCTTTCGTTCTCCCTGTCTGAATTTAGGGACAGCCAGCACAGTTTCAAAGTCTCTCTGCACAGTTTGCCCCATGCGGTAAACCTCTGTCACCGAATACTTGGATTTCAGCCTGCGGGAAGCCTCATAAGGATAGACGAAGTCCAGCTGGCGCAGTATTTCCGCCTCTTCCTCTTTCGAAAGCCGTCTGTCAAAGATATCTTTTCCCATGGGGTTTCCCACTATACCGCTTTTTTCCGCATCACCAGGAGACAGAAGGTTGGCATCCACCAGTTCAAGGCGGGAGACGTCTCCGATCATGTCCAGATACGTCGTGTCGCCGCCCAGGCCGATCTGACGATTTTCCATGAACTTTGCGCCCTCTTTGACCGTTCCCGTCAAGTAGAGCAGATCTTTTGCCCTGGTCAGAGCCACATAGAGAACCCTCACTTCCTCAGCCACTTCCTCCTTGTGTACCTGTTTCTGTATCAGTCTCTGCAGCAGCGTCTGCTTGTACCAGTGCCCCTCAAAATCAGCCAGGGTCATGCCGATGCCGATGTCCTTGTGCAGGGCGA
>URXI01000507.1 GCA_900551775.1 uncultured Eubacterium sp. | reverse complement strand
CGCCATCGCTGTCACAATGAGCTGCAAGCCGCGGCGGATGGATTCCCAGCTTCCGGTCAGATACCAGTTCCCAATCTGCAGTGCAAAGGCATCCAGGGGATGCTTTGACAGATTGACGATGATGGCTGCCGTGCTGAGAAGCAGAAAAGCCAGAGGTACCAGCATGAGATTGCCGTACCTCCTGGCTGAAATTCCGCCGATCTTTATGGTCAGAAAACTGTTAAAGGCCAGGATGAAAAGCCCCATCACGATGGAACGACTGACAATACAGAATATGAGAGTCAGCACCGCGAAAGCGAACTTTTCTGCTGGATTAACGTATCTGATTTTTGATAAGTAACAGAGCTTATCAATTAGTATCACTATTTTCTACCTCTTCATCCTTTTTCCATTTGTGCCTTTCATAGAAACGTCCCATGATAAAGGCCACGATACCGACGCCGATGCCTGTCTGCAGACAGAAAATCAGACTCTCTATTTCACCTGGGATTTCTCCCCCCAGATACTGTTCAAGAATTGGTTCAAACCAAGGCGTATACTCGCTGCCCTGGATTTCGGCAACCATCTGGCTGCCCGCATCATCAGACCCGCCAAATTCCGCGCCTTTTAAGGCGAGAAATGGAATGACTGCGATGAGAATGGCGATAACCAGCAGGACGATGACCAGTCCTTTTCTGCTCTTCTTCTTTTCCATGATTATCTGCCCTCCTTTATGAATCCGATGGATCTCAGTTCCGGTTTCGCAAAAGATTCCAAGCCGATGACGATGACGACGGTCAAAATTCCTTCCACAATTGCAAGAGGCAGTTGTGTCGGAGCAAAAACGCCCAGGAATTTCACAGCAGAAGCCATGACGCCGCCCACTTCGGACGGATAAGCGACAGCAAGCTGAATGCTTGTGACGCAATATGTAAAGATGTCACCGATCATCGCTGCCAAAAACACAGAAACCATCTTGTTGACCTTTAACTTCTCACAGAGCTTATACACGCCAAAGGAAACAAATGGTCCCGCAATGGCCATGGAAAAGGTGTTTGCCCCCAATGTGGTCAAACCGCCATGGGCAAGGAGGATCGCCTGGAATAACAATACGATGATGCCCAGGATGCTGACAGAAGCAGGCCCAAAGAGAATGGCGCCCAGTCCTGTACCTGTCATGTGAGAGCAGCTTCCTGTAACAGACGGAATCTTCAGTGACGAGATAACAAATATAAATGCTCCGGCCATGGCCAGAACGGTAATTGCTTTTCTATTTTCGCTGAGGGTCTTCTTGATGGAAATGAACCCCCATACGACAAAGGGAACACAGATAACCCCCCATACCAGAGAGTGTGCTGCTGGTAAATAGCCCTCCATAATGTGCATGGCACTTGCAGCCGGCACAATGCCGAATGCAACAGAGAGCGCTGAAACAATTGATAAAATCAGTTTTTGCCTTTTTGTCATTTTTTCTCCTTTCATGAATCAACAAAAATTCACGCATTATACGAGCAGAACCGTTAAAAATAAAAAACGCTTGTCCGAAACAGACAGGCGTCTCGCCGGAATCCATCAGCAATGACACTGATTCTGGGTCTCCATGCGTGTTCACACCCGGTCATCGTTCGTAACCTTGTGCAAATTGGCTGTATTCAGGTAGTTCTTCTGACTTAGACATCAAACACTCACATCTGCGCCTTCCCAGTTTCCCAGTGACATTGTTGAGATGTGGCTACGTCTTCACAGCGGCGTGACCGTGCAAGTCTCTCACTTGCTTCTCTTTTAACCCCTATCAGGGGACCTTCCTACATTCAATTGTAATTTTATTCTACTACGACAGCCTCGCACTTGTCAAGACAAAGAAAAAGAAACGGGCAGCAAACTGTTCTTCGCTAAGATCGGCCGGTTTTTTTGCTAAAAAGGTGTTTTTTTGGCGATTTGGAAAAAAGTTTTTGAGCGAGTGTTTGCAACAGTTCCAGGGTTAAAATCTTCAAACCGTGCTAAAATTATCAATACAAATGGCTGTTTTTCAATAGTTACAGGTTTTTTTCCAAAAGCCAGATTTTCACTCGTTTTGGCAAAAATTCGACAAAATTCGATAACGACTAGAAAAGAAAAAGAAAAAGGGCAGCATTTCTTCCTGGACGCGGTTCTTTATACGGATATCAGAAAGGACGGCCTGAC
>URXI01000506.1 GCA_900551775.1 uncultured Eubacterium sp. | reverse complement strand
TCCCGCAGTTCCTGCCGGAGAGCCTCGATCTCTTCCCACACGTCCGCACACTCCGGTTCCCGGAAGAACCGCTGGTGCAGCGCCTGCATATAGTCGTTCACGTGTATCGCCTCCTATCAGCGACACACAATACCGTAAGACACGGAGAATATCCAGGGATTTTGACCACAGTTCAGAAAGAATTATCATTTGCGTGGTTCGAGGGGCAGGGACTTACTATTGTTTACTGTGGCGCAAATTTTGAGGGATTTAGATAAAATTCCATCTGAAGCAAAGATAACCAACCATTCTCATTTAGACTTTTAACCGATAAATTTATAATCCATTATAATAATTCTCTAATATTGCATTTACTAATGCCCTAGTTATATAGATAATATTTTAATGTCTTTTCTTTGAGTGTCTTTTAAAAAGAGTTACATTTATTGTTACTTTGCAAAAACATTAAGTGTTTCCTAACCATTGTATCTATCTAATCGGATTTTTAAAAATTATAATAGGCTGCAAAAATCAGTCAGTTTCTTAAGTCTGGAAGTTCATTCCCTTTATGCCGTTTACAATAAGTAAATATTCGATTGTTTATTGATAGTAACTCTTAGAACTTTTATATATGTGCATATTCATGTGCAATCTCTTCCTAAAATAGGCTATTAATTGTAGGGTGCATTCAATGCATTCAAATGTCATCTTAATATATCAACACAAAGGCATTAAATCCAGGTTACTTTATATTGTTTTCTATTGAAAAAAATGAGAAAACACTGTATCATTATTAAACTAAGTTGTTTTAAGGCTGTGGTATAACAATGTCAGAGTTACGACTTGCTGTTATGAGGGAAGATATTCCTTCTTCATCACCTATATCATGTGGTATTGCAAGCATTGATGATCGGATTAAAGATGCTTATAGTAAAACCATATGTAAGCAAGGCTTAGCTTATAATATCTATGTTGATGGTTATCTGATTGGAAATTGTATGATTAAACTTGTCGTTCTCTGCGATGAGGCTAACGACTATTATGTAACAGATCATGAATATGCTGCTCTCGAAATTTCATATATTGCAATTGATCGTCGTGTTCAGGGAAACGGCATTGGCACGCGAGTGTTGGCTAGACTTATTTCTGATGCAGAAAAGCTGTCGAAAATTTTACCCATTAGATTTTTGGTTCTTGATGCACTTGATGATAAGGTTCAATGGTATTTAGACGCTGGGTTTACAACCTATCCTAAAAGGGAAGATTTAAGATATGCAGATACAGTTCCAATGAGAATAGATTTGATTGATACAACGCTAACTGAAAAATACGTTGGATCATTAAATTAAGAGGTGGATTTGATGTTTAACTATGGATGCCGAATTCTGCTGAAACATAATGAAGCATATGATTTTTTTAAATCTGCAAATTATCCTGATATCACCAATTTACGTCTCAGAGACTCCTTTTTGTCGAAAATTAGGGAGAAACTATCTAATATTACCGAGGGCACAGATTTAATCGAAACAATTCCTGATATAGATATTAGTTCCCTATTAAACGTCGGAAAATTTTACAGTCCATCAGATGTATTCTTTAATTCAGGTTCAATTGATATCGGAAGTATAGCTACTACTTCTGCGCCCCATTCAAATTATTTCATAGGATTAGATACAACTATTTCAGCTGCGTGAAAGTAGTTTAAGTGGTATTAGGAGTTTTAGTATGAATATGGAAAATAATTGTATTTTAAAACTGAACCATTTACTTTTTGATGAAATAACATTCAATCGTGTTAATTTTAAAAGCAAAAATGATTTACAAGTAGAGTTTGGATTTGCTTTCAATAAAAGAGAAAATGGTGAGTTTGTATCCAGTATTCGCATAATAGGGACAAAAAAAGATGAATATAACTTTGTAGTAAGAGCATCTGGATATTTTCAAATATCGGAAGCTGTGGAAGATTCAGATATTTTAATTCAACAAAATGCTATTGCCATTGTCTTCCCATATATTAGGAGTCAAATATCTCTGTTGACAGCACAGCCGGAAGTAGATCCTGTTATACTGCCTCCAATGAATATTGCCCAAATGGTAAAAGAATCTATCGAGAATCAACACAAAACAGAATCCTCCACTACCAATTAACTGCTAATTTATAAATTATTAAGGGGGCAAGTGCTAAGGCTCTT
>URXI01000505.1 GCA_900551775.1 uncultured Eubacterium sp. | reverse complement strand
AGGCGCGTACTCCCGGTAAAAATGACTCAGGATGTTATTGACCACGCCCACCATAGCTGGGATCTGCTCAAGCGGGAGCTGGAACACGGTGCCGCTGACACTGATACTGGCGATAATACGGCCCTTGTCGTTGTAGATCGGAACGGCAAAGCAACGTGTGCCCAGTACACTCTCTTCGTCGTTGAGCGAATAGCCCTGTTTAAGACTTTGCTCCAAATTCTTTGCTAGCTCTGCCTGGTTAGTGATGGATTTGGGAGATGTGCTTTCAAATTTATGGTGTCTGCAATAAGAGGTAAATGCCTCTTTAGACATCTGTGCCAGAAAGAGTTTTCCAGAGGCATTGGTATGCATCTCAAAAGCGTGCCCCAGATGATGGTAAAACCGCAACATTTGTTTGGAACTGACAGACTCATCAATATAAACAATCATGTCATCATCTAATATGGCCATAGCACACGAGAGATTCAGACGTTTTGTGATCTCCTGTAAATAGGGGTGGATTAACTGGTTGGCTGCCAGATTTTCCCGAATATTTGTGCCAATCTTTAAAAATTTCATGGTCAAGGAATATAGGAGAGTTTCCTCATTTTGCTTGGCGTACTCCCTTTCAATCAGCGTATTAAGAATACGCATGGCAGTGCTTGTAGAAACTCCGCTGGATTCAGCAATCTCGTTGAGTCGCATGGGCTTTCCACTTTCGGACATAAGCTCGATGATCCGTAGCATGCGGTCGATGGAGAGATTGGAAGTGCTGGTCTCAGACATAATTATGCCACCTCTACTTGTTGAGCCAAGATCCGGCTGTCGTTTATTAAAAAATTATAACATATATTTTCGGCGATGAAAAGTAAAATGCAACGTTCTTTCAATCGTTTCTTTAGACCAAAGAAAATCAAAAAATCTTGGATTAATAAACAGAAAAAACAATAGGAAGCGATGGAAACCTTGACTTCATTTTCGGATCATATCATAATGAGAACTGCGAAAGTGAAATTGAATTTCATAAATGCTGCAAGGGGGACTGATATGAACACCAGCATTCATATTTTCGTGGGTCACTATGGGAGCGGAAAGACGGAGTGCGCCATCAATTACGCTATTAAACAGGTCGAATGCGGCAGAGAGGTGGCAATGGCGGATCTGGACATAGTGAATCCGTATTTCAGAACTCGGCAGCAGGCGCTGATGCTGGGAGCACGGGGAATCCGTGTAGTGTCCAGCAACTTCAATAATGACTGGAAAATTGACATTCCCGGAATCAGTAGTGAAGTACAGTCTTTTTTTGTGGACAACGGAAGAGACAATGTGGTGGATGTAGGTGGAAACGCGGTCGGTGCAAGAGTGCTGGCCAGGTTCAGAGACCAGATCACAGACGGTAGCTATGAAATGTGGTTGGTGGTCAATGCCAACCGCTATGAAAGCCAAACGACCGATCAGGTGCTGGAGTTTGCCCAGGAGATCCAGGATGCCTGCAAACTGAGCATCACGGAGCTGATCAATAACACACATATGCTGCAGGAGACCACTCTGGAGGATATCCTGCGAGGCGATGCGGTGGTGCGGGAGGTCTCAAAAAAGATGCAGATCCCATGTCTCTACTGTACTTGTCCTCCAGAGTTGATGGAGACCTGCAAAGCACAGAAGCCGTCCCTGGCCGGTGAGATTGTCCCAGTCAGGATGTATGTTCGTCCGGAATATCTAATGGATTAACAAATAGGGAAGAGGTTGAAAAAAGATGAAAGCGACAATGACCATCAACGCAGAGCTGTGCAAAGGCTGCGGGCTTTGTGTCTCTGCCTGTCCTCTGAAGATCATGGAGATCAACAAAGGGGCCACGAACCAGAAAGGCTATCACCCCGCGCACAACATTGCCATTGAGAAATGTATTGCCTGTGGGAACTGTGCAGTGACTTGTCCTGATGCCGCCATCGCGCTTGAGAAAGAATAAGGGAGGAGAAGACAAATGGCAAGAGTTTTGATGAAAGGCAATGAAGCGATTGCGGAAGCAGCTGTTCGTGCCGGTGTCGATGCGTTCTTTGGCTATCCCATTACTCCGCAGAACGAGGTGCCTGAATACCTCTCCCGCGAGCTGCCCAAGCGCGGTGCTACTTATCTGCAGAGCGAGAGCGAGCTGGCTGGCGCCAATATGCTGTTGGGTGCTTCTGCAGCCGGCGG
>URXI01000504.1 GCA_900551775.1 uncultured Eubacterium sp. | reverse complement strand
TGGACGGCAAGGAGGCACGTTTCGGCGTGACCGACTCCTCTCTCTGGGCCGCATTCACCACAGCCGCATCGAACGGCGCGGTCAACTCCATGCATGACAGCTACACGCCCATTGGCGGAATGATTCCGATGCTGCTGATGATGCTGGGCGAGGTGATCTTTGGAGGCACGGGCTGCGGCTTGTACGGCATGTTGGCCTTCGCCATATTGACAGTATTTATCGCAGGACTGATGGTAGGCCGCACGCCGGAATTCCTCGGAAAGAAGATCGAACCATATGAGATGAAGTGGGCTGTGCTGGTCTGCCTGGCAACACCGATTGCGATTCTGGTCGGCAGCGGCCTTGCAGCGGCAGTTCCAGAAGTGGCGGACAGTCTCAACAACAGCGGCGCTCACGGACTGTCAGAAGTGCTCTATGCATATTCCTCAGCAGGAGGAAACAACGGATCAGCCTTTGCCGGCTTCAATGCCAATACCGTATTCCTCAACCTGAGCCTTGGCGCAGTCATGCTGTTCGCAAGATTTTTACCGATCATCGGAACCCTTGCCATTGCAGGCAGCCTGGGACAGAAGAAGCGGATCGCGGTAACGGCGGGTACGCTGTCTACCACCAACGGAATGTTCGTGTTCCTGCTGATCATGATCGTTCTTCTGGTAGGCGCATTGAGCTTCTTCCCTGCCCTGGCACTTGGTCCAATCGCTGAATTTGTCAGCAATGTATTATGATAGGAGGCATGCATAGATGACTGAGAAAGTAAAAAGCTCCATGGTAGATCAACAGATTCTGCTGCGAGCTATCAAAGATTCATTTATCAAACTGAATCCAAAGACACAGGCGAAGAACCCTGTCATGCTGCTGGTATACGTTTCAGCGATACTGACGACGATTCTTTGGATTGCAGCTTTAGCAGGCACGAAGGATGCGCCTGCCGGATATACCCTGGCCATTGCCGTCATTCTGTGGTTCACCTGTTTGTTTGCGAACTTTGCAGAAGCCATTGCTGAGGGACGAGGCAAAGCTCAGGCGGATGCGCTCCGCGCATCGAGAAGAGATGTAGATGCACACAGAATTCCATCCATTGAAGAAAAAGAGAATTTTACCGTGGTTCCTGCAGCTTCGCTGAAAAAAGGAGACCTTGTCGTCGTCCAGGCAGGAGAGCAGATTCCTGCCGACGGAGATGTAGTATTGGGTGCGTCATCTGTGGATGAAAGTGCCATCACCGGAGAGTCCGCTCCCGTCATCCGTGAAAGCGGCGGCGACAGAAGTGCGGTGACGGGCGGCACCAACGTGCTGTCCGACTGGATCATCGTCAGTGTGACTAGCGAACCGGGACAGAGTTTTATGGATAAGATGATCGCTATGGTCGAGGGCGCTTCCAGAAAGAAGACACCCAACGAATTAGCCCTCCAGATTTTCCTGGCAGCGCTTTCCATCATTTTTATCTTGGTTACTCTATCTCTGTACACCTACTCCATGTTCTCTGCAAAGCAGGCGGGCATTGACAATCCGACTTCTGTAACGACACTGGTCGCTTTGCTAGTCTGCCTGGCACCGACCACCATCGGCGCGCTGCTCTCTGCCATCGGCATTGCCGGTATGAGCAGGCTGAACCGTGCCAACGTGCTGGCAATGAGCGGCCGTGCCATCGAGGCGGCAGGCGATGTGGATATTTTGATGCTGGATAAGACGGGCACCATTACCCTGGGGAACCGTCAGGCGGACAGCTTCATTCCCGTTGACGGCACATCAGAAGAAGAACTGGCCGATGCAGCCCAATTATCTTCCCTGCCTGACGAAACGCCGGAAGGCAGGAGCATCGTGGTTCTGGCAAAAGAGAAATTCGGCATCAGAGAGAGAAATCTTAGCGACAAGAAGTTTACCTTTATTCCGTTCACAGCCAAAACCAGAATGAGCGGCGTGGATTATGACCATAATGAAATTCGTAAGGGTGCGGCTGACGCCATACGCGATTATGTTATTTCCGAGGGCGGCACCTACAGCAGCGAATGCGAGGATGTGGTCACGAGAATCGCAGAACAGGGCGGAACGCCTCTCGTGGTCGCCAAGAATCACAAGATCCTCGGCGTCATCCACCTGAAGGATATCATCAAAAAGGGGGTAAAGGAAAAATTCGCCGACCTGCGCAAAATGGGCATCAAGACCATAATGATCACCGGCGACAAC
>URXI01000503.1 GCA_900551775.1 uncultured Eubacterium sp. | reverse complement strand
CCGCGGGCGCGGATACAAATTCAACATGCTGATGTGCTGGTGTATCGGCAAAGCGGCTTCGCAGAGGGAGGAATTTTATCTTCTTCCCGTAGGTGATAAGCTGTTCCAATACGATCAAATCGCCGTAAACACGGTGGCAGCAACAAGAGACGGCGAAATTGCCACCTGCGACGTGCCTTTTTTTGACGATCTTCAGCGCTTTAACGAGGATTATCTGCGGCTGACTGGACAGGTGCATGATACTTGTAAACCCTTTGATTTGGGCGAGGATTATATGGTGATCGGCACTTCCGCACTGACCCAGTATGAGATCGACGGCGCCGTGAACATCTACGCCGGCTTCTATAACAATCCATTTTTGATCTGGAGCCGATATAAGAAGAAGTTTTTGAAATCCACCCTTACCGTGTCTTACCAGTTTCATCATACACAGATGGACGGCGGTCATGCGGCAAAGTTCCTTGCGTGTCTGCAGGAAGAAATCAATCTATTAAAAGCATAGTATATGTGAAGAAAGGACAAGAAATTGGATCTGTACAAGAAAGTTGAAGAAACCCTCGTGTCTCTTGGAATCCCCTTTGAAATTGTCGAACATGAACCTGCTCTGACGACAGAACAGGCAGACAGCTTTATTGAAGGGATTGAAGGAGTCCGTACCAAAACCATGTTTCTGACAAACAAGAAAAAGACTGCCTATTATCTTTTGATTATGGACGACCATAAGAGACTGGATATGAGCGCGTTTGGTCAAATCGCAGGGAGCAAAGGCATCAAAATGGCTTCCTCAGACAGCCTTTATGAGAAGATGATGCTCCCGCCAGGGGTGGTTTCTCCTTTCGGCCTTCTAAATAATGAGGAGAAAGATATTTCTGTTTTCATCGACAAAGAAATCATCAACGAAGAAAGAATGAGCTTTCATCCGAACACCAATGAAAAGACAATCTTCATAAAGACGGCTGATCTGCTGCGGTTTGTCGAGGCGATCGGCTATCAGGTCAATGTGGTCGCATTATAACTCAGATCGGAAAGGCAAAATAACGGAATCTGCCAGAATCAAAAGTGCCAGAAATGTTCTTAAAAAACGCATTTCTGGCACTTTTGATGATTTAGAATAGCAAAGCTCTGGAACAGCTTCAATTATAAGTTGAAATATCTGTCAAATTCACCAGGATGAGGAATGGCTGCCAGCTGCAGGCATTCTTTTCTCTTTAGGGCGATAAAATTCTCTATCAGGTGGAGAGGGAAGACGCCGCCTGCTGTGAGATAATCGTGGTCTGTCTCCAGAGCGTCGAGTGCATCGTCAAGACGGGTAGGCAGCTGGGTTAGTTTTGCCTTCTCTTCATCGGACAGGGAGTAGAGATTCATATCATATGGTCCCCAGCCGTTTTTCTCCGGGTCGATTTTGTTTTTGATGCCGTCCAGTCCAGCCATCAGAATGGCGGCACAGATACGGGTTGCAGGTGGCATCCGGGTTACGGATTTCGAAGCGGCGCAGCTCCGGCGTCTTGGCATAAGCCGGAATGCGGATGACGGCGCTGCGATTTGATGTGGCATAACCAACCGTTACGGGAGCCTCAAAGCCTGGAACCAGGCGCTTGAAGGAGTTGGTGCTCGGATTGGTCAGGGCGCACAGGGAGGCGATATGCTTTAGAAGTCCGCCGATGAAGTAGTGGGCTTCTCTGCTGAGGTGGGAGTAACCTTCATCATCTGAGAAGACCGGCTTTCCGTCCTTGAGCAGGAGCATATGAACGTGCATGCCGTTGCCAGCTTCGCCGTAAACCGGCTTTGGCATAAAGGTCGCGACTTTGCCGTACTTCAGCGCGGTGTTGTGTATGACGTATTTGATCATCATGGAAGCGTCAGCCATCTTTGACATCTGACCCAGCATCGGTTCAATTTCAAATTGACCGGCAGCGCCGACTTCCGGATGATGGTATTTGATTTCGATGCCCATTTTTTCCAGCTCTAAGCACATTTCGGAGCGGCATTCATAAGTGCCGTCAAAAGGCTTTGCCATGTGATAGTGTTTCTGATGGGCGACCACATTGCCCTGTCCCTGGGAGTCACTGTTCCAATAAGCCTGCTCCGTGTCGAGATTGGCGCTGATCTCGTAAGGTTTGACTGACCAGGCAGCGTCATCAAACATATGGAATTCGAATTCAGGCAGAATCAGCATCGTATCTGCAATA
>URXI01000502.1 GCA_900551775.1 uncultured Eubacterium sp. | reverse complement strand
ACCTGTGATTACAATAATTCTACCTTGATTCATCTATATTTTACCTCCACAAATTACGATTTTCTTAATTCTACAAACTGGAATTTGAGTCTCTGTAAAGCTGGAATTAACCCATACAATTATTTTAATTTAGAGGTTCTTACGCAATTATCCGTATTTTGTAATTTTTCAATACTGGAATGCCAGTGTAAATCAGCATTCTCCATTTTTATTAAAGCGAAAAACGTAAAATTGCGGAAGAACCAATTTAGATATTCACAATTTTACTTGCCACAGTATCTCGAAAAACACTGTCATGTTCTACCAGGAGCATGGTCGGGGCAAACTCCGTTATGAGTTGTTCAATCTGCATACGTGAGTACACATCAATAAAGTTGAGCGGTTCATCCCATACATACAAGTGTGCCTTTTCACAAAGGCTTTTCGCAATTAGGACTTTCTTCTTTTGCCCGCCAGAAAAGTCTTTAATATCCTTTTCAAACTGTACACGCTCAAAGTCCATTTTCCTAAGAATTGCCTTGAACAAACTTTCATCAAGGTTGTTTTCTTCTGCAAACTCGGAAAGGGTTCCACATAAATACGATGTATCCTGTGGCACATAAGAAATTACAAGCCCAGAGCCAAGTGTTACTGTACCCGTATAATCTATGGACTGCCCGACTACCAACTTTAACAGGCTACTTTTGCCACTGCCGTTCTTTCCATCAAGCACAATGCGTTCTCCCTGTCTTATTTCAAACGAAACGGGTTCACAAACTGAAATGCCATCATAATAAACTACTACATTCGATAATGATGCAAGCAAATCTGTATGGTAATTAAGCGGTTGTATCTTGAGGGCTTCTGCGGTTTCCATATTTTTCAGCAATGCTGATTTTTGTTCGATTGTCTGTTGTTGTCTCGCTTCTATAGATTTTGAACGCTTCATCATTTTGGCGGCTTTATGACCGACATAACCTTTATCTGCTGCCCCAATTTTGGAAGCTTCTACACGTTCAGACCATACTGCAGCGCGTTTTGCCGACTGCTGTAATCGTCTGATGTCCTTTTGCAAACGTTCGTTCTGAGCCAGTTCAAATTCTTGCTGTCGCTCAAAATTTGACATCCATGATGAAAAGTTTCCTCTTTGCACTTCGATATTCGCTCGGTTAATCGATAGAATATAGTCAACACAATCGTCAAGAAAGCGACGATCGTGAGAAACTAAGATGAATCCCTTTTTCTTTTTCAGATATGCCGCCACACTTTTTCTCGCTTTGGCATCCAAATGGTTGGTAGGTTCATCAATCAGTAGGAAATGCCCTTCATTAAGAAAAAGAGCGGCAATCAAAACCTTTGTCTGCTCTCCGTTGGAAAGTGTTTCAAAAGGTCGCCAAAGCACATCGACATCAACATCAAGATAAGAAAGTTCTCGCATAAGTTCCCATTCTTCCGCAAGTGGGCAAATCTCCTGCAATATATCCTCTGTAATACGATTCTTATCTGAAACGGGATAAGGAAAATAATCAAACTGTACGGATGATAGGATTTTTCCACTATACTCATATTTCCCAAGCAGAAGATTCAGAAAGGTTGTTTTACCTCGTCCGTTTCTGCCCACAAAACCAAGCTTCCAATCGGTATCAACCTGGAAACTGACATTTTCAAAAACATTATCATAACTTGTCGGATATGAAAACGTAAGGTTTTCAATTTTAATCATTGACATAAATATTATCCTCCTTTGCATGTCATACGATACAAAGTCGGTTCGGTGAATGTTTACTACGTATAGATTTCACCAAAAGGAACCGACACTATACGGAGTGAATCATGTGTAACTATCTGTTCTGCACTATTCATAAAGCACCTCCAAAACAAAATAAGAGCCACAAGAAAGTTTATCCTTGCAGCTCGTCATAGCATAAAATAACACCACTAAGCAAAAGTGGCAACAGCACTATATTGAGTAAGATAGACATATAACTTTCTTGCAATAGACACAATAATGCCAAAGTATAGCACTACCGCATATTTTGATTTTATTTGCAAGAAAAGTTAATCATCTTCCCACCTCTTTCTAAATTTCAAAATATTATACCATAAATCGCAGGCAAATACAAGTGGTTATAAAAATTTAACAAATCGCTTATAATACAATCATATAACTTTACGCATTCCTTACTGACCGTAAAATTCCAATTTATTGCT
>URXI01000501.1 GCA_900551775.1 uncultured Eubacterium sp. | reverse complement strand
TTTCTTTCCGCAGGCCGCCATTTCATCCACGACCTCCGCCATGGTCGAAGACGGTGTAATCGGGTAAATCGCCGCTACATCCGTAAAAGCGTAGGATACCTCTGCCGCAGCCGTATTTCCATCCATTGTTTTCATTCTTTTTTTAGTCACAGTGTTTCCTCCAGTTTCTCTCCTATTTTTGCACTAAAAAGCAAACAATGGAAACACTTTATTACAATATCGTGCTGATGTCAATATTGTATTCTAAATAATACAATATACATTTTTATGCAAATCTTATACATCAATTACACAAAAGCAATAGCATGATGACCCCCGGTACGCCTAAAATTCCCACGGTCAACGAGTTCACCACGTTAATCGGTATCAGAACCCCGATATTCACACCGATGAAATTTATTACAATAATCAATACTGCACCCAATACGCTGTTAAGCAGAAGGCGCAGAATCACCTTCAGGGGCACCAACAAGGCTTTTCCCAATAAAAATATCAAAATCATTGCGCCGCCAAAGGTCAAAAATACCCCCATTTCAGTTCCCATATCACATCTCCTCCTAAGCAAATAATTGGTACCTTGTATAAAATATGCCAAAGTGGAATAAAATAGAATTAAATAACTTTGAAGGATGTGATAATTTGAAACCTGATGAAGAAATAATCGTTACCTCAATCAAAAATGCCCGCTCTGAATTAGAGCAGGCTGTCAGTCTTTTCAATGAGATGACCGACTTCACCGCCATAGACTACGCTTCATACAATCTATTGGCAGTAAAGGCCAAATATTCATATTTGATGCAAATAGCAAAAGAAAAGGGATTATCCGTCGGATAATAACAGAGAGGGCTGTCTTCTACAGCTCTCTTCTTCCTTCCATTGCCTTAAGCAATGTGACTTCGTCGGCATATTCCAAGTCGCCGCCAACAGGGATGCCGTTGGCGATGCGGCTGACTTTGATGCCCGAAGGTTTGATCAGCCTGGCGATATACATCGCAGTGGCTTCCCCCTCAATGTTGGGGTTGGTGGCCAAAATGATTTCTTTTACGTCGCTGTTCTGCAGCCTGACGATGAGCTGCTTCAGATTGATATCCTCCGGCCCCACGCCATCCATGGGAGAAATGGCTCCATGGAGGACGTGATAAAGGCCGTCAAACTCCTTGATTCGTTCCATAGCCATCACATCTCTGGGACTCTCCACCACACAGATTACATCCTGCCTGCGGCTTTTGTCCATGCAGATACTGCACGGATCCTGATCAGTCAGGTTCCCACAGACGGAACAGTACCGCATGGTCTGTTTCGCCTCCAAGATGGAATGCGCCAAACTTTCCGCTTCTTTATCTTCCATAGACAGAATATGAAAAGCCAGCCTCTGGGCTGTTTTTCCGCCGATACCCGGAAGCTTAGACAGTTCATTGATTAATTTTCCTAAAGGTCTCGGATACTGTCTCATTATACTAATCCTGGAATGTTCAGTCCTCCTGTAATCTTACCCATTTCTTCACTTGAAAGTTCTTCCATCTGTCTCATACCTTCATTGACGGCAGCTACAATCAAGTCCTGCAGCATTTCCACATCGTCTGGATCGACGACTTCTTTGTCGATGGTCAGATTTGTGATCTCTTTCTTGCCGTTTACTGTCACGCTGACCGCGCCGCCGCCAGAGGTCGTCGTGATTTCTTTCTCTTCAATTTCCGCCTGCGCTGCTTCCATCTGGCGCTGCATAGCCTGCATCTGCTGCAGCTGCTTCTGCATATTTCCCGCGCCGCCTGTCTTTGGCTTCTTTCCTGCTCTCATACCTTTTCCCATTACTTTTCCTCCTACTTATATTATTCTTGTTTATTCAACCTTTACATCGAGTCCCAGCTTGGCGCTGACCTCCTTTGCCAGCTCCAGGGCCTCCTGGTCTGGCGAAGCATCTTCTTTCTGATTCTCTGTCTGACAGATCAGCTTCAGTCTCCTGCCGATGATTTTTTCCATCAAATCGCAGATATGCATCTGATTCGCCTCTACATACTGCTTCGTAAATTCGTTATGGGCGATGACTTTGAATTGGTGGCTGTTCATGTCCGCCAATGTCGCCCCTGTCCTGATCAAATTGAAACTGCCCTTGAAGCCTTCGCCTTCTTCAAATATCCTGCCCCAGATTTCTGCGAGATCATATCCGCTGCCATCAAAATCGTCGGCCTCTGGCTGCTGTGCGGCTC
>URXI01000500.1 GCA_900551775.1 uncultured Eubacterium sp. | reverse complement strand
CTACCGCATCTACCGGTCAGCGTCCAGGGACGGCACATACAGACGCATCGCGATCACTGGCAGCAGGACCCGTGCCTATGCCGACAGGAATCTGAAAAAAGGGAAGACCTATTACTACAAAATCCGCGCATACCGGGTGGTAAATAAGAAGAACGTCTACAGCTTCTACAGTGGATTCAGAAAAGTACGCACGAGATAAAAAACATGGAAATGTCGGAATCAAAGATTTCTATTTCCTATGTTATAAGCAAAGAATCGTATACCCATATGGGGTATACGATTCTTTTTGAGCCATAAAACCGGTGCAAAGCGCTGCTATTTGCTATACAAAAGTCCTTCACGTCCAGGTTCACAAAGAGCTTGTAGAAATGTAATGCGTTTTTGAAAAAGTCTATCCCATTTGCATGGGAGCATATAGGGGATAGGGGTATACGCCGGGCATTTTGTACAATAAAGTTAGGTTTTTTGATGTTGTCTAACGGATCCCGCGTAACTCTATGACAGTATCAGAAGCCATTCCCTTCGGAAACAGCCCCGATTGCTTACAGAATCTGTGAATATACAGCATGTGGTTACTTTTATGGATTGTGGGTGGCATTTTGGACACTGGAATTGATACAAAAAGTAACCGGAAGCAGACATACCCCCTGCCGATGCTCCAAAATCGTAATCCGGTTACGCGAGGAATCCCCGGATATGGTCAAAAAGCCTAACCTTATTGTAGCAGCCTATTGGCATTTTTCTATTAATTCCTCAACCTGGCAGCACAGAGTTTTTGCCAACATGATTAGAGATTCTGCCATTGCTCTGTTGATGTTTTTCTGCCTCTGCTCATATTGCTGAATGGTACGTAACGGTACGCCGGACAGTTCCGCAAGCTCACGCTGGCTCAACCCCGCTTTTTGGCAAATTATAGATATATCATCTCCATTCTCCGCCTATATTATACTCCTCTAGGAGTAGTTTGCAACGGAAATGTGACTTAGTTCTGCGGTCATGGTTTAATATTCATCACTTAACAGAAAGTCCGCTAAATGAACAATTTTAATGCCGTTGATATTGCCTGCGGCCAGTTCGTCCAGCGTTACCACGTATTTCGGATAGTGGTCTCTGATTTCAAGAAGATTGGCAGCCTCCCGATCGGATTCCTCTGGCAGCCTGCGGCACACCTGGACATAAATACGCTCATCACGCCGCACTGCAACAAAGTCGATCTCCTTCGTTTCGTTTTTTCCCACATAGACCTCATAACCTCTGCGGCGCAGTTCAAAGTAGACGATGTTTTCCAGCATAGCAGCAATAGACTTGGGATTGAAGCCCATGATACAGTATTTAAGAGAAGAATCAGCAAGATAGAATTTTTCCTGGGTTTTCAATACAGATTTACCCTGCAAATCATACCGCTGGCAGCGATAAATAACAAATGCCTTCTCCAGCCAGCTCAAATAGTTGTACACCGCCTCAACAGACAGTGAACGTCCCTCGCTTTTCAGAAATTTTGCAATGGCGTTAGCTGAAAAAGTCTTGCCTACATTTTCAACAATATACTTTACAACGCGGTTGAACAGATCAAAGTTCATAATATTATGCCGTCTCGTAATATCGTTGGTAATTACAGAACTGTAAATCCCCTCTACAATTTGATATGCCGCCCGTTCATCAAAATTACCGAGTGCCACGATGGGAAAACCGCCCAACCGCAGATACTCATTTAACAATTCTTTTGGGGAACGAGAATCAGATTTTTTAAATTCCAGATATTCGGCAAAAGACAGCGTATAGACCGGAATGGAAATATATCGCCCCGTTAAATAAGTAGAAATTTCGCTAGACATCAACTTGGAATTGGAACCGGTCACATAAATATCGGTGTCAGCATTTTCAAGCAGACTGTTGACGGCTTTTTCCCAGCCCTCTATTTCCTGCACTTCATCCAGCAGAAGATAATATCGTCCCGCAGCATTTCCAAAATCGTAGATTTCCCACAGCGCCTGATTCCCGCCAGGATTTTAACAAGCAGAATATCACGGTAAGTTTTCAGGATGTCCATATATTGTGGTCTGATGATCATCTGGCTCGTCTCCTTGTTTCCTATCAATATTATGCCGAAAAACTTTCTAATTGTCGGTATTTTTAGGAAATGATGAACTAAAGTGATTCCAGTCGCTGACGCGCCCCTGCCACACACAGCAAAGCCCCTGGGGCAGACAA
>URXI01000499.1 GCA_900551775.1 uncultured Eubacterium sp. | reverse complement strand
CTATCAAATTTTTCTGTGTTTCTTTACGACACATGAGCATTTGCGCCGGGGTTATCATTGCCATATCCTTCCAGCAAGTTGACTGCGCCCCAGATGCCGAGGCCTGCGCCGAGGGCGATGACCAGCGTCTGGAGCACCTGGATAGCCGAATTAAAAAACTCCATTCAAAAACCCGGGGCCGTACCGCGCACAAGGCGCAGACTGCCGGCCCAGCCCCGGCCTCCTTTCAATATGTTATTGAAAGCAGCCGTTTTGTCTTGGGCTTCATCTAAATCAATTGCCATTACAAATGATCACTACATTGTATCACCCCCATGGTCCATAATATTTGCTTGTTGTTATTTGTTGGTACAACTGATAGAATAAGAATATACAAATATAAAGTGAGGACTCTTCAATATGAATATAGATAAAACGTTAGCTATAATTGATAACGATGACAACAGAACAGGAATAAGGAACAAACTGAGCGAGCTGTACGCAGGCACGGAATCTAGTGATATTAATGTTTATAGGGCTATTTTGGAGCAACTTGATGAAAATGCGCTGCCAACGCGAATTGACCGAGTATATCGCCTTGTATGGACAAACAGTACTTGTGAAGACCTGAATAAAATCATGTCATTACTTGCTGCAAAAACAGAAAACGTTTATTTTAAGGCCACTTGCAGTGAAAGCCTATACTTATTACTACATTCCAAGCATTACGGAGAAGCGGCCTTGTCTTCTTACCTTGCGCTAGCGAAGTCAGCTATGAATGATTCCAACAACCTCATTGCGACTAAATACATTGTAGGCGTATGTAGAATTTATACCAAGGTTAATACAGCTGATTTTGATTTTGCATCTTTTTTAAATGAAACACTAGAATACACCAAAGCTAATGCACGCAAAACGGGATTTTTATCTGTGAATATTATAAATGCACTCTTCGCTTGCAGGCAGTACCGAGAGTACATTATTTCTGCGGCAGAATTTTTGGCTTCTTACTATGAGAAAGAAGAAATGTACAATATAGAGATTGGCATATTAAATACTCTAAAAAACCTATACGGCAAAGCAAAACAAAAAGATTTAATAACAGCCACAACGAAAAGGCTGGCTTTAGCATATGAGCATCTAGGAGATCAAAAGGATATCTCACATATC
Organism: uncultured Eubacterium sp.; assembly: GCA_900551775.1. Taxonomy (GTDB): domain Bacteria; phylum Bacillota; class Clostridia; order Peptostreptococcales; family Anaerovoracaceae; genus Senimuribacter. Next base: position 1,063 of record URXI01000499.1, on the reverse strand, counting down.
GCAAGGATATCTCAGGCAATTGATGCATATAAGAGTGCACGAAAAGAATGGAGTAGCCTCAATTCGGAAGATGATCTGAAAAGGGTCATGCTCAAGCTGGAAAAACGTCAAAAACAATTTGCCGATTCCATGCTCACCATAAGAACAAAGCCCATTGATATCAGTGAAGCTGTTGAGCAGATGAAAGTTCATATAGAGTCTGCCTCGCTTGTAGAAGCAATTCGCTTTTTGGTTTATGGTCTTTTTGATTTAGAAAACAAAGGGGAGATTGAAGAAAAATTAAAAAGGGACAGTGGTAACTATTCCTTCTTAACTTTGCTTACAAAAGGATACATAGATAAGAACGGCAGGACCGTTGGAATAGTACCTTCAATACAAGAAGCAACGGAAAATGATATGGAGATAATATGTCGTGATTATGCACGGACTAATTACACAATAAGCGTCGATGCGTTTGTACAGAGATACTTACACATGATGAATCAAAAGTTTGAACTGAACGAGAGCACTCTGAGATTTATCGTAGATAACAACATATTTGTGCCTCAAGATAGGCAAGGAGCATTTCTTAAGGGCTTAGTCGCTGGATTTAATTTCGATTACCTTACATCAATGTCAGTCCTGATGCCTCAGGTTGAAAACGCCATTCGCGAGATGGCAAGAAAACTGGATATCTTAACTGATAAGTTCGACAATGAAGGAATACAAGAATATCTGTCGTTAGGAAGCATTATTAACAGACTTGAAGACAGCGAGCTTTTGGAGGAGGACATGATCTTCAACCTACGGCTTTTTTATGCTGGAGAATTGGGATATGATATGAGAAATAACGTAGCACATGGATTGCTCTCTGATGATGAATTAGATTGTTCGATCCAATCAATGGCAGTCTGGTGGTATACATTGAGGCTTTGCTGCGATTATTCAGGTGATTTTAAAAAGAGGCTGTTCGAAGAAAAGTTAAGAAATACATGATAAGGTGAAGAAGCCGACTATTATTGGTCGGCTTCTTCGTCTATCTCGTACACGTCATATTCCTCGTCGGCCTTGAGCTCGATTCATC
>URXI01000498.1 GCA_900551775.1 uncultured Eubacterium sp. | reverse complement strand
CGAGACGCAAAGAGAGCTGGAGACGCTGATGAACGGGGGCACCATTGAGAAGCCCGTCCACGAGGAGATCACCTACGGCGACATCCACACCTCCAAAGACAACCTGTGGAACTTCCTGTTCTTCACCGGCTACCTGACAATGTCGGGACAGAGAATGGAGGGAGAGGATATCTATCTGTCCCTGTCGATTCCTAACGGTGAGATCCGTTCCGTTTACAGACAGTCGGTCCTGGCCTGGTTTGACCGCAGGATCAGGCAGACTGACAGGAGGCCTTTCATCAAAGCCCTGGAGGACGGGGACTGCCAGGCCGCGGAGGAGTTCATCTCCCGGCAGCTTCTTGATACCATCAGCTACTTTGACTATGCAGAGAACTACTACCATGGTTTCCTGACCGGGCTCTTTGCAGGATTTGAAGAATATGAGGTGCTGTCAAACCGGGAAAGCGGCAGCGGAAGACCGGATCTGATGCTAAAAACCCGAAGGATACGAGGGGGCAGAGCTATCATTTTGGAACTGAAGGCTGCGCAGCGCTTTGACCAGATGGAGGAAAAGTGCCGGGAGGCTTTGGGGCAGATCGAGAAACAGAACTATGAGGCGGGCCTTCGTGAAGAGGGCTATTCCGTGATTGAGAAATACGGAATCTGCTTTTACCGCAAGGAATGTATGGTAAAAAAAGAAAGCTGACAAGAGAACGCTTTCTAGCAAAAAGGCATATATCAAAACGCGAACCTGACAAAAACGGAAGGTTCGCGTTTTTGCGTGGTTAATGTGATATTATGAAGAATAGGTCTTTGCAGATGCGCAGCCAGTGGAGGAGATGCTTATTGTAAACGGTGAGGACATTTTGAAAAAGCCTGATTATACGGTACAGTGCGGCAAGGGAACGGCGGTCTATTCACCCACTGAAAGAACCCTTACGCTGAATAATGCAGAAATCACGAAAACAAGTCCAGACCACAGCAGTATGGGAATTTTGCTGCAAGGACCTGCTGACGACACAGAGTGGAAGTTAGTGCTAAAGGGAGCTAATACGATTGACTTGAAAACTCCAATAGGAAACGGTGTCTATACAACACAAAAGTTGTCCATATACGGGACCGGGAGTCTAGATATTTTACTGCAATCCTCACCTACATCTCATGGAATTTTTGGACTGAAAGGTGTCTCGATTTCCGGCGTTACACTCAATACATCATTGATTGGTGATACCCAAGAGGGAGATGGAATCTCGAGCTATTATTATATTGATTGTAATAACTTAAAAGGAATGATAGATGGAGCTTCAACAGGGATGAACAGCGTATATGATGATATCGAAGTCAAAGGGGAAAGCTCTCTGGAGATGAAAAATATGGGTTTTGGCATGACAGGAAAGAATATATTAGTTGACCATTCAAATGTTACAATCAGAGGTACGAAAACCGACTATAATGGAGTAATGGCGCGGACTGGAAGCATTAAAATCCTTAATGATTCCAACTTTGATGTGGAAAGTCAATACCCTTCGCTTTGGGCGGGTTTAGGAATTGATATAGACAAGAGCACTGTCACCGCAAAAACGTCAACCAATAATGCCTCTATCTACATAGATAATAACAACTTTACCGCCAGGGATTCTAAAATCGAAGGAAATAGCGTTGGCTCGGTTATCTACGTGAATCGCGGTGAAACAAAGATTGACAGCTGTGTGATGAATTTAAAGTCAGATAATTACTTGGGAATGTACGCTTCCGGAATTTCCGTCGGCGGAACTTCTACGGACATAAAGATTGAAAGCAAAGACAGGGGTATACGCTGCGAAGCGGATATGGTCATAAATGATGGAAAATTATCGGTTATATCTTCTGCATCAGAAGGAATTAGAGTAAACGGCCAGCTGTCTATTAATGGAGAGGTTCATGCAAAGGGTAAGGCAGCGGCTGTCTCTGCCCGCAAAGTCTCCGCTCAGGCAGACATCAATACTGCGCCGGTGGAGCCTGCACCAGAGATTATCTTGAACAGCAATTATATGGAGACCAGCGGAGCAAAAATTGCGTTCACAGATTGGGGGCTGGAGAATTTTAACAATGATCCTAAGCAGCGTTGGGTCAGTTACGCTTCTTTCATTCCGCAGAATGTTGATAAACTGAATACCCTGACCGATGCAGCGAAAGAAATACGCATTACAAAGGTTCCGCCTGCTCCGTCGGACCCTCTGGCCTATGACCGTTACAAGGCGGTGCAGGA
>URXI01000497.1 GCA_900551775.1 uncultured Eubacterium sp. | reverse complement strand
CGCCGTTCCGCCTCGCAGAGCGCACGAATACATGGCCGTCAGGCTATGTATAGAAGTGCGCCCTTTAGTTCCTAAAGGTTTTTCAGTTACATCCTCATAGTGCTGTTATAACATCAATTCCGATTCCATTGACGAGAAAATCTGTGAGTGTGTCTGCTATTTTATACGCATATTCAAAACCTAAGCTGCCTGCTTCCACAAAATATACGCCAAATCCATCGTTGCCAAACCCATATAAATAAACCATATCGCCTAAATCATCACCAATAAACCAAACCTTACTGATAAAGTTTTCTTTCATAGGATGTGCAAACTCATTTTGCATACCTAAGGCCCTGTTTGCTGACCAAAGACAAATAGGTATGCTTCCAATATCTTCATCATCGCTTTCAATTTCAAATTCTATACTGCCAATATTTCTAGTACCAGAAATACAACTTAAAAATTCATAATAATCAGCAGGTAGTTGTATCGGCGCCTTTTCAACAATTTGTTTAATTATTTCTTTTCCACCCGGATATACTTCATCTTTATCAAACTTTAATTGTTTATTGATGTTGTCAATAATGCTCACTGCTCACTCGCTCACCTTCTTTCAAGTGCAAGACTATTTCTTAGGCTGCTTTCACAAATGTTCCCTTGCAAACTTCCTCGCCGCCTCCCGGCGTTTCTCGTTGCATGGCGCGGTCAGCGGTCAACAGAAGCGGCCCTCGTCAATTTCAAAGGTCTTGCAGCCCCAGCCATTGTCGTGTGCCTGCTGACCATGCTCCGGTCAGGGAAGGATACAGGCTGCTGACTTGTCCTGATTTTCTGCTTGATTTTTATTAGCTGGACTTGTTCCTAAAGGGATTTTGCGCAACCACACTTAACTCACAAATAGATGACATTTTTAGGATAATTCTTTTGTCGCTGTTTCCATTTTTCCACATAAGGTCTGTTACTTTCGGTGGGATCATAGACCCAACCGCCAGTACACCAGTCTAAAAGACTCTTGAAATCAGCAAAACAAACGGCCTTCGTAGGCATGTTTTTATCATAGTCCTCTTGGGTATCAAATCTGAATATAATTTCATCATGCTCCAAACAATAAATATCTTCAGTCAAACAGTCAAGAATTAAGATGCGATCATCATTCATGCCACCGATCTGGATACATTTCATTTCCCAATTTCCGTCATTGCTCGGAAAATTAACAAGTGCTTCGCTAGCTTTGAAAAGTTCGATTTCTACCTGTCCAATCATTCCATCATCTGGTTCCCATAGCCACCTTTCTTCATCTCCTACATCTTTTGTTGGATTGCAAAATGAGGGAAATACCTCGTTCTTTTGAATGACTTTAGGGTAATAGATTGCCCCGTCCGGGTGTTGACATAAAAAATTCTTATAGTCACTCGGAAGTGAAAGACCAATCCTTTTTTCCAGCATATCTATGGTATTCACTTTATTGAACACTCCTTCCATTTCAGCAATCTTTTGGCGCTGTTGTGTTCCCACGCAAACTTCCTCGCCGCCTCCCGGCGTTCCTCGCTGTATGGCGCGGTCAGCCGGAAACAGAAGCGGCCCTTGCCGATCTCAAAGATCATGCAGCCCCACTCTTTGTTATGTACCTTCTGACCATGCTCAGGTCAGTGGAGGGCGTAGGCTGCTGGCTTGTCCTGATTTTCTGCTTGATTTTTATTAGCTGGACTGGTTCCTAAAGGGATTTATACACCCGCTGCTTTTTTAATCACTTTGAGTAACTGTTTTCGTGGTTCCGTCTTTACAATCCCAAAAGACAAAGAAAGAAGTTCCGTATGACACGCCATCTCGTTTAGTAATGGTATCAAGTTGCCCTACAAAAATCATTGGCTTTCCCTTGTTAAACTGCCAGTCATCCCCTTGTATCCATTGGGGTTTTTCTTTCATTACTTGAAAATCTTTTTTTATTTCGCTCTCAAAATATTCTCTTATTTCATTTTTGTTTCCAGTATAATTTTTCAGTAATTCACAAAAATAGTTTTCGCTTTCAACACTTGAAAAAGGGTCAATTCCTATTTCGCTTCCCAACTCAAGTAATAGTTCAAAGATATCATCTGGTAGTTCGGTTGAAAATGTATCATATCCAAGTTCCATTGCATTATCCTCCACGATATATTAACCTTTCGGTGGCATTGTGTTCCCTCGCAAACTTCCTGGCCGCCTCCCGGCGTTCCTCACTGTATGGCGCGGTCAGCCGGAAACAGAAGCGG
>URXI01000496.1 GCA_900551775.1 uncultured Eubacterium sp. | reverse complement strand
GACGCCCCGGGTTCTGTGTCTTTCCAGAATTCGGGGCGTTCGCTGTGTGATTTATTCGTATTTTTCCAACTCTGACCGGAGCTTAGACAGGGCTTTTTTTTCTATTCGCGAGACGTAGGAACGACTGATATCCATGGAAGCAGCGATTTCCCGCTGTGTCCTGGGACCGCGTCCGTCCAATCCGTATCTCAGATTGATAATTTCCCTCTCCCGAGGCGAGAGGACTTTACCGATGACTCCATATAGCTCGCGTACCTGAAATTTCAGATTCAGATTGTCGACAATTTCATCTGGATCCGTACCGAGGATGTCGTTGAAGCTGATTTCATTCCCATCTTTGTCGGTACCGATGGGCAGACTGATAGACACCTCCTGTTTGTTCTTCTTAGAGGTTCTGATGCTCATCAGAATTTCGTTTTCTATGCATCTGGCAGCATATGTTGCAAGTCTCGCTGCTCTTTTACTCGTGTATGTATTGATTGCTTTTATCAACCCGATGGTTCCGATGGAAATCAAATCTTCCTGGGACGTATTCGGGCCGGTATATTTCCTGGCAATGTGAGCGACAAGACGAAGATTTCTCTCTATTAAAACGTCTTTCGCATTGGGGTCGCCAGCTTCCATCAACTCTACGTATACTTTTTCTTCGTTTTCTGATAGTGGCAGTGGAAAGGAACTGCTCATATATGTAACCCCCTCTTCGAATTAAACTATATGCGAGAAGAGGGGGTAAAGTGCATGACTACCTAAAAATACGCATGGACCTATTTCAGTTCAAATGACATGCAGTCTGTGCACTCGTACATTGTAGGGTTTGCTTCGTGAGTTCCTACAGTGATGCTGTTTAAGGAACAACAATCTGTAGAATCTGAATGATGTCTGCACTGGGTAACTGTGCATTTGATGTGTGAATTTGCATTACAACTCATATTAACTACCTCCTAAATTGTTTTTACCGTATTATTTTGCCCGGCAATGCGAAAAATATTAAGGTCTTTTGCTTGTAAGAAAAGACAAATAATGATATAATTTAACGTGATATTTTGCGATTAATTTATCACTGTGATTTTAAAAGGGTACGGCAGATTTTATTGGCATGGAGGAAAAAATGCAGATAAAATTATTGCCAGAAAATGAAAGACCTGTTGAAAAAGCGTGCATACTAGGAATAAAGAAATTGACCAACTCCGAATTGCTGGCTTTGATTATTCACACAGGCACCAAGAACAAATCAGCAATCAGGCTGGCGGAAGACGTGCTTGCATTATGCCCGCAGGGTCTGGGCGGGCTTGGCGAAAGCTCCCTGGAAGACTTGATGGAAGTAGACGGGATCGGAACAACGAAAGCGTGCACCATTTTGGCGGCCATTGAACTGGGCAAGAGAATCTCAGCCTGTCCTGTGACTGACAAGGTTTCCATCGAGAGTTCTGACGATGTAGCCAGAATGTTCATGGAAGAACTGCGCTATCTCAAAAAGGAGCACTTCCGATGCGTTCTCGTCAATGCAAAGGGCGAAATCATTACGGTAGACGAAGTCTCTGTGGGTGAATTATCCAGTACAGTCGTTCACCCAAGAGAAGTTTTCAGCCAGGCAATCAGGAAGAGCGCTGCTGCTGTCATCTTTGTTCACAATCATCCAAGCGGAGACCCTAGTCCCAGCCAAGAGGATATGCAGACCACGAAACGACTGACCGACAGCGGAGAATTGCTGGGGATACGTGTTCTGGATCATATCATCATCGGTGACGGAAAGTTTTCAAGTATGAGAGAAATGGGTCTCATCGACTAAGCATTATTGAAATTTTGGAGGTAATATAGAATGTTTAATTTATTTTCGGCAAAGGATATGGGAATTGATTTAGGTACTGCTAATACTTTGATTTACATAAAGGACAGCGGTATTGTCCTCAACGAGCCGTCTGTCATCGCCATGGATCACAGGAGAGGAGTGACTCTTGCTGTCGGTTTTGAAGCGAAAGACATGATCGGCAAAGCGCCGAGCAATATCGACGTAGTGAGACCGCTGCAGGACGGCGTCATCTCTGACTTTGACAGAACAGCCGACATGCTGAAAGCTTTTATTGAAAAAGCGGTGTCAGCCAATAAGGTAAAAAACTTCAGAGTGGTTGTAGGCGTGCCCAGCGGTGTGACGGAAGTTGAAAAACGAGCGGTTGAAGAAGTGGTCAGACAGATGGGTGCATCTGAAGTATACATACTGGAAGAACCTATGGCGGCGG
>URXI01000495.1 GCA_900551775.1 uncultured Eubacterium sp. | reverse complement strand
CGCCCAGCGGACCCGGGCAGGGGAAGTCCGCCGGGGAGACGGAGACCAGCAGGGCTGAATTCGCGTTCCGCCCCGCCCGGCCGGACCAGCTCATGCCGTTCGTCACGACCCCGCCCGGCTCGCTTGCCGCGTTTATGACCACGCCGCCCGGACACATGCAGAAGGTGTAGACCCCTCGTCCGTTTTCGCAGTGATGGTTCAGCTTATAATCAGCCGGCGGCAGGCCCTGCGTATTTCCATATTGTGATTTGTCAATCAGTTCCTGGGGATGCTCGATCCGTACGCCGATGGAAAAAGGCTTCTGCTGCATTTTGACACCCCGCTCACAGAGATATCGAAAAGTATCACGAGCGCTGTGGCCGATGGCCAGGATTACATTCTGTGTAGGGATCTCTTGCCGCTCTCCTTCGCATTCAACGATCACCGATTTGACACATTTCTTTTTCGTATTCACCTCGACAAAGCGGGTGTCAAAGCGAATCTCACCGCCGCAGCGGATGATTTCCTCTCTGATATTTCTGACTACCTTCCGCAAAACATCCGTGCCGATATGGGGCTTTTGTTTATAGAGAATATCCTCGTCAGCGCCTGCGCGGACAAATTCTTCGAGAACTTTTCGAATGCGCGGGTCTTTGATGCCCGTAGTCAGCTTACCATCCGAAAAGGTACCAGCGCCCCCTTCACCGAACTGCACGTTGGAGTTGGGATTGAGCACGCCCTCATGCCAAAACTTCTCTACATCTTTTACTCTCTGCTCAATTTGGCTTCCTCGCTCTATGATGATCGGGCGGTAGCCTCTTTTGGCCAGAATCAGCCCCGCAAACATGCCGCAAGGTCCGAAGCCTACGATGACAGGAGGATCCTTCAACTCTTCACTGCCTGCTTCCACGTCGATATAGCTCATGTCCGGCGCTTCCTCCAGTCCCAGTTTTGGATTTACCGGCAGACTTACATACTGCTTCGGCCGCTGTCTGGTCACAACTTGAAAATCCACGGTATATACGAACTTGATATCCTTCTTGTCTCTTGCATCCAGTGATTCCTTTACGATTTCCATATCTGTCAAAATCAAGTCCCGGTTGTTCAGCTTCTTCAAAATCTTTTTCGCGATGTCACTCTTCGTTTCATTCATATTCAATTTTATCTGATGCATGCGATATCTATTATTCATCTGCCATCTCCTCTCCAGCTAACATGCCTGTTTCAAAAGCATTCTGTAAATTATAGCCGCCACAAGGTCCGTCATAATCGATGACTTCCCCTGCAAAATATAAGTTTTCAACAAGCCTCGACTTCATAGACGTCAAATCGATTTCGTCCAGACTGACGCCGCCTTTGGTCACCTGAGCATAATCCCAGCCCCTGGCCCCCTTGGGGGACAGGGCAAAACAGTGCAGAAGTCTTGCCATTTCCTCTATATCGCCATTTGACGATTGATGTATTTTCTCCGCAATAGGCTCTCTTACCAAAAAATCCAGCAGATGGACACCATCAAAGCCTTGTTTACCGCTTCTTTCGGTCAAAATCTCCGGAAGGTCATCTCTGCCGGGAAAGAAATCAATCGTAATCTGATAATCGTCAAAGCCGTCCTTCATCGTCTTCCCTTCTGGAATCAAGAGGAAACGGGAAAGATTGAATACACAGATGCCAGAAACACCCGTCTTGGTGAACTGCAGCTCACCTGTTTCCTCTGCAAGGGTTTCGCTGCGATAACGCAGGGATACGCATACTTTGGCTCTGATCCCTGCCAGGCTGCTGATGTCCTCTTTTACATCTATAGCCGTCAGAACCGGTACCAGCCTGGTGACGCGATGGCCAAGCTGTCTCGCCAGCTTGCTGCCATCCCCTGTGGTGCCGAACTGAGGACCGGCCTTTCCCCCACAGGAAATCAAGAGTTTTCTCGAAGTAAGGGTTCCCTTTGACGTTTCAATCACAAAGCACTCCCCCCTGTCTACGGAAAGAACCTCACTGGACGTCTCTGTCCTGATGCCAAGCGCCGTAATTCTCTTTTGAAGCGCCATCCGCACCGCCCTGGCTTCTTCCGTATATGGATAGATTCTGCCTTCTTCGTCTGTTCTGGTCAGAAGACCCAGACGGGCAAAAAATGCCAGCGTCTTTTTGTAGTTCTTGCACTTGGCATTAGAAAGGTTGCATTTTCCATTGCCAGAAGCAAGAATCTTTCTTCCCATCTGATCCTTTTTTTCTATAATCAAAATATCCAGCGCAGGATTTTTTTCCTTTACGGAGAACG
>URXI01000494.1 GCA_900551775.1 uncultured Eubacterium sp. | reverse complement strand
GTTCTTTTTCTATTATAATATATTTATTGTATCAGAACAAGCGTTTTGTGGTTTTTTATGAATTTGAGCAGATATGCTCGAATGTGCAATTCATCCCATCACCTATAGAGGTGAGGGAATTCTTGCTACGATTGTTAAATTCTGGCTGTCAGGAAATAGAATCCAGATATCTGGTTTTCTAAAATTACACGACAAATAGACCGGCATGTTAAACTATATAAAATGCCAAAGGAGGAACTGCCCTATGAGAAGAAACCAACTTCTGGCTGGGATAATGACAGCACTGACAGCAGTGATGCCAGCTGTCAGCGTATATGTTGATACCGCAGCAGCCAGCGAAATTCTTACTTCAAATGAAACTGTGCAAACTGAAACCAATATTGACAAAACTACAGCATTACAAAATTCCGTAAAATTGATAGACATGCTCTCCACGGAAGCTTCTGGTAAAAACATTATGTTCAGCCCGACAAGCTTGAATTTTGCACTCGGCATGATTGCAGAAGGTACGAAAGGAGAGACAAAAGAAGTTCTGAGTGCTTATCTGGGAACCAGTGATTTTGCCTCCTATGCAAAGGAGTATCTGGACAAGATTCAGGCATACAATACTGAAGATGAGAGTTACGGATATCAGTCAAAAGTAAAGATAGCAGATGCGGTCTGGATGGATGATGGGTTAACACTTCAGGAGAAATTCAAGAATACGGTATCGAATAGTTTTGGGGCAGAAGTGAAGGCTGTAGATTTTTCTGCCGCGGAGGAAACATGTGATATCATCAATTCCTGGTGTGACAAAAATACAGAAGGGCTGATCCCGAAGATCATTACTCCGGATCTGATCAATGACAATACGGGACTGTGCCTGACCAATTCCCTGTATTTTGAATCCGGATGGAGCGGGGAACCTTGGAATGTTTCTGATACAGAAGAAAATTTTGGAAAAATAGAAAAGACAAAATATATGACCTGTACAGGAGACCAGTATTATGAAAATGACAAGTCTACTGCTTTTGGCAGGGATTATGCCAACGGGTTAAGTTTCATAGGGATCCTGCCAAATGATGAAGGTGATTTCACTCTGGAGGATCTGGATATTAGCGGACTCCTGAAATCCAATCCAGAATATGATGCAGTTGACTGCAAGATGCCAAAACTTAACTTTGAAACGAGCACCGTTCTGAACGATATGCTCTCAAATCTGGGGCTGGACAATATATTTTCCAGCAATGCTGATTTCTCCGGTATTGCAGACCAAAACGTAAATGTGGATACTATACTACAGAAAACAAAACTGGAGCTGGATGAAAACGGCACGAAGGCAGCTGCAGTGACGGCAGTTACCATGGAGTGTATGTCTGCTGCAGTGGAAGATGAACCGATTATCAAAACCGTGGAGCTTACCCGCCCATTTGCATTTCTGATTTATGACAGAAATAATGATGAAGTCCTGTTCATTGGCAAGGTCATGTCAGTTTCCTGATAAGCCTATACCCACAAAAAACAAAACTTTTACAAAGCAAAACGCGAAGAAACGAAAAAATAAATATGAACAAACCAACAATAAAAAGAGCTACTTAAAGTTGCTCTTTTTATTGTTCAGGCTGTAGACAAACTTGGTGTTGGGTGTTATGCCCAGCACCATTTTTAACCTAAAAATCAAGCCGAAATCTGATTATCCCTTGAAAGCACTGTATCCACGGGCATTTCAGACAGGTCAAAACCACCTCATTTACTACGATTTTACTACTGTTGAGTGAGCCTTGACACGCTGAAAGACCACGAAATGCCAAGATACGGATACAGCACCCGTCAATCGGGGCCTCCGCCCCGTGACCATATAACTGAATACAGACCGGCCATCTGCCGGGGCAACGCCATGGGTAACACAAACCTGTGGCGTTTTTTTATGCCCTGCCGGGGGTACGCAAAACTGTATGAATACGGGTGGGAAATCCCCTGTTTTTTCGCCTGTGGGCGGCGCAAACGAGGTTGCCCATATCCTTTCCCTCATGGGAGGCGGGGCGGTAATACAGGGGCACAAATCTGCCGAAACGAACACTTTTCAAAACCGAAGGAAGGAGGTATCCAATATGGCGGTATTCCGCATTGAGAAAACCCGCGACTACACGGTGATGTCCAACCACCACCTGCGCAACGCGGGGCTGTCGCTGAAATCCAAAGGGCTGCTCTCCATGATGCTGTCCTTGCCGGAGGACTGGAACTACACCACCAGAGGCCTTGCCATAGTCTGCA
>URXI01000493.1 GCA_900551775.1 uncultured Eubacterium sp. | reverse complement strand
TCTTGAGCATGGCGGTTCCCAGATAGTTGACGTGGTCGCGGAAGTTTTCGAATTTTATATGTTCGTAGGATATATCCTTCTTGCTCAGCTTGTGTTTTACGATAAAAGCGTCGTCGCCTCTGTAGGCTTCAGCTCCGTAATTGATCAATTCTCTGAAATCCTTGTGGAAAACGGATTCAAAGACAGGTTTCAAATGTTTGATCTCTTTCAATGTTATTTCTCCTTATTTTTTACACGTAGTTATTAAAACTATATTACCTTATTAAAAACACTTTGTCAACGGTTGACAATGACTTTCTCATGTGGTATTCTTCATTTATCTGAATTTGATATACAGAAAGGAAGAAAAATGCCTAGAACCAAAGGACTGGAACAATTTAAACTGCCGAGGTGGGAGGAGCTGCCTTCTATGGATCTGTACCTGGATCAGGTGCTGTCCCTTTTGGACGAGTGGCTGGGCGACTACCTTTCCTTTGATGGGAAGCGAATCCTGACTAAGACCATGGTCAACAATTACGTCAAGCAGAAGTTCATCGCGCCGCCGGTCAACAAGAAATACGACAGGGTGGCAGTGGCTTCTCTATTTGTCATTGCCATTTTGAAGCCCGTTTATACTATAAATGAGATTTCACGTCTGATCAAAATGGCGCTCCGCGCCACCGAAAAGGACGTCTCCTATAACGAGTTCTGCAAGCTCATCGAGGAAGCGGTGGAACACGCCTTTCACGGGACCTCCATGCCCAAGAAGGCGAATCCCAACGATCCCCGCGATCTGTTCTGGAATGTCTGCAATTCCTTTGCCTGCCAGCTTTACGTGAGAAATATCTACTTGCAGTCCCACAAGAAAGATGATAAACTCAAATAGAATGTTTCATTTTAGCGGGAGGAAATCATGAGTGTACTTACAGTTGAGAAGGTGTCCCACGGTTTTGGCGGAAGACAAATACTGGAGGATGCCTCTTTTAGATTGAACAAAGGGGAACATGTCGGCCTTGTCGGCGCCAACGGCGAGGGGAAGACGACGTTTTTAAATATTATTACGGGTAAATTGATGCCTGATGCAGGGACAGTCAGCTGGTGCAACCACATCACTACAGGATACCTGGACCAGCGGAGCACTTTGACGCCGGGCAAGACCATCAGGGAGGTGCTGCAGGAGGCTTTCGGCCATTACTTTGACCTGGAGGCGGAGATGCTGGCCTGCTACGACAAGATGGGATCGGCATCTGACGAGGAGATGACCAAGCTGATGGAAGATGCGGCGGAGATTCAGGATATTCTGGAGCACAGCGGCTTCTACACCATCGACGCCCGCATCGAGGAGTTTGCAAACGGCCTGGGGCTGGGAGACATCGGCCTGGACAAGGACGTCAGCGAGCTTTCCGGCGGTCAGCGGTCAAAGGTTCTTCTGACCAAGCTGCTTCTGGAAAATCCGATGATTCTGATTTTGGACGAGCCGACCAACTATCTGGACGAGAACCACATCGTCTGGCTGACTCGTTTTCTGCAGAATTACGAGAACGCCTTTATTTTGGTGTCTCACGATATTCCGTTTCTTAACGATGTAGTCAACGTCATCTATCATGTAGAGGAAGCGGTGCTGACCAGGTATACGGGCAACTATGACGACTTCATGCACATGTACGACATCAAAAGGGCGCAGCTGGAACAGGCGTACAAGAAACAGCAGAAAGAAATCGCTGACCTGGAGGACTTTATCGCCAGGAACAAAGCGCGTATCGCCACCTCCAACATGGCAAAATCCAGGCAGAAGAAGCTGGACAAGATGGACAAGATCGAGCTTTCCAAGGAGAAACCGAAACCGGTGTTTTCGTTCGACTATTCGAGAGCGCCGGGCAAGTACGTCATCGAAGCGGAGAATCTGGTGCTGGGTTACGATGAGGCGCTGACAAATCCGCTGACCTTCCACGTTGAGAGGGGTAAGAAGATTGCCATCAAAGGGGTCAACGGTCTGGGAAAATCCACCCTGCTGAAGACCATGCTGGGCATTATCCCGGCTTTTGACGGCGAGGTGAAGCTGGACTACTATGCGGAGCCTGCCTACTTTGAGCAGGAACACGACGGCAGCAGCAAAACCGCCCTGCAGGATTTCTGGGATGATTTTCCCTATCTGGATAACGGGGAGGCGCGCCGCGCTCTGGCAAAATGCGGCCTGACCAATGAGCACATCGAGAGCCAGGTCAGGGTGCTGTCCGGCGGCGAAAACGCCAAGTTCCGGCTCTGCAAGCTGATGCA
>URXI01000492.1 GCA_900551775.1 uncultured Eubacterium sp. | reverse complement strand
GCCCGGCTTGCGGATTTCTCCGTCAGTCAGGCAGCTGTTTTTAGTTTACGCTCATCTTACCAGAAGCTTCTGTATACCCTTGTCCAGACCGTCTAAGGTCAGCTCGAACATGGGAAAGACTTCTCTTATCATATTGATCGTTCTCGATCCATAAGTCCAGTCCCAACGGCCTTCTTTGATCGGGTTGAGCCAGATGCACTTCTTGTATCTCTGTTTGAACTTGTGTAGCCAGGCAACGCCCGGCTCCTCGTTATAGGCGTACCAGTCCTGATTGCCGCCCACGGCCAGCAGTTCGTAAGGCGACATCGCTCCGTCCCCTACGAAGATGACCTTGTACTCACTGTCCAGATTGCCGAAGACCCAGTCTGTTGCAATCCAGTCTCCCCGCCTGCAGGCAGGATCGGTGAACAGATGGTCATAGATGCAGTTGTGGAAATAGTAGGTCTTTAAATCTTTCAGATGGGTGGACTGATGGACAGCCTGAAAAAGCTGGTTGCAGAGTCTGCTGTAAGGCGCCATGGAGCCGTCGGAGTCGATGAGCAGCAGCAGCTTGACAGTATTCTTCCGCGGCTTTTCGTAGACCAGCTTCAGCAGTCCTGCATTGTTGCAGGTGGCATCGATGGTTCCATCGATATCCAGCTCCGTCTTTTCTGTTTCCACCCGTGTCGAAAACTGACGCAGCTTGCGGAATGCCATCTGAAACTGGCGGATATCCAAAGCTGTATCCTGGCGGAAATCTTTGAAGTTGCGCTCGCCTGCCACTTTGAGATCAGACTGGTGCCTGCCGTAGCCGCCGACTCTGATGCCGGCAGGATTGTAACCGCCGTGACCCATGGCTGAGGTGCCTCCTGTGCCGATCCAGTAATTGCCTCCGTCGTGCTTTTCCGTCTGTTCTGCGAGACGTTCCTTGAACATCTGCATCAGCTGGTCAAAGTCGTACTCCTTCGCCCAGTCAGGCATATCGTCAATCCCTCGCTCTCGCTCATCCTGACTGAGCCAGTTCCAAAGCTCCTCGGGAATCTCATCGACAGACTGAACCCCCTGAAAGTATTCAGCGAAAGCCATATCAAACTTGTCGTAGTCGCTTTCCGTCTTGACTAATATATTTCTACACAGATAATAAAATTCCATCAGAGAATTCATGGCCAAGCCTTTGTCCAGCGCTTTGATGAGGCAGAGCCATTCGTCCAGCGAGATGGAAAGCCCCTTGGCGCGCAGCAGATAAAAGAATTCGATAAACATCGCTACATTCCCCTGCGGTATTCTCTGGCGATATCGATATCCTGATTCTTTTTGAGCAATACACCGATATAGGGAACGTGTTCTTCAATTTTCCTCACATCGACACCGCTAATACGCAGCGCCTGAATCCAGTCAAGAAGCTCCGACGTGCTGGGTTTCTTCTGAATCTGACGCATATCTCTGATTGCATAGAAGGCATTCATGGCTGCGGCGACCAGTTTCTTCTCAATATCTCCGTAGTGAACCTGGATGATGTCCTCCATCTTCTCCCGGTCAGGAAATTCGATATAGTGGAAGATGCAGCGGCGCAAAAACGCATCCGGCAGTTCCTTTTCCGCATTGGAGGTGATGATGACGATGGGACGGTGCTTGGTCTTGATGGTTTCTTTGGTCTCGTTGATATAGAATTCCATCTTGTCCAGCTCCCACAGCAGGTCGTTGGGAAATTCTAAATCCGCCTTGTCGATCTCGTCTATGAGCAGGACGACCTGTTCCTCCGAGGTAAAAGCTTCGCCCAGCTTGCCCAATTTGATGTACTGTTTGATATCAGAGACATCACCCTCGCCGAACTGGCTGTCGTAAAGGCGCTGCACCGTATCATAGACGTACAGCCCCTCCTGCGCCTTGGTCGTGGATTTGATGCCCCAGATGATCAGCTTCATCTGCAGCGCGTCCGCGATGGCTTCTGCCAGCATGGTCTTGCCAGTGCCCGGCTCCCCTTTGATCAACAAAGGTTTCTCTAAAGCGATGGCCACATTGACCGCGTTCATTAACTCCTTTGATGCGACATAGTCGCCGCTTCCGGTAAATCTTTTCATATGTTGTTACGCTCCTATTACTAGTGGTACTAAGAGAGGCACCAGCAGGCTCTGCGACATGCCGATGGCAAAGGAATAGACGATGATGTCCGGGCGGGTCGCCTTTTCCACCAAAGTCAGTCCGATGTCCATGGCTGCCACACCCGGCAGGCTGGTCACCTCGATATAGCCGATTTTTTTTGCGAGAAGGGGAATCAGCACGAT
>URXI01000491.1 GCA_900551775.1 uncultured Eubacterium sp. | reverse complement strand
GGCAAGTAACTCAAAACAGGAGATATCATCACTTACTTCGCAGGCATTCGGGCGGCGACTTATGAAGAAGATTTCATCATAGAGAAGGGGAGAGCTACTCAGAATATCGTCCATGCGGCAGGGATTCAGTCACCCGGGCTGACCGCAGCCCCGGCTATCGGGTTGGAGGTCGAAGCCATCGTCACCAAACTTCTCGGGAATGTGGAAAAGAATCCGCAATTTAATCCTCATCGCAGGGCGATTGTAAAGCCAAAGGAACTGACAGAGGATGCGCGAGCCGCTTTGATCAGGCAAAACGCTGACTACGGTCAGATCGTATGCCGCTGTGAGGAAGTCAGCAAAGGCGAAATTGTAGATGCCATGAGGCGGAGCCTGCCCTGTGATACGGTGGACGGCATTAAACGACGGGTGCGTCCCGGCATGGGCAGGTGCCAGGGTGGTTTTTGCGGACAGCAAGTCATCAGGCTAATCGCAACGGAAAAGCAAGTCCCCCTGGATCAAGTCCGCAAGGGGTATCCCGGCAGTGAAATCCTCTTCGGGGAGAAAGGAGGCAGTCATGAATGTTTATGATGTCACCGTGATCGGCGGAGGGCCGGCAGGTCTCGCCGCTGCAATTTCTGCATCCGAGACGGGCGCACGCGTTCTTCTCATCGAGAGGGAGGAACGGCTTGGAGGAGTGCTCAAGCAGTGTATACACGACGGCTTCGGGCTGATTCAGTTCGGCGAAAAGCTATCAGGCTGCGAATATGCCTGCCGCTTCATCCATACGATCGAGAGGACGACCGTGGAAATCAGGACTTCTACTTTTGCATCGCAAATAGACAATGTAAGCGGTGGTTTTGTACTTTCCCTTACACAGCGCAGCGGCTACGAAAGGGTATTTTCCAAGGCTCTCGTCCTGGCTACAGGCTGCAGGGAGCGAACCGCAAAGCAGGTTTCGATCCCCGCCGGCATATTAACCGCGGGCTCTGCACAGTATTTCATCAATATTCTGGGGCAAATGCCGGGGAAGCGCTGCGTCATCCTGGGCTCTGGCGATATCGGTCTCATCATGGCCAGGCGTCTGACGCTGGAAGGGGCAAAGGTTCTCGGCGTGTACGAGGCAAAGCCTGAACCCAGCGGTCTTTCGCGAAATATCTACCAGTGCCTGGTGGATTTCGATATTCCGCTGCATCTCTCCCGCACAGTAACCCAAGTCCATGGACGTGAGCGGCTGAGAGGCGTCACCGTCTGTGCGGTAGATGAGAAGATGCAGCCTATTCCAGGCACTGAAGCATACATTTCCTGTGATACCCTGATCCTGTCTGTGGGTCTGATCCCAGAAAACGAGCTGGCTGAAACACTGGGCGCCGCCATCGCCTCCGGCACAAAAGGTCCGATATGCGACCAAAATCTGCAGACCACCGTTCCCGGCGTCTTCTGCTGCGGCAACGCATTGCATGTGAACGATCTCGTGGACTATGTGACAGAGAGCGGCGAGAAGGCAGGGGCAGCGGCTGCAGCCTATGCGAAAATGGTGTCATCTGCTGATAATCTGACGAGTGAAAGCACTGGAACCACATATGAATCGTCTAATTGCGTTTCAATAAAAAACAGCGATGCCTTCGCCTATATTGTGCCTTCGAGAGTTGATCGAAGCACAAAAGAAAAGATTCCATTTTTCTTCCGCACGCGGGCAACGCGAGGCAATACCAAAGTCAGAGTGTTTTTAGGCGATGAGGAAATATTTAGAAAAACTTACCTCGGGCTGCGGCCGCCAGAGATGGAAAAAATTGAAATCGACTTTTCTGGAATAGATTTACGAGATGATTTATACTTTGTCATGGAGGAGGCGGAAACATGAGTCAGAAAAAAATAGAGAAAGAGCTGATCTGCATCGTCTGTCCCAATGGATGCCGCCTTCATGGCACGCTGACAGAGACTGGGGAATTAGAAGTGACAGGAAACCGCTGTGTCAGAGGTAAAACCTTTGCTGGCAGGGAACTGACTGATCCCACTCGCTCCATCACCACCACTGTCAAAACAGCCTTTGCGGATTTCCCTTATCTGCCGGTGCGCACGGATGGGGAAGTCCCCAGATATGCCGTTGATCAGGTTATAGAGGAACTGCGGAACATATTGATAACCGAGAAAATGACCTGCGGTGACGTGATTCTCGAAAATGCCGCTGGCACAGGGGTCAAAGTGATTGCTACAGCCGATTTAGACGTTACAGCATAAAGTCCAGCTAAGAAATGTCAAGAGGTGATTTGAAAAAAAGAAATATTTTAT
>URXI01000490.1 GCA_900551775.1 uncultured Eubacterium sp. | reverse complement strand
TGGTGGCGGGCGGCGAGGTCATAATGCCTCTGGCCGCAGAAAGAGGAGTCGGTATACTCCCGGTGGACAGCGAACACAGCGCTATATTCCAGAGCCTGGAGGGGAACGAAGGCAGAAAGATCAGAAAGATACTGCTGACGGCTTCCGGAGGACCTTTCAGAGGGGCTACGGCGCAGCAGCTCAAAGAAGTGACACTGAAGCAGGCCCTGAAACATCCAAACTGGAGCATGGGAAAGAAGATAACCATAGATTCGGCGACCATGATGAATAAGGGACTTGAAGTCATAGAGGCCAAGTGGCTGTTCGGAGTGGATGTAAAGGATATACAGATACTTGTTCACCCTCAGAGTATACTTCATTCGGCTGTAGAATTCGAAGACGGGTCGGTGATAGGGCAGATGGGAGCGCCTGATATGCGTATTCCTATAAGCTTTGCCATGGCTTATCCCATGAGGCTGAAAAGTACCAGGGACGGGATAGACTTTTTCGGCAGAGCTTCCCATCTAACCTTTGAAAAGCCTGATCCCGAGGTCTTTAAATGTATAAAGATCGCCTATGAGGCGTCGGAGGCGGGAGGAACTTATCCTGTAGTCATGAACGCCGCCAACGAGGTACTGGTGGAAATGTTTCTTGCAGGTGAAATAAATTTTGTCGATATTCAAAATAACATACAGAGAATACTGGATCTGCACAAACCTACATATAATATTAAATTAGAGGATATTTTGGAAGCGGATGAGAAGGCCAGAGTCGAGACGAGACTCATAGCGTCAAAATAAGCATCTGATCAGGGGGATTTATGAAAACAGCCATACTTGCTATAATATTATTTTGTATAATGATCTTTCCTCACGAACTGGGTCACTATATAGCGGCCAAGAGGATGGGAGTCAAAGTAAACGAGTTTGCTTTCGGCATGGGACCGGCAATCTATAAGCGGCAAAAGGGAGAAACCCTGTATGCCATCAGACTGGTTCCCATCGGAGGCTATTGTGCTATGGAAGCAGAGAACGAGGCTTCTGATGATGACCGGGCCTTTTCCAACAAACCCTGGTGGGCAAAGATTTCTGTACTCCTTGCCGGGGCGGCGATGAACGTTCTCATTGCAATTTTGGTGCTGTCCATCATCATGGGTTATGTTGGCAGCGCGACCACGTCCATCGACAAAGTCCAGGAGGCCAGCCCTGCCTATGAAGCAGGCCTGCAGACAGGAGACAAGATTCTCGCAGTTGACAACACAGAGATTACCTCCTGGCAGGATTTGACCACAGCCATCGGCAAATCAGAGAAACCTCTGGCCATC
The DNA here is from genome assembly GCA_900551775.1 of uncultured Eubacterium sp. GTDB lineage: Bacteria > Bacillota > Clostridia > Peptostreptococcales > Anaerovoracaceae > Senimuribacter. The sequence goes on along the minus strand of URXI01000490.1, from coordinate 974 downwards.
AAAGTGGAGAGGGATGGCGGAGAGCTGACCTTTAACACAACGCCGCAGAAGGGCGAGGACGGCAGATACGTGGTGGGCATCACGCCGGAAATCAGCCACAACGTCTTTACCGCTGCAAAGAACGGGGCGAAAGCAACTTGGAACATGACCGTGATGATGTTTGACATGCTGAAACAACTGATCACCGGAGCCGTTCCAAGCAGTGAGATTGCAGGACCCATCGGCATGGTGACCATGGTCAACGAGACTACCAACTACGGCATCACTTATTTTGGTTATCTGATCGCGCTGATGAGTTTGAACCTGGCAATCCTCAATTTGCTGCCGATACCGGCTCTGGACGGCGGGCGGATTCTCTTTGTTTTCATCAGGATGATTACAGGCAAGATGATCAGTGACGACCTAGAAGGCAAAATTCACGCTGCAGGCATGGTTCTGCTGTTGGGACTGATGGTCTTTGCAACGTGGAATGATATAACGAGGTTATTTACATGAGAAAGCAAGTAAAATGCGGTAATATTTTGATCGGGGGCGGTGCACCGATCTCTATTCAATCCATGACCAACGTGGATTCCAGAGACGAGGCGGCGCTACTCTCCCAAATCGATCAGCTGGAAAAAGCGGGCTGTGACATCGTCAGGATCGCCATTCCGGATATGGAAAGCGCCTGGACCCTGCAGAAAATACGTCCAAAGGTAAAAACACCCCTGGTTGCGGATATCCATTTTGACTATCGACTTGCTATCGCGGCCATCGAAGCGGGGGCGGATAAGATCAGAATCAACCCCGGCAACATCGGAAGCAGAGATAGAGTCAAAGCCGTGGTGGACGCGGCAAAAGAACGGAGCATTCCTATCAGAATTGGCGTGAACTCCGGCTCTCTGGAAAAAGACATTCTTGACAAATACGGCGGCGTCACTGCCGAAGGGTTGGCGGAGAGCGCATTGCGCAATGTCCAGATCATTAAAGAGATG
>URXI01000489.1 GCA_900551775.1 uncultured Eubacterium sp. | reverse complement strand
TCGATATGCAAGTGTCTGATTATATACAAAACGGCAACAGCCAAATGTTTTTGCTATCTGCACTTTCTGCTCATGATTAGGATATATTCTGTATTTATATGCTTTTAACATTTACTGTCACCTTCTTTCTTACCCTTGACTTTCTATATACTTTTTTTGCATTTCTTCTGCTACATTTCCTACACTACAGGCAAAGTACCCATTTGTCCAAAAAGTATGTCCTTTCCAAAAATGTTTCCGCAAATAATTCGGATATCTTTCCCAAATATGATATGATGCAATAAACTAATAGGCTTCATGAAATTAAGTTATAGTATACCACAAGAACGTGTGTTTGTCCACAAAAGGCGCCTTACCAACGATATTTTGGTAATATTTTACATGCAATTATACATCATATGCAGAGGTAATGGCAACACTAAAAAGACGCTGCTAAAATCTGCTATACGCCTAAAATAACAGCTTTTTATATCTTTCAAAAAATATTTATTCTTTCTTTTTGATGTATACCATGGTATAATCATACATGAATTTAGGATTTGATTATATGGTTAAAGGAGAATATCATGCGCTATTCAAGACAAAACAAGATATTGGAACTTATAGCAAACAATGAGATAGAGACCCAGGACAAGCTTGCCGCCATGCTCAAGGCCGAAGGCTTCGAAGTGACCCAGGCCACTATTTCCAGAGATATCAAGGAACTGCAACTGATCAAGGTCCTGTCCTCAGCTGGCAAATACAAATACGCCGTCAGCGCCAGGCAGGACGCGCCGATTTCCGATCGGTTCGTCAAAATTTTCAGGGAGACCATCACGTCCTTTGCATCCGCCCAAAATTTAATTGTAATCAAGACATTATCCGGCTGCGGACCGGCTGCAGGCGAAGCGGTAGACTGCATTGGACTTCCTCACGTGGTAGGCTCCGTGGCAGGTGACAATACACTGCTCCTCATCATCGACAAAGAGGAACACGTAGAAGAAATTATGGCAATTTTTAACGACATGTTAATCATGAGGTCAAAAGGACAATGATCAATCACATCAGCATTAACAATTTTGCGATTATTGAGAATACAGAAATCGATTTCGAAGATGGCCTGAACATCATCACCGGTGAAACAGGCAGCGGAAAATCCATCGTCATCGAAGCCATCAGCCTTGCTCTGGGGAGCAGGGCCGATTCTGCTTTTGTCCGTCACGGCGCGACAAAAGCCGTGGTACAGCTGGCGGGAGAGCTGAACGGCGAAGAGATCGTCATCACCAGAGAGGTCTCCGCTGCAGGCAAGAATCTCTGCAAGCTCAACGGCCAGCTGGTCACCTTGGGCGAGTTATCAGAGACCTGCCACAGGCTGGCAGACATCCACGGACAGTACGACAACCAATCCCTTCTCAATGCAGAAAATCACATCCGCCTGGTGGACAGCTATCATGGGGATCAGATCAAACCCCTTCGCAGCGCCTTTGACGATGCTTACCAGAAGTATCACGAAGTAAAGTCAAAACTAAACAAGCTGCTGAACATGGAAGCAGACAATTTGAAAAAGATGGACTTCTACCGCTTTGAAAAAAGCGAGATCGACAAGGCGGACTTGACGCCCGGTGAAGACGAGGAACTGGCGGAGCGGATTTCCCTTCTGCAGAACAGCGAGAAGATCTTTGCCGGTATTGAAACGGCTTATGGCCTGCTCAACGAAGGTGAAGCCAGCGCCATGTCAGCATTAGGCGGCAGTTTGCGCGCATTACAGGGAATTGCCGAGTATTCCAAAGAGGTCTCCGCACTATCGGAAGAATTTGCCGATATGTATTATCGCATGGAAGACATCTCTTCTGCCCTGCGCGATATCAGAGAAAAGATCACTTTTACGCCGGAGGAGCTGGATCAGGCCATTTCCAGGCTTGATCTCATCGACAATCTAAAGAAGAAATATGGTTCCACTGTGGAGGAGATTCTCGCTTATCGAGATCGCATCAGCGAAGAGTTGAACCAGATTGAGAACTACGACGAGGTCAAGGCTTCTCTCGAGACAGAGACGGCAAAACGCCTGGACGCACTGAAAAAGCAGGCTGACCTGCTGACACAGGCGAGACGAGAAAGCGCCGCAGACCTGGAAAAATCCATCGAAAAGGAGCTCCACGATCTGAACTTTGGCGAAGCAAAGCTATCTATCGATTTCAAGACGCCTGATGCGATTGGCGCTGACGGAAACGATATCGTAGAGATCCTGCTCTCTACCAACAAAGGTGAACCGCTGAAGCCTCTGGTCAAAATCGCCTCCGGCGG
>URXI01000488.1 GCA_900551775.1 uncultured Eubacterium sp. | reverse complement strand
CTGCCGATAGAGAATGTGGGATTGAGAGAGGACATGGGGTCCTGAAAGACCATGGCGGCATCTTTTCCACGCACAGACTCCAGCTCTTTTTCCCTGAGTCCGGTCACATCCTTTCCCGCCAGTAAGATTCTTCCCTCTTCGATATCGGCATGCTGGCTGTGAAGCATCAAAATCGAGCGGCAGAGGGCGGTCTTGCCGCAGCCGGATTCTCCGACCAGCGCCACTGTCTCCCCCGCATCCACCGAAAGATCCACGCCTCTGACGGCCGGCACCCTGCCGTCAGGGCCGTGAAAGGCTAATTTTAAGTTTTCGATCTTTAAAAGCGTTTCCATATTACCCTTCTATTTTCCAGTCTGCGATATTCCAGAATACGCCTACGCCGTGATGGCCCAGCACCGTATCCTCTGTAATACCGGTGACGTTCTTTTTAATCGCGTAATCCGCATCCACGTAAGCGATGAAGGTATACGGCATCGCCTTTGTCATCTCTTCCTGGAATTTCTGATACAGTTCCTCCCGTTTCGCCTGGTCCTCCGTGTGTCTGGCATCTTTCAGCAGCTCATCGATCCTCTCGTTGGAATATCCCGTATAGTTATCGCCTGCGTCAGTGGAGAACACCTTGTAGGTGTGATCGTCCGCATCGAAAGGGCTTCCCCAGCCGATGATGCAGCAGTCCTGTCCTGCCCAGTCCAGAGAAGGCTTTGCCTCTGCACTGGCATTGACACCGATTTTTTGTAATTGATTTGCACACAGCTTTGCCATATCCACCCTGACCTGATCGTCAGACATAGCGGAAATGACGAATTTCAGTTCTGTGCCGTCTTTTTCATAGAAGCCGCCGCTGTTCTTTTTCCAGCCGTCCTCCTCGAGGAGCTTCTGGCATTCCTTAGGGTCATAGCTGAACTTCTCGATCTTCTCGTTGTTATATTCGCCCTTCTGAATCGGCGAGTAAGCCGCCTGGCCCTCTCCCAGCAGGACGCTTTTGATGATGGTCTCTCTGTCGATGGCATAGCTCAGGATATTCGCCAGTTCCGGATACTTCTTGAACAGCGGGCTGCCAAAATTATAGGCGATGGCGCGGTAGTCGGCAGTATCCATCCTGTAGATGTTGTAATCGCCGGTCTCTTCGATATCCTTCGCGGTCTTGGCTGTAATCTGCGCCATGTCGATATCCCCGGATTTTAGCTGCATGGCCTTCGCGTCCGTGTCCGGTACGATCTTGAAGACGACAGTCCCGATATTGGGCTCACCGTTGTAATAACCGTCAAATTTCTCCATGGTGATACTCTGCGCCGTATCCCATTCCTTCATCTTGTACGGTCCTGCGCCGACCGGATTCTGGTTGAAATCACAGGTTGCAAGATCTTCACCCTCCAGCAGATGCTTTGGCAGAATGCCGATGGACATGTAGTCAGGAAATGCCACGTTGACCTGTTTCAGCTTGATCTTGACCGTCAGGTCGTCGGGACAGGTTATTTTGTCGATATCCGTATAATTGGAGATGATTTCAGACTGGTTGTCTTCATCCAAAATGGCCTCCAGCGTAAATTTTACGTCAGCAGAAGTCAGCGCCTCTCCGTCGTGGAAGGTCAATCCTTTCCGCAGCTGAAAGGTATAGGTCAACGTCCCCTCGTCAAAGTTCCACGACTCCGCCAAGGCAGGGACCACCTTGTTATCCTCGTCGTGAGCGGTCAGGCCTGCAAAGAGCAAAGCGTTGATCTCGCCGTGTTCATAGAGGGCCGGGTTGATGGCGGTATAATCCTGGCTGCCATAAACCAAGGTGTTCCCCCCCTTTGATTCTCCGCCTTCGCCGCTGCCGCAGCCCGTCAGCAGAAGGCCTGTAACCAGGGCGCAAATACACAGCAGACTGACTAAAAATTTCTTTTTCATAAGTTCCTCCAGTTAATCAAATGTTACAAATTACTATATAAACGGTTATTCTTCTTTCTGATATATTCTCCGATTTCCGTGATGCAGACCAATGTGGTAATCAGCACCAGCCCGGGAATGATGATGATCCACCAGCAGTTGGTCAGCAGCACCTCCTGGGACATGGACAAAAGACTTCCCCAGGAGACTGTGGTAAGAGGCAGTCCCAGGCCCAGAAAGCTCAGGGTGGATTCTGTGATCATGGCCTGGCCGATATTGGTCACCACCATGAACATGATAGATGACACGAAATTGGGCAGCAGATGGCGGCGCAGAATGTACCAGAATCCGCCCTCCATCGTCCTTGCCGCCAGCACGTAGTCGCTGTTTCGGATCTGCCTGACCTCGCTTCTGACGAGCTTGGATATG
>URXI01000487.1 GCA_900551775.1 uncultured Eubacterium sp. | reverse complement strand
TGACGTACTCGTTCATCTCGGGAACCGTATCCCAGAAGAACATGTCGGGGTTGAGGATCTGGCCCAGTTCCAGCATGATCTGGAAAAGCAGGTCCTCCGGCGTGCGGTCGGGCTTGATGTTGTCGGTGGTCATGTCCAGCATGGACTGGGTCAGGGCGGAGGGGTTGTAGTACACGTCCTGCATGTTGCTGCTGTCCAGGCGAAGGACACGGAAACCGATATCCAAATCCTGCGCGGTCAGCCCAGCTTCTTCCTTGATTTTGCGCCCGGCCCGGCGGATGCGCTCCTTGCCGATTTCGCAGATATTCTTGAATTTTGAGCCCGAGTTAATGTATTTATCAGTGCTTTCTGGTATCTGTACCATAATAAATTTTCGGTTTCCTCCATCATCAACGTTTAATTGCATAGTTGCATGAGCAGTTGTTGAAGAACCCGAAAAAAAGTCGAGAATAATTGCATCCTTATCTTTTCCAGCACCTGCAAAAAGTGTGTCATATACAGTCCATAGACTTTTAGGAAAAGTAAAGCCACTGTCAGGAATTAAATCTGCAATCACTCTTGTCCCGTATTCATTAGCATCATATCTTTTGTCAACCCATACGGTCTTTTGTAAGCCAAATGTTTTGCCAACTTGAATTTCATAACCTTCGCCAGTTTTTTTTGCTCTTAGCATTTCCTTTATATCTTCAACAGATTGCCGAGCATATCGCCACTTCCTCTCAATGCCATTCTGATCAATTGGATAAACATAAGCAACGCCATCAGTATATTCTGTTTGCTTTGGATGATAACTGTCTGGAGATACATCCCCAAAGCCAATTATTTTTTTGTCTTTCACCAATATTGGATAGAAACAGTTTTTTGCATCTGTGCGTTCCGATTCACTTCCCCAATTCCGCAACTGTGACCAATTAACATCTGCTTCATTTATCTTTCGGTCAATTATAACCTTTTCAGCTTTGGGATAAACAAATATTGCATATTCATTGGTATGAGAGAAATTCTTTCCCTGCTGACCTCGTGGGTTATGAACAACTGTCACACATGTTATCTCATAATTACTCTCACCGAAGATTTCTTTTAGCATCATTGCAGTTGTATGGATCTCGTTTTCATCCATAGCGCAAACCAATACTCCATCGCTGGTCAACAATGTTCTAGCTATATGTAGGCAAGGAAAAATCATATTAAGCCAATCCGTATGGAAACGACCGTTGGTTTCAGGATTAAGTACCATATTATTTCCATTGTCATCAATTTGACCACTATTTTGCATATATTCTGCGGTTGTCTGTGCATAATTGTTCTTATACATCAAATTATTGCCCGTATTGTACGGTGGATCAATATAGATCATCTTAATTTTCCCCAGATAAGTTTCTTGAAGAAGCTTTAACACGGTTATATTATTACCCTCAATGTAGAGATTCTCGCTGTCCCAGCCGCCAGGCGTGCCGTCCTTGCCCACGCTGTCCGCCCGCACGGGGCGCAGGGCGGCGCTGATGGGGGCGTTGGCCGCCAGTACGGCCTTGCGCTTGTCCGGCCAGGTAAACTGATAGCGTTCCTCCCGGCCCTCCACCACATGGGTGTTGATTTCCTGCATGAGCACGTCCTTGTCAATGGCGCGCACCACTTCGCCCGTCTCCGGGTCAATGGCCTCCGTCACCGCATTGGGAAACAGCGCGGCCAGCTTTGCATAGTTTTCATCCGCCAGGTTGGGGGTATGCATGGTTAGCTTATCCATAAAAAAGTTCCTCCATATCCCGCATCGCTCTTTACTAATCATGAATTCCAGATTTTATATCCGAAACATCCCAGTGTATGGTACTAATATCCGAAGTTACCGATTCAATACTTCCCTTTATCTCTCCAACATCCGAAGTTAGAGAGCTAACCGAAGAGGCTATGTGGGCTATTTCTGACATTAAATCTGAATCATCATAGGTTGTGTGTAAGTCCTCAATAGCCTCTGTCGTCGATTTTCCAACCTCACAAATTTCATGTTTTAGTGCTGATACAGTCTTTTGCAAAGCATTTATATCTTCATGAAGAGCATTTAACAAATTGGCGCTCTCTTCGCTTAAGATACGCATTGTTTCTGTCTTAATCTCTTGAAGCAAGCTTTCTCTTTGTTCTTCAATCCGATCCAAGCGGCTTCCATATCCTCCCAATGCCATAACAGTTTGAACCATCAGCTCTTTTTCGGACAAAGCTAACAATTCGGCTTTCTCTGCAGCTATGCGCTCACGCTCTGCTCTTAATGCATCCGCCGAACGTTTACATTCCACTGCAAGATCTTC
>URXI01000486.1 GCA_900551775.1 uncultured Eubacterium sp. | reverse complement strand
GGCACGGATTCCTGCTTCAACTACCCGGTCATGGGGGATGCGCCGTCGGATTTCAGTGTAAAGTCACTTTACAAGATGCTGGAAGGCAGAAAGGCGGAAATGCCGGAAGGCTCCTACACGACCTATCTTTTCGAGAAGGGCATGGATAAGATCCTCAAGAAAATCGGGGAGGAATCCACAGAAGTCATCATCGCTGCCAAGGCGGGCGACCAGGAAGAAACTGTTTACGAAATTGCTGACCTGATGTATCATGTAATGGTGCTGATGGTGGAAATGGGCATCAGCGTGGATGATGTGATGGGAGAGCTGGAAAGCCGCCACATCATCGACCACAAAGTGAAACAGGAGAAAATGACAAAATGATATTACTAAATCCAAAGGGAGATGTGAACCTGCATACCCATACTTATTACTGCGACGGAAAAGACAGCCCGGAGGCTTTGGTGCAGCGCGCCATCGCCCTGGGCTTTCGTGCTCTGGGATTTTCCGGTCACGAGTATTCCTCTTTTGATACGGACTTCTGCATGAGCCCTGCTGACACGGAAAAGTACCGCGGGGAGGTCCTGGCGCTGAAAGAGAAATATAAAGGGCAGATCGATATCTATCTGGGCATCGAGCGAGACTATTTTGGCGACGGAGACGACTACCCCTATGACTATGTCATCGGGTCGCTGCACTATGTCAAAGCAGGGGACAGGTACCTGCCCGTGGACTATACGGAAGAAATCACTGCCGCCATTGTTGAGCAGTATTTTAGCGGAGATTTCCGCAGCTATGTGGAAAGCTATTACGGAACTTTGGCTGATGTAGTGGAAAAGACCAGGGCTGACATCGTCGGCCACTTTGACCTGATCACCAAGTTCAACGAAGGGTACAAGTATTTTGACGAAAATGCACCGTGGTACAGGACGGCGGCGCTTGCGGCGCTGAGAGAGGCGGCTCGCAGTAAGCCGATTTTCGAAATCAATACCGGCGCCATGGCGAGAGGTCACCGGACAAAGCCTTACCCAGCGGATTTTCTGCTGGAAGAAATCGATCGCCTGCAGTGCCCGATCATCCTCTCAAGTGATTGCCACGACTTGGATTGCCTGGATTATGGGTTCGAAGGAGTTATTAGAACATTTGAATAATTTACCTGAATTGTGTTGATAATAAAATGACAATGTGATAAAATCTGTGTAAAGATATTTTATAGCTATTATGATTTTACGGAGGATGAAAATGAAGAAATTTATTTCATTGACCCTGGTTGCTGTAATGGTGCTTTCAATGTCACTGTTTATGGCAAGCTGCGGGGGAGACGACAAGGAAGCTGGCGGAGACGCTGGAAAAGATCTCAAGATCAGATGCGTCATTTCAACAAAATTAGGTGACCAGTCTTTTAACGATTCTGCAAAAGCAGGCATCGACCAGTTGAAAGAAGAAGGATTTGATGCAACAACAGTAGAATGCAAAGAAGATTCCAACTTATATGAGCAGAATTTGAGAAGTGCTGCAGACGATGCTAATATTGTAATTGGTGTCGGTTCTGAATTGGACATGATTGGTAAGGTAGCAGACGATTATCCAGATGTTAAATTCGTATGGTGTGACATCGTTGCAGACGATTTAGAAGATCATCCAAATTTAACTTGCGTATCCTATAAGCAAAACGAAGGTTCCTATCTGGTGGGATGGGTTGCTGGCAAGATGACAAAGAGCAACGTAGTCGGATTCATCGGCGGAGAGAACATTCCTGTAATTAACGACTTCCGCGTAGGTTTTGAACAGGGTGCTAAGGCTGCAGGTGAAGATAAAGGTAAATCTGTAAAGGTTGTTAAGAGCTTTACCGGCGACTGGACGGATACTAACTTAGGTGCTGAATCTGGACAGACATTGGCATCTCAGGGTGCAGACATCATCTTCTGTGCTGCTGGCGGTTCTGGTAACGGCGCTATCATGAAGGCAAAAGAGTTGGGCATCAAGTGCATCGGCGTTGACCAGGATCAGAGAATCACGCTGAAAAAATATGCTGATGACATTCTCTGCTCCATGGTTAAGCAGGTGGGCAAATCTATCGTTGACATTGTTAAGGATTATGCAGAAGATCCAGAATCCTTCCCTGGCGCAAAAGTATTTGATGCAGGTATGGACGGCGGATATGTAGACGTTGTCTATGGTGACAAAGATCAGGAAATATTGGTTCCAGAAGACATCAGAGCAGAATTGGATGTGCAGATCAAGAGCCTGAAAGATGGTAAACTGAAGGTCAATACTGCTTTATAATCACTTATAATCAATAAACTGAACGACAAGGGCGTCGCGA
>URXI01000485.1 GCA_900551775.1 uncultured Eubacterium sp. | reverse complement strand
TATGTTGCCAGTGCAACATAAAGGCCCTTTTTTGTTTGTTAAAATACAAACAAAGCATAAGGAGGAAAACGTATGTACAGAGAAGAAATCATCGCAATTGGAAATGCTGCAAAAGCGAAAATCGAGTTCCTGAAGAAGAGCCCTCTGGGTTATCTGCTGGCGTCTGTCTTGGCAGGGATGTTCATCGGATTCGGCATCTTGCTCATTTTCACCATCGGCGGGCTGCTTGACGGAGCGCCTTATACGAAAATCATCATGGGCGTATCCTTTGGCATCGCCCTCAGCCTGGTGGTTATCGCAGGAGCAGAGCTTTTTACGGGAAACAATCTGGTCATGACAATCGGTATCTTAGAAAAACAGGTGAGAATCGGCGAAGCAGTCAGGCTGTGGACTTTATGCTGGGTCGGCAATTTAGTCGGTTCCATCATACTGGCTTTGCTGTTCACTGGCGCGGGCTTCGCAGAAGGACCGGTGGGCGAGTTTATCGCTGGCGGCGCACTAGCGAAGATGACGCTGCCGGTACTGCCGCTTTTCTTGCGGGGCGTGCTCTGCAACATTTTGGTCTGCCTGGCGGTGTGGTGCGGCTTCCGCTGCAAGACGGAGAGCGGAAAATTGATCATGATTTTCTGGTGTCTCTTTGCATTTATCACCTGTGGGTTTGAGCACAGCGTCGCCAACATGACGTTGCTGACAATCTCGTTGCTCTCGCCTTGCGGCGCGGCGGTGACCCTTGGGGGATATTTCTACAATTTACTCGTCGTCACCCTGGGGAATATGACCGGCGCAATTCTTTTCCTGGCAATTCCCTATTTCATGATGGCAAAGAAAAGAGAGGTGTAATGATGGGATACAAGTTATCAAAAGAAGCTTTTGACGCGTGCCTGGCAAAGCTGTCTCAGGACTGCGATATCTACGCACCGGTCCGCATGGCTGGCGGCAATCCGTTTTCTGATACGGACTGCATCAGGTACGGCAAAATCAAGAGCATCGAAGAAGTGGTATTTGATGAGAAATCGGACTACTCTTACAAAGAGATTTTGCTGCCACTCTCAGAAACCCTGTTCTATTTTACAGAGAAGGAAGTCAAAGAGGCTGATCCAAAGGAGAAGGGCGGCGTGATCTTCCTGCGCAGCTGCGACCTTCACGCCGTCAAGCGTATGGACGACATTTACCTTTATAACGGTTTTGAGGATTACTATTACAAAAGGCTCCGCGAAAGGGTGAAATTTGTGCTCATGGGCTGCAAAGCGTCCTTTGAGAACTGTTTCTGCACTTCCATGGGAACCAATGAAAGCGGCGATTACGATCTTGCCGTGGAGCCGGGCGAGGGCGGCTACCTGGTGGACTGCAAACTGGAAGAATGGCAGGACCTCTTTGCGAGTAGAGGTACAGAGAGAGCTTATGAACCGTCTCATGTTGCAGAAAATCCGGTCGAGGTGAAGGTTCCGGAGAATCTGTCTGCCAAGGTTTCTGAATCGGAGATGTGGCGGGAATATGACAGCAGATGCATCAACTGCGGAAGGTGCAATTTTGCCTGTCCGACCTGCACTTGCTTTACCATGCAGGATCTCTTTTATACCGATAACGGAAAAGTCGGAGAACGGCGCAGGGTGCAGGCCTCCTGTATGGTGGACGGCTTTACTGACGTGGCGGGCGGCGGCTGCTATCGGGCAAAGAACGGCGACCGCATGCGTTTCAAGGTATTGCATAAAGTCCTGGACTACAAGCAGCGCTTTGGTTATCACATGTGCGTCGGCTGCGGCAGGTGCGACGATATCTGCCCGGAATACATCTCTTTTTCGGGAGCAGTGAACAAATTGAGCCAGGCTATGACGGAGGTGGAAACAGATGAACAAGAATGAATATATCCCTTTTCTCTCTGAAATCAAGAAGATCAAGAAGCATACGGATATCGAATATACCTTTACCTTTGACTATGACGGACCGGTACGGCCGGGACAGTTTTTCGAAGTTTCTCTTCCCAAATACGGTGAAGCGCCGATTTCTGTCAGTGGGATCGGGGAGGGCACCATCGACTTTACGATCAGAAAGGTAGGCAAAGTCACGGGAGAAGTGTTTGAACAGTATATCGGTGATAGGCTGTTCCTGCGGGGGCCTTACGGTAACGGCTTTGACGTGTCTGACTTTCGGGGCGGCGAGCTGGTCATCGTTGCTGGCGGCACGGGTCTTTCTCCCGTGAGAGGCGTCATCGAACACTTTTATGAGAATCCCTCAGAGACGAGGGGGCTGACCGTGATTAGCGGCTTCAAATCGCCACAGGACGTTTTGTTCAAGGAGGATTTGGCAAAGT
>URXI01000484.1 GCA_900551775.1 uncultured Eubacterium sp. | reverse complement strand
AAAACAGCCATGGAGAGCCGGGGCGTAGGCGCTGTCCGCCGTGACAATGGTATAAGAGAACATGGCGCCTGCGATGGAAATAATGACGCCGATGTTGATCAGCGTAGCGCCCCAGGGACCGACGACGCTTGCCAGTAAAGTTGCCATAGCGGGATTTCCCAGTGCCGCCAGCTCACTTCTCGGCATGACACCCATGCTGAGCACGGATATCAGCACGTAGAGCACCAGCAGACAGAGGAACGATAACTCCGTTGCCTTGCCAGCCACGGCAGTGTTCTTTGCTCTGCCGGAGATCACTACGGCGCCTTCAATACCCGTAAAGATCCACACTGTCGTATAGGTCGTTTCGAGGACCTGCTTGCCCAGGGAAAGACCGGTGTCTTGCCCGAGGAAATTGTCAAGAAAGATGTCGAAGTCGAAAGCGCCTAAAAATATAATAAAGATGATAAATGCAATGATCGGCACGATTTTGGCGATGACGATAACGGCATTTATGGTAACCGCCTCCTGCACGCCGCCCATGATCAAAATGGTGAACGCCCAGATCAGAATAGAAGCGCCGATGACGGAGGCCAGGTTGTTTCCATCGCCGAACACAGGCATGAATTGCCCCAGAGCCGCAAATAATAATGTAGCAAAGGACACCTGGGAGAGGATGGCACTGATCCAATATCCCCAGGCGGCGTTGAAACCGATATATTCACCAAAACCCTCTTTGGCGTAGGCGAAGATACCGCTTTTTAAATTTGGCTTTACAATGCTCAATCTATTGAAGCACATAGCCAGGCAGTACATGCCGACGCCGGCGATGGCCCAGCCGATGAGTACGGCCAGTGTGCCCGCCCCATTGTTTGCCATGTCGGCAAAGCTGCTGAAAACCCCGCTTGCCAGGGTTGTACCTATGGCAAAGCAGGTTAATTTAAAAAGGCCCAGGCCTTGACGTTCACTCATAATTCGTGCCCTCACTTAATTAATAAAGATATGATTAATATGAGTGAGATATAAGAAAAATATACATGGGAAATAAATGGAGATGCTATTGAAATGTAACGTAGTTTGCGTTACGATATAGTAAACGGAGGTGAGAATATGGAAAAAACAACGACATTGAATCTGAGAGTTAATCCAGTAGTAAAAAAGCAGGCAGAAGACGTGCTGTCTCAACTGGGAATGCCCATGTCAACTGCAATCGATATTTATTTGAAACAAATTTTAATGACGGGGGGTATCCCATTTCCAGTTACTTTGCCGAAAGCACCGTTATCTGTTAATGCCGATATGATGAGCGATGAAGACCTTCATGCAAAACTGCAAAAAGGTTACGAGGATATGTGTGGCAATGTGGAAGATGCGGCTGAGGCGTTTGCCAGATTCAGGGGGCGAAAATAAATGCATATCTTCCGGTGGCTTCTTACGAGAAGGAACGCGTCATTAATAAGCCTTATGATTGGTATGATGAGAAACGAGGGGATTACAACAACGGAGCATTGTTCCTCTATGAGCTGAAAAAATCCATGGGTGAAGAAGTCTTCTTCGACGCCATGAAAGAATACTGCAAGACCTACTGCCTGAAAATTGCCACGGGAGAGGACTTCCTAAAGATCATCAAAAATTAACCGTCTGTCGGCGTGTGCGCAAGAGGCAGAACGACGGATACAGTAAACCACAGCGAATCATAGGTGACATCAAAGATGCCATCGTGGTTCGCTGTTATCGTTTCCACGTTTTTCAGCCCGATGCCGTGGACATGGGTGTTTTTCTTGGTGGTCAGCAAGCGGCCTTGAGTGGACTGCAGCCTGCCGTCGTAGGTGTTCTTGATTCTTATGGTCAGACAATTGTGCTTGAGACCCAGCAGCACCTGTAATTGTTTGTCAGTGCAGGTGTCCTTGCTCACGGCCTCTAGGGCGTTATCCAGCAGGTTCCCCAGCACCACGGTCAGATCAAAGGTGTCAAAGTCCAGATTTATGGGTATTGCAGCGTCAAAAACCAGGTCGATTCCCCGCTTCTGGCAGTCCTGCAGCTTGCTGTTGAGGAGTCCGTCGAGGACAGGATTCCCCGTATGTGCAATCTGCGCAGCAGGTTTCAGACTCTGCATTGCTTTTTCCAGATAAGCTCTGCCTTCCTCGGTTTGACCGCTCTCGAATAGGGAATTTAGGGCGGTTAGATGGTTGGCCATATCGTGGCGGACTTTTTTTATGTAGGAAGCTGAAGCTTGCTGTATGGCAAATTGTTTTGCATAGTATTCGTTTTGCTGGGCGATTAGCTCTTTTTCCATTTGCAGCTTTGCCAGTTTTATTTAGTACCATAAAAGTGTAGTTGTTAGAGAGTAATTAACT
>URXI01000483.1 GCA_900551775.1 uncultured Eubacterium sp. | reverse complement strand
CTCCTCCTGTGCTGGCCGGTCTGCTTCCTTTGGCGGTGCGGCCTGGGCTTCGGTTTTTTCAGCGGAGGTCATTTCGGATTCTACCGCCTCGTGATAATATTCCGCTTCCTTTTGTTCAAAGATTTCATAAAAAAAGTTTGCAAACCCCTCACCGTCCATGCGTTCCGGCGTGTCGGGAAAAAATGCGCACCACTGGCGGCAGGCTTCCTCTAAGACCGTATCAAATATCTGCTGACGGTCGGTATTTCCTACAATATCACTCAGATTCATGGTTTACACCTCCTTATTCCGCCAAGTCCTCCGGGCGGGTGGTCAGCAATTTATAGAGCTGTGTATCTTTGGGGAAGTGATCGACAAAGGGGATAATCACATTCCCATAAAAAAGAAGCCCCTCACCGGCATTGGAGTTCGTCACATACGAAAGCTGGTGAGGGGAAATGTTCAGTTGTTTGGCTAAAATCGCCCTGTCGCCCGCCGCCTGATTGAGCATGTAGATGAAATCAGAATTTTCAAATATGTTCTCAATTTCGCGGCTGGAAAGCAAATCTTTCACATTTTGAGTAATCAGTTTGTTATTATCCGAGAGCTTTTTATCTCTCGCTCCAGGGGTTTCCCCCGTTTTCATTGGCCGGTCAATTCCGGCCTGGCTTAGCATATCTTTTTACCACGGTTATACCGTGCCGACTGGTAACGCGGCCTCGTGGGGGTGTTATATTCTTCGCATATGCAAAGTTTCAACCCCTATGCGTTGCGTGTGGCCGGAGCGTTACCCCCGGCTTTCCACTCGGATTAGGGCTGCCAGCCCCTTTCCGTTTCTTCCGCGTTGATAATCCCGGTTCTACTTGTCGGCTTCAACCGGGACGGCACTCCTTGTCATTTAGGCAGCATATTGTGACAAGGCACTCCTACCTGTTGGGATTCCGCCCCATTTCCTGAAACGCTTCCATATCTCAATGGAAGAGGCGGCTGTCTGTTCTTCTTTTAACAAAAGATGGAATTCATCAACGTAGAGCCGCGTGGATTTATGGGCTTCCCGGTTGACCGTTACGCGCCCCCAAACCTGATCCTGCACCACCAACATGCCGAGCTTTTTGAGCTGCTTTCCAAGCTCTTTGATGTCGTAGCAGACCACGCGGGATTCAATGTCCACGTTGGTGCGGTGATTGAATACGTTAAGGGAGCCTGTGACGTATATCCCCATGCAGTCCACGATATGCCGTGCTCGGTCACTGCCGTATTTTTCAATTTCTTCGTACAAATCCTGTAAGATTGGCATTTTCTCCGGTACGGGGTCATCAAAAAAGCGGTGATAGACGCGGCGCAGGCATTGGTCAATGATACTCTTTTCGTCCGCCTCCACTTTGCCCATCATCAATTCCATCAGCGACAAAATGAAGTCGCTTTTGAGAATCAGCGGGTCGTCGTCCTCACTGTAATTGAGGTTAATATCCATAGGGTTTATGAATTGGCTGGAGGTGGGCGACACCTTAATGACCTGACCGCCAAGCGCCGTTACAAGGGGAGAATATTCCGATTCCGGGTCGATAATGGCAATATCGTCTGTGGTAATCAGGAAAGCGTTGGTGATTTCTCTTTTTGCGCTGAATGACTTGCCCGCGCCAGGAGTTCCAAGTATCAGGCCGTTGGGGTTTTTAAGTTTCTTTCTGTCGCACATAATCAAGTTGCTGGAAAGAGCGTTGACACCGTAGTATAATGCTTCTCCCACCTGAAAAAGTTCCTGTGTGGTAAACGGCACAAAGATAGCCGTACTGCTGGTCGTCAGCCCCCGTTCAATCTCAATCTGTTTGACACCCAGGGGGAGAGAGGACAAAAAGCCCTGTTCCTGCTGGTAGTCCAGACGACGCAGGGCGCAGTTATATTTTTGTGCGATACCGGCGCACTGAAATACATTGTTCTCCAGCTTTTGCCGCTTTTCCGCCGTGTTCATAATCAAAACCGTCACTAAAAACATGCGCTCATTGCGGCTCTGCAAGTCCTCTAACAGCGTTTTTGCCTCATTTCCATAGGTAGCAAGGTCGGAGGGGATAATATCCATGTCATACCCGCTTCTTACTGCTTTTTTCTGCTCCTCGATCTTCATACGATCCAGGTCGGTGAGCTTGCGCTTGATGGTTTTAATGGCCGCGCTCTGGTCGATGGACTGGATATGGAGCGTCACCACAAGGCTGCTCTCCAGGTCAAGGAAATCCGCCAGCATACGGTCGGTGAGTTCCGGCGCGAGGATTTGCAGAAAGCTCACCGCACCGTAGGTCTTGCCGATTTTGAAATACTGGCCATTCTTAAACTGGAAACTGTCCGGGGCGATAAAGTCTTTGGTAGA
>URXI01000482.1 GCA_900551775.1 uncultured Eubacterium sp. | reverse complement strand
ACATCGGAGGCTTTGTTTCCGGCAACGGCATGTTTTCTTTCTCTGGCAGTTTCCTGCCGCTGATCGTCGTAGCAGTTTCCGGCTGCATCATGGCAGGCTTTGTCTATCTGGCGGAGAAAAAGAATATGGCATGGGTCGAGAGCTTTTCTATCGCTTGCAGTATGCTCATCGGCATGGCTGCAGCCGTGGTCGTCAAGCTGTTTATATAGAGAGGAGAAGAACAAAATGGAACGCAATTCTTTTGAACAATATAATTCCCGCACCCACACCATCGGACGCATCAGTTCAGTTATCGTTCTGGTCATGTTGGTAGGCGCGCCGTTTTTGATGGGGATGGTTCTCGGCGCATCGCCTGATCTGGGCGCAGTGGCAAAAGCATTCCTATCTGTCGGTCTGGTTTGGACGGTGAGCAGCGTGGTAGAGTTTCTGATCTACACGCCCATGCTGGGCGCAGGCGGCGGTTATCTGGCATTCATCACGGGAAACCTGATTAACATGAAAATACCTTGCGCGGTCAACGCGAGAGATATCGTGGGAGCAAAAACGGGAACGCCGGAGAATGAGATTATCTCCACGCTTTCTATTGCGACCTCTTCCCTGGTGACCATTCTCGTACTGGCGTTAGGAGTGCTGCTTCTGGTTCCGCTGCAGCCAATCCTGCAGAGCCCTGCATTGCAGCCTGCCTTTGAAAACGTGGTGCCGGCTCTTTTCGGCGCTATGGCTTATAAATATTTCCGGGGAAATATGAAAATCGCCGCCGCTCCCCTGGTGGTCATGGGGCTGCTCTTTATTCTGGTGCCGTCACTTACAGGTTCCACCAGCTTTATGATTATACCGTCGGGAGCCATTGCCATTGCCGCAGCATATTTTTTCTACAAGAAAGGGGCGTGTAAAAAATGAAGTATCTCTTGCTGATACCTGCCGCGGTCATCGCGCTTTTGCTGATCGCTTTGGTGCGGACGCTGCTGACGCCGAAGAAAGCGTCTACCTATACTGCGCCTGCTGACGACGAAATATCCATGATGCTGGCCGAAAAGCTGTCGAAGATGGTGCAGTGCGACACCACCTCCTATCAGGACATGACAGAACGGGCTCCGTTTACAGCCTTTCACAAAGTGCTGGAAGAGCAGTTTCCGCTGGTACACGAAAAGCTTCAGCGCACGGTCATCGACGGAAATCTGCTCTATTACTGGAAAGGACAGAACAGTGAAAAACCCATTCTGCTCATGAGCCACCAGGATGTGGTGCCTGCCGAAGGGGAGTGGATCTATCCGCCGTTTTCCGGGGAAATTGCTGACGGAAAAGTCTGGGGCAGAGGCACGTCGGATACCAAAGCTTCTCTGATGGCCTTCTTTCAGGCGGCAGAAGAGCTGCTGGCTGAGGGTTATATACCGGCCAGCGATGTCTATCTCGCCTCCTCCTGCACGGAGGAGTGGAGCGGGGACGGCGCACCGAAAATCGTAGAGGAACTGAAACGACGCGGTGCAGAATTGTTTCTTGTCTGCGACGAAGGCGGCGGTATTATTTCAGAACCAATCGGCGGCATCAAAGGCAACTACGCCATGGTGGGGGTCTTTGAAAAAGGGAAGGCGGATGTTAAGCTGACAGCCAAAAGCAACGGCGGTCATGCGGCAGCGCCTCCGAAGCACACACCGGTGGAACGTCTGGCTGCTTTTGTGACAGATATCGAAAAACACAAACCCTTCCGGCGCAAATTCCTGCCGGAGGTTTCAGCCATGTTCAAAAGGCTTTCGCCCTATGCGCCTTTTGGCCTGAAGCTGGTCATGGGAAATCTCTGGCTCTTTGGACCTTTGATGAAGCCAGTTCTCGGTTCCATCAGCGCCCAGGCAGGGGCAATGCTGCAGACTACCATCGCTTTTACCATGCAGTCGGGATCGGACGCCTACAACGTGCTGCCCCAGGAAGCCACCCTGGGCGTGAACTTACGCTTCATTCCCCATCAGGGCATGGAAGAAAGTTTGTCCATCCTGCACAGGCTGGCAGACAAGCACGGTCTTGAAATGGAAGTCATCAGCGCCAACGATTATTCGAAGCCGGTGGACATCAGAGGGGAGGCATTTACCCAGGTGGAACGGGTCATCGACGAGACCTTCCCGGGACTTGCTGTAAGTCCTTACGTCATGACCGGCGCGACAGATGCCTACTATTATCAGGAGATCTGTCCGAGCTGTATTCGTTTCGCGCCGGTCATCTACGGACCGGAGCAGATGCAGGGCATGCACGGGCTGAATGAGAACATAGAACACAACTGTCTGCCAGGGGCGGTGGATTTCTATAAGAACCTGATTCAGGCACAGAGGGGGGAACGCCTGTGAAAGAGATA
>URXI01000481.1 GCA_900551775.1 uncultured Eubacterium sp. | reverse complement strand
TTGCGCCGTTTGATCTGATCCATGGATTACTCGGTCTTAGTGCAACAACCCCTTTGTATTTAAATCATGGGGATTCGAACCCGCATATTCGTCCTTTATTCCTTTGACAGCCACTTTTGCAATACTTGATACAGCTGATCCAAATCCACCGGCTTAGCCAGATGTTCGTTCATCCCGGCATCACGTGTCTTCTGTCTGTCATCAGCAAATGCGTTGGCTGTCATCGCAACGATCGGCATGGACTTAACGTCCCTGCGCGGCAGATCTCTGATTGCCCTCGCTGAAGCGCATCCATCCATAACCGGCATCTGCATATCCATGAAGATCAGATCAAAATATCCATCCGATGAGGTTTTGACCATATCCAAAGCGACGCTGCCATCCTTTGCTGATTCAACCGATGCCCCCGTAGACGAAATCAGTTCTACGGCAATCTCCCGATTCAATTCGTTGTCTTCTGCCAATAAGATGTGTTTCCCCACATATGGGCGCTTCTCAAGAGGCCTTGGCTCTATTTTATCCTGTTTTACGTCAGAGTCGATGAACTGGCTGAGTTTGTAAATCAACCGGGAGCGGAACAGCGGTTTGGTAATAAATCCGTTGGCACCGGCACTGGTGGCTGTATCCATTCGGTCAGATAAGTCATAGGCTGAAATCATGATAATCGGCAGATCATAGCCCACCGCCTCTCTGATTTTACGCGTAGTTTCCATGCCGTCCATGCCCGGCATCTTTAGGTCGACAATCACAGCAAAATAGTCCTTTCCACTGTGATGGGCAGCCATAACCTTTTTTACGGCCTCTTCCCCTCGCAGCGACCACTCTGCTTTCATCCCCAAATCCAGAAGCCTCATGCAGGTACTCTGACATATGAGTTCATCGTCATCTACCACTAATACGGGCAGTCCTGCCAGGTTCTCATACCTGATAGGCTCTTCCTGTGTTCTCAATTGAATCCTCACAGTGAAGCGGCTGCCCTTACCATACTCGCTCTCTACCTCGATGGTTCCATCCATCAGCTCTGCAATGCTCTTGCAGATAGACAGACCTAATCCCGTTCCCTGCGACATTTTTATTTTTTCATCGTTTGCCCGTTCAAAAGGCTCAAACACCTTAAGCAAAAAATCCGGCTGCATGCCAATTCCCGTATCTGCCACGACAAATTCATAGCAAGCGGTCCCCAAACATGGGGAAGAGACTTCATTGATATCTAAGGTGATACTTCCATTCTCCGGCGTATACTTTACGGCGTTGGACAACAAATTCAGAAGCAGTTGCTGCAGCCGCTGCATGTCACTGATTACCGTCTCGTGAGAAAGATCATTGATATGTGCATTGAATGAAAGCCGCTGTGCCGATATCTGCGGCTGTACCATGGTAACGACCCCATGGACTAATTCAGCCAGGCTTACCTCTTCCTCTGCCAATACCATATGCCCGCTCTCTATTTTGGACATATCCAGCACTTCATTGATCAGGTTCAGCAATAACTTAGAAGAGACAGATATTTTTTCCAGGCAGTCTTTCATTCTTTCAGGATTGTCTAAATGGGAGGAGGCGATGGAAGTCATACCCATAATCGCATTCATCGGCGTTCTGATATCGTGACTCATTCGAGAGAGAAAATCGGATTTTGCCCGATTGGCCTGTTCTGCTGTCTCCAAAGCATTCTGCAACGCTGCCGTCTGTTCTGTCAGCTTTTTCTGCATCTCCCGCAATTCTGTCACATCGGTGATATCTATGAAAATAGCAAGATAAACAGGACAGCCTTCCTGCCACTCGATGCAGGTCGCACTGACCTGCAGCCAGAGGTTCCGTCCGTTGAAATCTTCCACCTGCAGTACGAACTGCGTCGATCTGCCCGATAAGATATCTTCTCTGTGTTCCTCAAATACCTTCCAATTCCTCTCTATATTTTTCTTATGCAGAGTTCCTTCCGCACTACTGACAGGCTGCTCTCCAAAATACGACTTGAACCGGGAATTGCTGTCCAGTAAAGTAAGTCTGAAGTCTCTGCCGATGTGATATTTAGCTACAAAGCCCGGCAGACTTTCATAAGCGATAGACTTCTCTTTCTCTACCCTGACCACATCGTCGATGTTTGTCATGACCGTATACGCGACCCGGTAACCGTCTACATATTCATCTGCAAATGCGGTAGAAAGCTGCACCCAGACGGAATCACCATTCTTTTTGCGCATGGGCGCAACCATCTTGTACCCGCTCTCCTGATTAGCCAGAGCTGTCGTAACCGTAGCGACCAGCTGCTCCCATCTCTCAGGATCCTGCGCGTAGTAGAGATCCGGTCGATTTTGAAAAACCGCTTCATATTCTTCTTTTTCCCAGCCG
>URXI01000480.1 GCA_900551775.1 uncultured Eubacterium sp. | reverse complement strand
TCTGCCAGCTGCGCCTGTGCTGCTGCATCTGGAACAAGGTTCAGACCGTTTTTAAACAATGTGAACAGTCCGACTCCCAGCGTAAAGACGATGATGACCGGCCCGATAAAGCCGATCACATTGACAACACCTTTCAGTCCGAATACGTAGGCCGCATAGATCAGCACCGCCATCAGCAGGCTGCCCACATAATAGTTAAGTCCGTAGTATTCGTTCAGGGTCGCACCTGCACCGGAAATCATAATGACAACGACACAGAACAGGAAGAACGGTACAAAGACCTCGTAGAATTTGCCCAGATACTTGCCGCAATAAGTCTGGTATTCATTTCCGCTCTTCTCACTCTTATGATGAAATCCGTTTACCATGACTGTTCTTCCAACCCACGCGAAGAGAAACATACTGATTAGAATCCCGATGATGCTGACCCATCCATATGAAGTATAAAACTGTATGATCTCCTGCCCGGTTGCAAATCCGGATCCTATGATATAGGCGATGTAGGCGCCGGCGAACTTGATAACGTTCGATGTGCTATTCTTTTTCATTTTCGTACCTTCCCTTTCTCATTTGAGAGATTACCTTCAGTTGATAAATCAAGGCTGTTTACGCATGGCTGTCAGAATCAATATGTTCTTGTCCTCCAAAGGTTTATTTTGTATTTATAGTAGCACAATTTTTCTCCCCGTGGTCATTCCGGATTACGTACAAGATAGGGCGTAATTTTAGAACACAAAAAAACGCCGCCAGATCAAAGGTCTGTGCGGCAGTTTCCTGCGTACTCATGTTATTTTATTGATTCGCCGTTTGTTTCTATTGATTTTTCTGCTTTTTGCATTATGATCTCGATGAATTCTTCCGCGATCATGGACAGATTTTTACTTTTACTCTTGACCCAGCCCAGCTTGCAAGCCAGAGGTGAATCCTCCAGCGGAATAAATTTGCAGCCATTAGACGCATAGAGCTCAGCATAGGTATCCTTGTCATAGGTGTCGATCATGATGGCATCAGTAGCATTTATAAGCCTCAGAGCACAGCCCAGATCGCTGACCTGAATCTCCGCCCGCTTCCGTTTGCGCCCGTCCAGGGTCCGTTCCCAAGAGTAGTCCGAAGGCGACGCATAATTAACGATATACGGAAAATCCTTCAGTTCCTCCAGACAGACTGATGTTCGCCCCTGCTCGTAAAGAGGATTCTTCGGTCCGATGATGGCGTGAAGCTGCCGGTCAATCATCTTGTGAAATTCCAGGTCATTCTCTACGATTTTTTTCTGCGCCACCGCTTCGCTATCCGAAAAAAGAGTGACGATGCCAATTTCACTGAGGCCGGAATGAACCTGACGAAGGACTTCATTCAGCGTACACTCTTCGATACTGCCAGTAAAGTTATCCTGGAAATGCCGCTGATAAAGTTCCACAAAGGCATCATTTGCCAGAGAACAATACATGCTTGACAGAGAAAGGTTCATCCGATTCTCCTCATGGGGAACGCTCTGTATGAAATCGATTTTGGAACAGATGTCTTTGGCCTGATTGTAGACATCAACCCCAAAGTCGGTCAGACACACTCCTTTGCTGTTTCGACTGAAAATCGGCGCCCCCAGCTCGCTCTCTAAACTCTTCATCGAGGTGCTCAGAGAGGAACGGGCGATATACAGCGCTTTGGCGGCTTCATTGATGCTCCCCTCTTCCACAATCTTCAAAAGCTGCTGCAGCTGTTCAATCTTCATTCAATTTCATGACGATTCTGGCAAAGTCTTTATGTAAGTAATCGCCACGTTCCTCCTTCTTCTCGGGATCCAGCTTATTGAAGAAACAGCTCGGTGTCTCTCCCGCCTTTAGGTTCTTCGCGATACACGGCGTGCAGCCCTGGTCGTGATTGACAGGGTTAAAGGGACACTGGTGATCATCGCAGGTGCAAAACGGCACGCTCTTTTTATCAGACATGATTTCTCCTCCCAAATAACTGTAGATTTGCTTACTCATATTATACTGGCGCTGGCATGCGCGGTCAAGTCAGTCTGGTGATAGACGGCCGGTTACGCATATCCGCCGTTTTTTCTTGCTTCTGCGTAACTGCCTACTGCTGACAGATGAGATGGAGCCCCGGTTTATCCTGCCGTAAGCAAAATGCGGCTGGACCTTTGCCGGCCTGCCGCATTTTTGTCTATCTGTCATTTAGCCTCTAGGATGGTAATGGGTATGGAGCAGCTTATGTGCTTTTTCACTGCCCGGCTCGCCCAGATACTCTTTGTATAACTCTTTGATGACCGGATTCTTGTGGGACTTCCTGATGAAGTTCTCGTGGTCGCTCCTGTAGAGGGCGTTGGCTCTCTCCTCTCCCACCTTGACC
>URXI01000479.1 GCA_900551775.1 uncultured Eubacterium sp. | reverse complement strand
AAACCAGGATTTTGAGACTTCTGCGCTCATGTGGTGTCACCTTCATTGCCCAGCCGGAATAGAGGGGGGAATCCCCCCTCTGCTCCGACAGGCAACCGGGTAATTAGCGGCCACCACCAGCGTTGGGTGTGCCAGTGGAGGGGGCGGGAGCAAAATCCACCAGTGCCCCGGTAGCGTCGTACTCCACCACATACTCACCGCCGATTTTCAGCTCCTCATAGGGATGCTCCGCGCATCACGGCCTGTCCCTCCACGTTGCGGGCGCTGCCCACACAGTGCAGAGAGTTGATATTATAGGGTTTTCCGGTCTTGGCGCTAATGCCATCACGGTGGGATTTACCGAGCAGTTTAACTTTCATAGTTAAACCTCCTTTTTTAACTATAATTTTCAAGGTACACGGGATGTGCTACGGCGGCCACCGCATCGGGGGCTATTGCTTGACCCCCGATGCTTATAGTATAGACCGTCTTCGACTAGAACACCACGCGCCACATCACAGAGAATCCTGCGGAATCTGCAACGCACTGCAGTAGTTAGTTATGCCGCCTCCGAATCAAACTTCTTAAGATAGCTGTTTAGAGTGCGCACACCCTCGTTGAGTTCATGTAGACTGGATTGCGCATTTCCGAAACGAGGGACCTCCCCGATCAGTTCGGAAACTGTCACTTCATACCCGCGTGCAACGCTGACAACTGTCTCAAGCTTGGGGACTGTTTCGCACAATTCCAGTGCAATATAAGTGCGTACAGAGATGCCCGCTGCCTCTGCGGCCTTCGCCTGGGACCATCTCTTTTGATAGCGGAGGTCAGCGGCGTTGTCCGCAATAATTCGTGCAGTAGTATTCGATATTTTCTTTTTCATGATTAACCCCAATCTCGCGGCGTATGGCCGGTACGTCACGGTTTGTTTTTTGTCAGAAAGCTTTCGTGATTGTCTGGATTATACCACAAAAAAACAATTCTGGCGTACTTTTTGCTTAAAATATCCAAAGTTATAGACGAGCAATAAAAAATCCGATATTATAGATTTTACAAACAAGAAGAGGGGTTCTGAATATGGCGCAAGGGACTATCAGCAAGGAAAAGATTGATGAAACATTTGCGAACCGTTTCAAAGACACATTTAAGGACATTATCGAGGAACGCAGATTCCAGAACAGCCAATTATCAGCAGACGGCAAACCGGTGGGCAAGAAATACGGGTGTACCCACAAGGAGCTTGCAATGGAAGCAGGCGTAAACGAAAAAACCTTCCATTCCTACATATCCAGTCAGAACAAATCAAAAAGGCTGGATATTGTTGCGCAAATTGCATACCATTTCAACATTTCCGTGGATTATCTGCTGGGCTTTACTAATGTGCAAGAATTACGTTTTGATGGTGTCAGTACTGCCGATGTACGGAAAATATCTGAATATACCGGACTTTCCTCAAAAGCCATCGAACAACTTCACAAGTATGCTGGAGCGGGAAATCTAACCATGACGCAGACCGTCAATCAGTTGTTGGAGGAACTGGCGGATAATCATTCCATGAAGGAGTTTGAAGCACTACATCCTCTGGATGAAGAATATATGGCGTGGGAACAGCAAATGGCGGAGGAGGGGCCACCGGAAACACCTGAACAGACAGATGAAGAGCTTGTACGCTCCTATCAAGAATTCCAAGAGGATATTAACAGCGGAGTAGAGGATGCATTAGCAAGTGTAACCAGCAAAGTGTTTACAGGTGACAAGGTATTGCAGTTGATCGACGCATATCTACATCTAAAGATCGATAGGACCCAGACATACATTATCAGTGACAAAGGCGTGATTCTTAACATGAATGATATGATAGAGGCCGATGTAAGGGGCTTTTCAGAAATACAAATGCAGTTACCCGCCAGCGAAGTGGCAGAGCAAGCTCTATTGGATCAAATCAAAGATGAGCTTAAATACTTGAAGCACGGCGAACCAAAATGGAGGATAAGCTTCTGATGGTGGAATAGCTCAGGCCCTCATGGAATCAAGGACAGAAAAAACAGCTTCGGCGGATGCCGTTTTTTCGCAAGTGGGCAAAGCCCATCCTTGACACCATGAGGGCCTATGCTGGTGGGTAATCAAGCGAACTCGCGAGCGAGTTTGCTACACCTACTTTTCACGATGGGAGGAACCTGCTATGAAACAGACCACCAAAATGAGCCGGGCCGTCAGTCAGTTGGAACACATCTATAACGCGCTTAACGCGGATTTCTTTGCCGGAGAGCCGTTACCCGTCCCCATTATTACGGTGCAGAGCAAGCCGGGGACCTACGGCCATTGCACCACGGCCAAGGTCTGGCAGAGGAAGGACGGCGGCGCGTATGAACTCAACATTGCCGCCGAGGTTTTGAATT
>URXI01000478.1 GCA_900551775.1 uncultured Eubacterium sp. | reverse complement strand
CCAAGCCGATCTGAAACATGTTCATCTCCGGCAGCTGGCTGACCAGGTAGGACACTGGAATCCGCACCAGAAAGGCCGATGTCAGTCCCTGCACCATGACAAAGAAAGTTTTGCCGCAGCCGTTAAAATAGCCGATGAAACAGAACAACACGGCAACGATGGGACAATCGAGGGCATAGGCTTTCAGATAGAGAGCGCTGCCGGAAATGACCGCCTCATCACTTGTGAATAGCCCTGACAAGACATCTCCAAAAAACAACAACGTGCAGGACATCAGCAAGCTGATGCCAAGGCATACCAGGGCAGCGCTGCGCAATGCTTTTACCGCCCGATCATGTTTTCCCGCGCCTATATTCTGTGCGGTGACAGCTGACATGGAAGATATAAAAGTCATGGGCAGCAGATTAGCAAAAAAGGTGATCCGCTCTCCCACGCCGATGCTGGCTGAATACACCACACCCAGACTGTTGATAATGGCTGTAATGATCAGAAAAGACAAATTGCTCAAAGCATCCTGGGCAGCAATAGGCGTGCCCAGACACAGAATCTGTCCCGCGGCGTGGCGATCAAAGTGGAGGCTGCGAAGGGAAAAAGCAAAGGGCAGACCCTGCTTTCCAATAATCAACAACGATAAAAGAGCGCTGAGTCCCTGCGCCGAAACTGTGGCGATGGCAGCGCCGGAAGCATCCATGCCCAGCAGTCCCACCAGCAGCAGATCCCCCAGAATATTTGTGATACATGCAATAGAGACAAATATCAAAGGCAGCGTTGCATTGCCAATGCCGCGCATGATCCCGCTGATCACATTATATGCTGTCGTAAACACGGCCCCCAGAGCACAGATGTTTACATAAGAAACCGTCTTCTCAAAGGACTCTGCCGGTGTGTGGAGCAGTGCCGCCAATGGGCGGGCAAATCCAAACAGCAAAACGGTTATTGCAATGGCAATAAAGACAAAGATCCATAGCGTTGCGCCGACAGTTCTGCCAGCGCCATCATCATCCTTTTCGCCGATTTTCTGCCCTATCGCAACCGTCGTTCCCATGGTCATGCCTGTCACGATGCCATTGACCGTCTGCATGATCTGGCTGCCTGTTGCCACTGCCGATACAGAAGATGCATCGCCAAAACGGCCCACGATCAAGGTATCCACCGCACCATACAGAGACTGCAGCAATACTGCACCCATAATCGGCAGGGAGAAAAACAGCAAGGGGCGCAAAAGCGCCCCTTCAGTAAAATCATAAGATTTGTTCATAAGCAAGAGCCTCCAGCGCCCTTCTATATACCTCTTCAATGGTTTTCAAATCATCAATCAATATGTACTCGTTCTTTTCATGCTCCGTATTGGGATGTCCCGGGATGTTAGGGCCAAAGGCGATGATATTGTCCATGGAACGGGCGTAGGTTCCGCCGCCGATGACGAGGGGTTCTGATAAATCGCCTGTCACCGATCTATAAGCTTCCAAAAGACGCCCCATGACAGGTCCGTCCTTATCCATATAGACAGGGTCCTGTCGATGGATCAGCCGCGTCTCCACTCCGTAAGGGGAAAATTCCTCTTCAATGACGGCCATGATTTCCTCCCACTGATAAGTCACAGGATAGCGGATATCCAGGTCTTGATCGTCCTGCTCTTTGATCATACCGGCGTTCATGGATAACTTTCCGCTCTCTTCATCCTCAAAGACACAGTGCATCTTCTCACCGTGAAAACATCTGCCGATCTTGTCCATGTACATGCGGGCAAAAGGCACGTCAAAGCCGTCATTGCAAAGGCGCTCCATCATCTTCGTAATCGCATTGTCACCCGTCCACGGCGCGCTGCCGTGACTAGATTTTCCCTTTGTCTCAAAACCTTGACCATCCACAGAGGCCGCGCAGCTGTCCGGCACCATGTTGGGAGCGCTGCCGCCTTTGATGGCAGAGAATCCGCTGGCCGTTTTATCCATAGAGACAGTCACCAGCATGATACCTTTTTCCCCATAGATCGCCGGGAAATCGCCATCGGGAGTAAACCCGTAAGAAGGCAGTTCCTCATGCTGCTTATAACTTTCCATGTCGGTCCACTGGCCGTTTTCTTCTGTCTGGCCAAAGATGATCCTGATGCGCTTGGAAAGTGGCCGGCCACTGGCAAGCAGCTCTTTCATGGCAAAGATGCTGGCGATGGCCGCCCCGCCCATAGAGGCGGTCACCGGCCAAGGTGCCTGCAAAAGGCGGATAATCCCAGCCTTCCCCTGCCGGCACCACGTCCAGGTGACAGAGGATGCCGATCAGTTCCTCGCCAGACCCGATCTCAGCATAACCGTAAAGTCCGTCGGCATTTTTTGTTCGAAAGCCAAAAGACGCGCAGAGCTGCAGCACATATTCCAAAGCGGCGG
>URXI01000477.1 GCA_900551775.1 uncultured Eubacterium sp. | reverse complement strand
TTTTCTGTTCGGGACGGCGGGCTTCGGCGGCAGTGCGGCATATTTCCAGAAGATCCTCGATCACGTTAAGCAGTCTGTTGACCCAAGCAATACTGTGGTCGGAGAATATATGTGTCAGGGTAAAATGCCGCAGTCTGTACGGGATCGCTATATGAAAATGAAGGCACAGCCGGAGCATCCGGCAAATATTGATGCGTTGATCGATAACTTTGACCGTGCGCTTTCCCATCCAGATGAGGACGATTTAGAAAGACTTAGAAAGATCATTTTGGGGTGACAGCTTTGACAGGAGAAATAGAACATTGGTTGTACTTACCGAGCAGATAGAGATTCCGGCTTCCTATGAAAAATTAAAGGCATGGACTGCTAACTTTGAGGAAGAGTTTGTGAAATGGAGTCCCTACCACATCGAATGCAATCTCTATAACGGAAACTATAACGCAGGAAGCAAGATCCGCTTCCGCGAGATCGTCATGGGGCTGGACTACGATGTGACCGGCACAATTACGGAATGCGAACAGGATGAGAACCACTTCCGCATTGTATTCCGGAGCGACAAGAAAACGGCGTTCATCACCTTTGAAGGGAAAAGAACCAAAACCGGATGCCATTTCTCTCACACCGAGGCTTTCGGCATGACCACGCCGGTAATTGGGGCGATCATGAACTTCCTGATCTTCAAGGTGTTTTTCAGGAAAAAGGCAAACTGGCAGCTTATCCGGGATGATATGATTCTGGATAACAGGTATTTATATGACATTCTGACCGAGGGAAAATACCCGGAAAGAATCCCGCTGGACAAGCTGCTGACCGGCGCGAAGTAACCGAATGGGAGGGCTTGATCATGCCGCTTCAAATCGTCAGAAATGACATCACAAAAATGAAGGTGGACGCCATCGTCAATGCTGCCAACGAGTCGCTGCTGGGTGGCGGCGGTGTGGACGGCTGCATTCATCGTGCCGCAGGACCGGAGCTGCTGGTGGAATGTGAAACGCTCCACGGCTGCAAAACCGGGAGCGCAAAAATCACGAAGGGCTATAAGCTGCCCTGCAAATATGTCATTCATGCTGTCGGTCCGCGCTGGTATGACGGGCGGCATGGTGAGCGCGAACTGCTGATCTCCTGCTATCGGACTTCGCTCATGCTGGCGAAAGAATACGGCTGCGAATCGGTTGCGTTCCCTCTGATTTCCTCCGGCATTTTCGGCTATCCGAAGGATCAGGCTCTCAAAACGGCGATTGACACCATTAGCGACTTTCTTCTTGAAAACGAAATGACGGTGTACATCGTCATTTTCGACCGCAAAGCCTATCAGATCAGCGGCAAGCTGTTTGCCGACATTGCTTCATACATAGATGACCGCTATGTGGACGAGCATACTGATAATCGTTCCGAGCGTCTGCGCAGGATGAACGCCTTCCGGAAGGAAGAACCCATGCCTTGCGAGGCATCCGTTTGTGAAGAGGCAATCGAACAGCTCATGCCTCCCGTCTCTGCGGCGGCTGCCCCCAAAAAGGCGGCAACCCTTGATGACGCACTGGGACAGATCGATGAGAGCTTTTCGGAGATGCTGCTGCGGAAGATTGATGAACGCGGCATGACGGACGCACAGTGCTACAAGAAGGCAAATATTGACCGGAAGCTCTTCTCGAAGATCCGCTCGGACAAGTCTTATAAGCCTTCCAAGCCCACGGTCATTGCGTTTGCCATTGCCCTTGAGCTGCCGCTTGTTGAAATGAAGGATATGCTCATGAAGGCTGGCTTTGCGCTCTCCCACTCCAACAAGTTTGACATCATCGTGGAGTATTTCGTGGAGCATGGGAACTATAATGTCTTTGAGATCAACGAGGCTCTGTTTGCCTTCGACCAAAGTTTAATAGGAGCATAAGGTCTATGGATAAAGTGTTTCAGAAATTTTTGCGAAGTGGTATTGACCTCTCTTCCGTAGGAGTGGAGTGTCGTGAAGATAACAACCCATACTTTTGCACGCCAAAAGGTGCATCTATTTTTGGCTGGGCGGGTGTGGACGGCATCCACTTCTGCTTTGTTCGAGACTTTGGCGGTATGGTATTTTCCGTCAGTCCCATGAACTCGGCTCCGGATTTTGTTCATCCGCTGGCAAACGATTTTGAAGACTTTCTGAGGTTGCTCCTTGCTTGCAGTGATTCGGCAGCGCTGGAACAGGCGTGGATGTGGGATAAAGCCCAGTTTGAAGCCTTTTTGCAGGACAACCCTCCAACGCAGGATCAGCAAAGAACGCTATCAGAGCTTGCTGAGAAAATGAAATTGACGCCTATGGAACAGCCGTGGGTATACATCAAAAAGCTGCAAGCATCTTTTGATTATAGCAAGATCAAGTACACCGAGGACTATTATGATGTTG
>URXI01000476.1 GCA_900551775.1 uncultured Eubacterium sp. | reverse complement strand
CGGCAGTGCCCAGGGCCGCACCGCCCAAGCCGCCGAGAAGGACACCGGCTCCCACAGAGACCTCTTTCAAATCCTCCGGGTTATAGGAGGGGATTTCTACGTCCCCTCTCCGGTAGGCCTTGAATTCAGGCTTATTCTGAATGCGTTCGAAGATCGAAGAAAACTTTTCAAAGCTCTGCAAAATTTCCAGTTCCTGTTTGCCCAGCCGATCCATGGCTTCAGTGGTGTCCTTGTTTTGCTGCTCAAACCGGGCAATATTTTCCTGGTGCTCTGTCTGGGCCTTCTTCATGGTGTCGTTGGCCTTCTTCATCTTGACCCCACCATGGATGGCGCTTCCCACGCCAGTCGCACCGGCGATCGCGGCGGCAGCTCCTAAAATTGCGGGTAATGGCATAAGTACATCCTCCTATTTTTCTAAATTCTTTAGTGTCTGACAGGCCTCGTAGTTCAGGCGATAATATGTATCGATAGACATCACTTCCCTAAAGAATTTCTGGTAACTCTCATCCACCCTACACAGCAGAGGGCGTTTTTCATAAATGCTGCACAGGTTTCCAGACAAATATTTGCAGGTGCCGTCGCCCCGATCCAGTTCTGCATACAAGGCTGACAGGTTCAGATGCCGGCAGCAGGCTCCGCAGCAGTCGCACTTGAACATGGCGATTGCTCATTCGTAAACAAGATGTTGGCTCTTGTCTCTCATGAAGATATCAAAATCGCCTTCCCAGGGAAGCGGGATATGATATTTTTGGAAGGTCTCTCGGAGTACAGTATTGAGTTGCTGCTCTGTCCCCACATGGTCGATCTCATTTGCGATGCTCTGATAAACTGCCGTCTCTTCTGAAAATCGCTGGCTGTCGATTTTTTGCAGTTCAGCGGCATAGGCCTCAAAGAGTTTTGCTTGCTCACGGAAATAGTGCGTGTTGGTGCTCATAGTTGGGACTTGATTAAATTTTTCAATGAGCTGCCGCACCATCTGGCTTCTATCAATAAAGCAAAGGAGTGTACAGCTCATAATACCAGAGACAAGTGTTCCGCAGAACGTCTGGACAATCTCTCCGACAACAGGGATCATTCCGACTGGGGTTTTGGCAATCAGTTCGCTGACTGTGGTACCAACTACCACGCTTCCACCGACCGCCAAAATTTTTGTAGCAGCGCAGAGCCTGTCGCCAAACAGCAGATCATCCGGATTAAACAGAATGATTTCGGTTGCCTGAACCATAGAAGCCCAGGTCTGGCGAATGATCCGCACTGTGTGTTTGGCCGTTGTAAAAAAGATGTTGCAAAGCGTTGTGGTAAGGCTGGACAACGCTCCGGCTGTGATGCCCTCTCCAAATTTCCCGATCAGCTCCTTGTATTTGACCTTTGCGTTGGAAATTCCACGCTCAACTCCTTTTCCAATGGAGGTATAGAGTTTTTCAAATGAAAAGGGATCTTCTGTTTTTTGCAATTCCGCTTTGACTGAAAACCATACCTCGGCAAAAATGAAGCCAAACACCTGTCGCACGCCCATACGAATGCCGACATTTACGGCAGCCAGTCCGAGATCCTTTGCGAAGCGAGGGCTTGTATAGTAAGCCGTCCGGAGCTTCGCTTCATAGGATGCTTTTGCCGCATTATATTGGCGCATCATATTTGATTTGGTCTGCTCAGGGAGTTCAGGATGTAGTCGGATATATTCAGGGATTTCGACGACTTCGCCGTGCTCATTTTTGGTCGCTCCCATGGAAGAGTTTAGCCTAGAACTGGTAAATACAAGATTATCTTTTGAATTTGCAAGATCCTCTCCGCTTAGCCCGGCAAGCACACGGCCTGGATCATTGTGGATCGTGTGCGCAGTTAAAATGTGGTCGATGGATGCCTGTTTATCGGCATTTCCTTTGGCCGCACCTCTCGAGTAAAAATATAGCTTTCCGCCCGCATAGGCATCGTCAATCGGTTTTCCGGAAGCTTGAAACTCTTTCTTTGATTCACGGCGGAGTCCTGCATAATTTTCGTGCTGCCCATGGTATGCAGCATAATCGTATTCCCCACGACTTTGATATGCCTCTTTGTTTGCCTGGGACTTATAACCCATAGCGGGATCTTCCCCGATCTTTCTCACATTGAGGATCGTATCGACATCTCCGCCGTATTGATCTTTCACAATAAAATCTAAGCCAAAGGATGTAATCAGGCTCTCAATAATCACTCGCTCATATTGCTCGAAGATGTCATCAAAAATGTTGCCGTGATAGTCTGGTACAAAATCCTTGTCCACTCTTGCTGCATATGGCTGCATTTCCTTTCCCCCCCTGTCAAATTTTCTGAATATAGTTCCCCTGGCTTCTCAGCCACATTTCAATGCCCCTGCCAAAGACCTCCGCGCGGATCTCATAGCATCCGTCGCGCTCAC
>URXI01000475.1 GCA_900551775.1 uncultured Eubacterium sp. | reverse complement strand
GGTATTTTTTCGTTCATAAATTTACAGATCCCTGCATCACCCGTAATGAGCAGGGTCGGAACGCCCACATAGGCTGCCGTCAGGCTGTTGATATAAGCTTCTCCTGCGATTTCCCCGTTGATTTTCACCCAGCAGTTTTTTGAATTGTTGGTATGGGCCAGTGGGCTGGAATCCGTGCCGCCTGCACTGTGACAGCCGGTCAGGAAGACGCCGTCAAAGTCCGCCTCAATTCCAAACATCATGTGGTAAGGATGAAGCCCCCACCCTCTGATCAGTTCAGTATCTTCCGGCAGTTGATCTGGCAGAAGATTATCCCCCGCCCCGTGAGAGTCCTTGATTAAAATCGTCTCTGCTCCCGCTTCCCTGGCGCCTCGGCAGGCGGCAGAGATTTCCCGCGTCATCTGCTCTGCAAAATATCTATGATACAGAGGTTCGCTTTTCCGCAGCTCTAAAGGATTTTGAATGTTTGCAGTACCTTCGATGTCTGCACAGATAAAGATCTTACTCATGTTGGCTGCTCCTTTTCCCTTTCGTGATTACAGTCCCAGGTGTTTCTCCTGTCAAGGCACCATGACGAAATACAATTTTTCCGCCTGCCAGTACAGTGTCAATGCCCTTGCTGATCTTGACCGGCTCCAAAATCGTCGCCTGATCCCGTATCTCTTTCGGATCAAAGATGGTGATATCGGCATCCATTCCATCGGCAAGAATCCCTTTTCCTTCAATCTGAAAGGTCTTTGCAGGCAGAGAGGTCATGCGGCGGATCATCTCCTCAAGGGATACCAGTTTTTCATCTCTCGTAAATAACGCAATGGCTCTGGGGAAGGTTCCAAAGGTGCGAGGATGACCGCCGTCAGAGAGCTTGTCGATTGCCCCGTCGCTTCCGAGCATCACCCTGGAATTCTGTAAAATTCTTCGCATATCCTCTTCACCGATTTCTTCGAACATGGCGCCTACTTCCCCTCTGTTTTGCAGAAGAAGCGCAAAGAAAGCCTCAAATGCCTCATAACCGTGGTTTCTTCCCCATTGGGCAACCGATTCTCCCACGGCGTCCTTTGTCACGGTGCAGGCGGCCACAATCATCTTTTCAAAACTGCCACAGGACTGATAGATATTGTCGAAGCTATCGTCATGCAATAACCGCTGCCGTGCAGTTTCGCGACCTTTGTCTGTTCTGATCAGCTCCAAAGCCTTGTCTATACCGCCTTCCATCAAATCCGGCGGCAGACAGAAGATCAACTGGGTACCCGACATGGTGTAAGGATAAGCGTCCACTGAAATCCGCACGCCGTCGCGTTCTGCCTGATCCAACAGTTCAAAAATTACCTGAGAAAGACCGAAGTTTTTTAGGCCGCAGACTTTCAAATGGGAAATGTGCACCCGGCAGCCCGTCTCTTTACCAAGCCAGATAACTTCCTTGACAGAATCTATGATGTGTCTTCCCTCATCCCGCATATGAGTCGCATATATCCCGTCGTGTTTTTTCAAAACCTTACAGAGCTGATATAGTTCTTTTTTCTCTGCATAGGCTCCCGGCGGATAGGCCAGTCCTGTGCTCATGCCAAAGGCTCCGTTCAAGAGTGCCTCCTCCAGCATCTCTGTCATATCATTCATTTCATCCTGGGACGGCACTCTCTGCACAGCTCCCATGGCAGATTGGCGCAGAGTTTCATGGCCGAGAAAAAATCCGATATGTTCCGCTGCAGAAATTGTTTTCATATAATCCCGATACCGGGCAAAGGTGGTATGCTCACACAATGGCCGCTCAGGATAGCGGGAAAGGCCGATGGCATCTGCCACCTCTTCTATCCGCTCCCTGCAAAGTGGAAAGGCCGACAGGCCGCACTGCCCGCCCAGATGGGTGGTAATCCCTTGGGAAACTTTCGCGAGGGAATTGCAGGAAACGCCATAAGGGAAATCTCCGTGAGAATGGGTATCAATGAAGCCGGGAGAAACCCACAGTCCGGCAGCATCGATGATTTCCCTTGCCGAAAAACAGCTTCCAGGTTCCAGCATGTAAACTCGTCCATCTTTACATGCCACATCCAGTGGCTTTGCCGCTGCACCGGTGCCGTCGATTACCATCCCATTTTTAATTAGTACATCATACATTTATCTCTTCCTCTCCATCAAAAACTCTATCGGTTCTTCCAAATTCACTTCAAACCCGACCTTTACCCCTCTTTCTGGGCAAAATTCAGCTCTGGTCAGAAGCGGTCTGTTTGGCCTGCCGATGTCCAGCAAATAGGTATTTCCATAACTGTGAGTGAGGGGATAATTCCAGCCGCCATATTTGATCTGCAGCCTGTCCTCCAGCTGGCACACCTGAAGCCTGCCATAGCCTCTATTTTTATATTCTCCCAGAAAAAGTGAGGGATCTGACGCAAGTTTACTTTTTTTCTTC
>URXI01000474.1 GCA_900551775.1 uncultured Eubacterium sp. | reverse complement strand
GGATTGGCCCCTTTTGTTTAAGAAAGAAAATATATGTGCAGCTCCTAACCAGCATTTAGATAGACTCACCCATTCAAAAATTTTTCTCAAAATATTTTTCAAAAACTTTCCGGTTTGCAGCCCTGAGATGTGTTCTGGTTATGTGAGGAGGCGAAAAAAGAACCAGCTCAAATCTGCAAAAAGGAGGGATGCGGCATGATGTCTCCCTCTGAATACGAAAAACGGATCGTTGCCATGGTGGATTCCTTCACCAAGACGGTGGCCCGGAATTTCAGCAGAAATCTCAA
The DNA here is from genome assembly GCA_900551775.1 of uncultured Eubacterium sp. Taxonomy (GTDB): domain Bacteria; phylum Bacillota; class Clostridia; order Peptostreptococcales; family Anaerovoracaceae; genus Senimuribacter. The sequence continues at coordinate 2,136 of URXI01000474.1, read as the reverse complement.
ACGGGCAAAGGCCAACGCGGAGAGACACTACTCCGACGAACCGGTAGACTATTTTCTTGATACTTTAAGCCACGACGACAGGTATCCGTCCGACCATTTTGTGCTTTATGCGGACGAGCTATCCTGCGTGGTTCACAGCGAAACTATATATAAAGCACTCTGCTCCCTGCCGGAGAAGCAACGGAAGGTCTTACTGTTTGACTTCTGGTACCGTGAAATCGTTACTTGTATCATTTTATGAGTGCAGACACACTAAAATCCGGATTTGTGAAAGCGAGTCCGGATTTTTTGTTCCGCTTTTTTGGTCAATCCGGACACAAGCGGACAATCCCCCTTTCGGCTGCAATCGGATGACAACTGATAAAGGTGGATGAATGTATTCGGGTGTCTGGGTTGCTCTCCCCTTTCGATCAGGAGCAGTCATAGGCAGATGTTTGAGGAATATGACGGTCTAAATAAGAAAACTGCCGTGCGGCAGAGGTACTTAGATCCCTTTACCACAGCTTTTTGTGTACGTTATTCCATTTGCTGTATGTTGAAACGCGTTGCGCACGGCAATGCTCCCCCATTTCCCGCATGTTAATGCGCGTTGCTTGTGGCAACGGACTGTTCTGTCTATAATAGTGTCAGCAGCGGAGAGAAAAGGAGGCGATCACTATGCTCAACGAAAATATTAAAGCGCTTCGAAAATCCAAGGGGCTCTCGCAACAAGAGTTGGCCGTTAAGCTGAACGTCGTGCGACAGACCGTTTCAAAATGGGAACAAGGGCTGTCCGTTCCCGATTCCGATATGTTGGTTGCAATATCGGAAGTCCTTGAAACGCCCGTTGGCACGTTGCTGGGAGAAACGGTTGTTGAGGCAGAGCCCGATGCCCTAAAGGCAATTGGCGAAAAGCTGGAAGTGATAAACCTGCAGCTTGCGCGAAGGAAAACCACCCGAAGAAGAATCCTCCATTGGTCACTTGTCGCATTATGCGCCGTCATAGTAGCGATTTTTGTACTCCTTTTCCTGATCAAAAGCCCTTACCTGGGGTGGGATTACGGCGAACCAGAAACCGCCGTCCTTGGAGTAGGGTTCCATGCATTGGAGTGGCTGTTCGTCAGAGTAGCGCCAATCGTCCTCATTTGCGCAGGCATTGGAATTTTTATGACGCGAAAGAAAGAATAAAATACTTCCGGCCACACCGCCATTCAAAAAATGAAACTGGCAGTTTCAGGCTGGCAGGCAAAAGGATGATTCAAAATGAAAAAAATCGGCGCTGCGATTGCGGCAATCGTCGCATTGGCGTTGGGTTCCATAGCAATATACAGTCAAACCATTTCGAGCGAATCTGTACCCGCCGACGATGAAATCACGCTGCACATACAGCTGGATACAGAAGAGGACGTGGGCCTGTTGATCTATGATTATTGCGCAAACGGTCACGAATACAGCGGCGGTATATCCAATGCAGATCGATCATTGCTCAAGCGCAATGAAGAACTCATCGTGGTATGGAATCAGCAGGCATTAAACAAGAACAATGATATTAAATATCTCATCGCTACTAATATTCATGAATTCTTTATTTTTGATGCAGGCATTAAACAATCCCTCCGATACCGTAGATTTGTCGATCCAGTTTCGAATCATAACAGAATACGTGGATCCCAACTATGAAAACATCTATCCTGAAGAGATTACCCGATATCTGGATTCTGTTTCCTGGGACGCCCATCTGGGGGAATCCTATTTTATTACCATAACCGGTGATCAAACAAATGGCTATACCGCCGCATTGACCCAGTGAATCCTTTCGTTCTGAGATCCATAAAGCCTTCCGGCAATTCCTTGATCCACGAAAACCCGCCGAGTTTTCAGCAAGCAACAAGGCCGCAAGCGCGGATATTTTCCGCAGCTTACGGCCTTTTTCTCTACTGTGCGTCCTGTTCGGACCTCTTGGCGAACACCTTCTCCATATTGACCGATGCCCGGCGCAGTGTGTCCTCTTTAAGATGTGTGTAGATATTCGCCGTCGTCTGGTAGTCGGTGTGCCCCACGATCTTCATGGCGACCAGCGGATCGATGCCGCTTTCGTAGAGGAGCGTCACGTAGTTGTGCCGGAAGTAGTGCGGGGTCAGCGTGGGCTTCACTTGC
>URXI01000473.1 GCA_900551775.1 uncultured Eubacterium sp. | reverse complement strand
CTGTCATTCAAATAGTTTTCCGCAGCCCTTACGATGTTCCTCGGATATTGATCCAATGGCCGGTTCTCAGGATAATCGATGATCATCGCATTGCCAGTAATCGACAAAGTGGAAATCTCGCAGTAAGGGTCCATCACAGCGGTGGAAAGGTCCGGAATAAAGACCATATCGCTTTTTTCAACGACGGCATAGCCGTAGTTAGATGCATCAAAACCGATGCCGTCCTTCATAGTGTCTACGGTAAACTGAGATGCAGGAATCGTTACATGACGGAATTGACCGTTTATATCGACGATCTTAAAGTCCACCATCTTAATATCCTCTTCTTTTATGAGCTTCATAATATCTTCAGCGGTTCTTTTCATTTTCTACCTCCCCAAAATTTTGGAATTACGGTGCCGTAATGGCCCATGCTAATAGGATAATTCAAAACCATAGCAATTGCAATGTTATTTTGCAGAATTTTCTATTTAATACTGTGCTGAAACCCCTCTCTGAATAATTCTATAAATCGCTGCACGGGATGTGTCATGATTCCGTCGCCGTTGGTTATGATGGCGACTTCTTGTTGGGGTGTGCCTGACTGCAGGGCGTAGTAATCTAAGTCGTCGTTAAAAGGGTTCTTTACCGCCATCAGTTCTGTGATCAAAGCGATACCCAGTCCCTGTTTTGCGAGATGATAAGAGGTCTGTACGTTTGAACACTCGATAGAATAGCGGGGAGAAAAGGCCTCTTTTTCGCAGAGAAGGCGCAGCGTTTCTCCCAGAAAGGTGCTGAGGGGCAGGATGATAAACGGAAGCTCTTTTAACTGATTCATGCGGATTCGAGGATAACCCTTCTGCACCAGAGCCTCTGCCTTACCAGGAAAATCAAAGACCTTTGGAATGGCAAGGAGCAGAAGTTCATTTGCAATGAACTGGCTTTTGTATTTGACGTTGTTATGAACGGGGCTGCCGATCATGACGTCAATCTCATTATTTTCCAGCATAGCGAAGAGGCCGTGCTCGTCCTTGCCGTCTTCCAGAGAGATGATGCAGTCAGGGAACTCCTCTAGGATAGAATAGATGAGCTCCGGCATGATCAGCGTGCTCTTTGAGGGGGAGATGCCGATGCGAATGCGCATTCGCGGATTGGAAATGGTATTGTTGATCTTGCGGTTGATCTGCGACTCCGAAAATAGAACTTGTTGGGCGAATTCGATGTACATCTTTCCTGCATAAGTGGGCATGATGGGGTAACTTTTTCGATCAAAGAGGGGTGTGCCCAGTTGCGTTTCCAAGGCCTGGATGTTTTGGCTCAGAGTTGGCTGCGAGACATAAAGGCTCTTGGCAGCCTTGGTGAAACTGCGTTCTTTCGCGACAGCTACAACATATCTCAAGGTGTTAAAATTCATATCATCTACCTCATTTAGCTTTATTTCTTGCATTGTAGCACACAGCACTTTCTTTTACAAGGTGATTTCCAATTTAAGGAAATAGACCCTGCTGTAAAGAATCTTTTAACGTAATATTATAGTTTTTTCTTATGGGTTATTTTGAAAAATATAAAAAAATAAATCGAAAATATAAATAAATATACAAATAATTTTATAAAAATTAGAAATTACTGCCGAAAATAACGAATTTATTATAAATATTCATAAGAATATAGATGGATGAAAGGAGTGTCAAAAATAAAAGAATATTGTAAAAACTTATAAAAAGACTTATAATGATGAAAAGGAAGTTTAAAGCTTTAAACCAATGAAGGAATTACCGAAAGCAGTAACATGCAAAGCATTTATAGGAGGAAACAATTATGGGAGACGTAGTAATCAATGGTTATGTGGCAAAAGCTGGGGAACACGCCTTTTACCGCATGCCTGTTTCAAAACTGGCAAGCGGATTAGAACTGGAACTGCCTCTGCACATCGTAAACGGCAGTGAGGAGGGGCCGACCCTGATGCTGAGCGCTTTATCACACGGCGATGCCACGACGGGATTTGAAGCGATCCGTCAGGTCATCGAGCAAGTGGATATCAAAAAACTGATAGGTACGATCATCGCAGTACCGATGCAGAATCCACTGGCTTTTGAGTGGGACTGGCGCAATACGCCCCAGGACTGCTACAACATGAACAGAACGTATCCGGGCAATTCCCGTGGGTGGGTGACGGAGCAGATGGCATCGGTGGTTTGGCATCTCTGCGATTATGCGGATGCATTGATCGACTGGCACGGCGGCGGTTATGGAGATGCGATCCATTATGTCTTGTCCAAACTGGGACCCAGCGAAGACGCTGACGATGAGTTACTGAGCAGAATCAACCATATGGCAAAAACTTTTGGGCTTGTCCACATGTACGGCGGAAAACCTGCCGGCCCTGACGCAGCATATGCCGGTACGCTCAGTGACTATATGATTATCAAAGGCAAACCTTCCATTGTTGCCGAGATCGGCA
>URXI01000472.1 GCA_900551775.1 uncultured Eubacterium sp. | reverse complement strand
GAGAATAACTGTAAGGGGAAAATCAAAATAGTATTACTTCTTTTTAGCGGATAAAAATGACTAGCTTTCCCCATACAGCTGTGCTATGCTTGTCTTAGATAGAGATGTGACGAGCAGAGAAAGGCAAGAATGACTTATTGGGAAAGGAGGGAGTTTATGACTTTGACCCAAGAGGATTTGTCTGCACTTTCGCAGATGATGGATATCAAGCTACAGCCTATCGTGAAAAAATTGGATGCAGTGGAAGACCGTATGGTGAACCTGGAAGAGCGCATGATGAGCCTGGAAGACCGTATCACGAGCCTGGAAGACCGCATGACGAACCTGGAAAACCGTATCACGAGCCTGGAAGACCGTATCACGAGCCTGGAAGACCGTATCACGAGCCTGGAAGACCGTATCACGAACCTAGAAATCAGAGTTGGCGATCTAGAGAAAAGAATTGTCAATCTGGAGAAGCGATTTGCGGATCTGGAGAAGAGATTTGTCGATTTGGAGAAGAGGGTTGCGGATCTGGAGAAGAGCGTTGCCAGCTTAGAGAAGGACATCAATTGGATGAAGCTGGAGCTGAGGCGCATGAACAGCGAACTGATGAAGCTAAAAATCTGTCAGGAAACCAGGATTGTGCCTGGTCTGTCCAATATCGAAGCGTGTTATCTTGGCACAGCACAGAGATATCACAGCTATCGACAGACAAGATAGACCTGGTCTGTGAGGACGTAGAGGTGCTCAAGAAGATCGTCAGCGACCACGACGAAAAATTAAAGAAATGCAAATCGTGCTGCTGATTCTAGCAGGTAAGGACTTGACTTTGGCTGCATAGGATTATAGAATAGTAAAAGAGTGTTGACTTTTAAGCCACACGAAGGGGCGTACCACCATGGGTGCGAATCTTTGTGTGGCTTTTTTGATTTGCACAGATAGTTACCTGAAAGGAGAGAAGGCTTATGGTAAAGATAAACGGTGAAGAGATCGACGGACAGGGGAAGACACTGATGGAATACTTGAGAGAATGCAATTATCCTCTCAAAAGGATTGCCGTGGAGTGCAACGGAGAGATTGTCCCAAAGGCACAGTATGAGACAAAAGTTCTCTGCGATGGTGATAAGATAGAGATCGTAAGTTTTGTGGGAGGAGGCTGATGACGATGGTGACCAAAGAAGAACTTCAAGCTGTTCTGGAGCAGCGCCATACCAAGGCAGTACAGGATAAACTGTCTGCAGCAAAGGTTGCAGTCTGCGGTCTGGGCGGACTTGGCTCTGTCGTTGCTGTGGCCCTCGCAAGAGCAGGTATTGGACAGCTGCATCTGATAGACTTTGACCGGGTAGACTTGTCGAATCTCAATCGGCAGCAATATGCGCTTTGCGACTTAGGAAGACCAAAGCCGGAGGCGCTGCGGGATGAAATCTTGCGGTTTTCCCCATACTGCAAAATTCGTATAGATTTTGTCAGACTGACAGAAAAAAACACGCAAGCCCTGTTAGCCGAGGATGACTATATCTGCGAAGCCTTTGATGCAGCAGAAGAAAAAGCCATGCTGACCAACTGTGTTCTGACAGAATTGCCGGGGAAATATCTGATTGGTGCTTCGGGAATGGCAGGATTTGGAGACAGCAACGAGATCGTGACGAGGAAGATCACCCCTTGCTACTATCTCTGTGGCGACGGGGTATCGGAAATCTGTGAAGGATATGGCTTGATGGCGCCGCGAGTCATGATCTGCGCAGCACATCAGGCAAATATGATCTTGAGACTGATTATAGGAAAGGAAGAGTGATTATGAAAAAAGACACATTTATATTAGGAGGAAAAGAGTTTTCCTCTCGTTTTATTTTGGGTTCCGGTAAATATTCTATGGAACTGATTAAAGCGGCAGTGGAGCAGGCCAATGCAGAAATCATTACATTGGCGGTGAGAAGAACCAATACTAGAGAAAGTGAAAACATTATCGACTATATACCAGAGGACGTAACTCTTTTGCCAAACACCTCTGGTGCCAGAAACGCAGAAGAAGCCGTCAGGATTGCCAGGATGTCCAGAGAACTGGGCTGCGGCGATTTTGTTAAAATAGAGATCATGAAGGACAGCAAATATCTGCTGCCAGATAATGTGGAAACCGTTAAGGCGACAGAGATTCTGGCGAAAGAGGGGTTCGTCATACTGCCCTATATGTATCCGGATTTATATACGGCAAGGGATCTGGTCAATGCGGGGGCTGCGGCAGTCATGCCTCTAGCGGCGCCAATCGGTTCTAACAAAGGGCTGGCGACAAAGGATTTCTTGCAGATTTTGATTGATGAAATTGATCTGCCTGTCATCGTAGATGCGGGAATCGGAAAGCCGTCTCAGGCGTGTGAGGTGATGGAAATGGGCGCTGCAGCAGTGATGGCGAATACTGCTATCGCAACTGCAGGCGATATCCCCGCCATGGCATCGGCTTTCC
>URXI01000471.1 GCA_900551775.1 uncultured Eubacterium sp. | reverse complement strand
TAAGGTTCTCCGATATGATTTCAAGCAGGCGATTCGATAGGAATTGATTGAGAAAAATCCCTTTGATAATGTTGTGCTTCTCCAACCCGAATAAAGGGAATGCGATATATGGGATGTGGATACAATTCGGAAGACTCTGGACAAATGAACAGACAGTAACTTATATTCGCCTGCTCATCACGAATAGGATAGATCTTTGGTCGACATGGAGTAATGCTCATATTGAGTATAAAGACATTGCTGCGAATAATGCGCACATTTTCATAGAGAAAGAACTGGCTTGCTGCTCAAAACAGGAAAAAGGGATGTTCGGCGAGAAAGACGTCTTCTACATATTCTCTTTGCTGCTTCTGAATACAAGCACTCGTCTTGTCCATAAAAGACTAAAACAGTAGCTTATATTCTTCAATCCAGAAATATATGAGGTAGATACAAAGTAAAACAGATCGGTGGGGTCTGAAAGCAAAGGCCTGCAGCGCAACTCATAGCCTCCCAAGGCTCGATTCCCCCAGATAATATAATTATAACAACCAAGTTCGACGGATAGTTTATACTTCCCTTAAGAGACAATAAAAAAGACCCGGCCAAATGGCAGAGGAGCATAAAGAAGTATTACGAAAATACTAACCTATGCCAAGTGAACGGGAAATAAGAAACCTCTATGTGAATGGACGAACCATTTGTATAGAGGTTTTCTTTTGCTTCTTAAAATTTTTCAGCGTCCGCAGGACGCGCAGCCGTCACCGAATGGGGACGATCTTGGGGGCTTGGGGGGGATCCCTCAACAAGCATTTTGGCCGGTGCAATCCGGCTAAAATCGCAAAACATGTATATGTTTGCATTGCTTGCCAATCTGTGATAATAATAAAGTTGAGGAAAAATGAAAAGGTATGTTAGCGTAGTATGCTGACGTACCTTTTTTGTATGATCATATTTTCAATTATCTCTTTTGCAAATCGCACAGAGCCAACCTTTCTCATTTTGCTCTACTTGAATTTTTGAAAATCCAGCATTTTTCAATGCTTTCTCAATCTGCTCGGAAGTATAAATTGTCATGCCGTGGATTATATCTGTCCATTTTTCGTCCTTTGTATTTTTCCCATTGGATTCATTGCATATCAGGAAAGTTCCTCCATTTTTAAGCACACGATATACTTGCTGAAAAGCAACTTGAATACCGGGCCAAAAGTAGATTGTTTCAAAGGCAGTTACCAAGTGAAAAGTGTTTTCTGAAAACGGCAGATTCATAACATTGCCTTGCAAAACTTCGCATCGGCCTTCCTGAATTGCTGCCCGATTAAGTTTTTTCGACTTCTGAACACTAACTTCGGAGTAGTCAACGCCAGTTATGTGTCCATTTGAACTTTTTCCCAAAAGGCGTTTGAGGTTAGCCCCTCCACCGCAGCCAATATCCAGACAGAAATCATCGTCGCGGATTTTTATGTGCGTCAAGCCCCATTCTGCAAGTGCGGCATGGCCGGTGTTCATCATATTGACCATGATCTTCCCGGCGAATCCTTTTGGTTTGCAGGTGTTTTGAAAGAAAGACATATTTTTTCTCCTAATTTAACATGATGCGAAAGATTGGCAAGTGCCGATTCTCCGAAGTTTTCCCGCAGAGTAGGAACTTAAATTTCTCCGGGCGTAACGCCATATCTTTTTTTAAAAGCGTCGATAAAATGGCTTGCGTTGGTATATCCTACCATCCATACCACATCTTTTACCTTGTACTTTCCGCTTTGCAGCAGGCGGTAGGCCATCTCCATTCGTTTTTCCACGATGTATTCATAAACCGTGCAATTAAAACAGATTTTGAACCCCTGTTTCAATTTGGTTTCGCTCAAAAAACATTGTTCGGCAATCTGTGCGATTGTCAAAGGATGGAGGAAATGATTGTCGATAATTTCCCTCGCTTTCATCAAGCATCGGTAATCTTCTCTGGAAATATCTTTGGTATTTTTCTGCTTGCCAATCGCTTCATCACAAAACAAAGACAGCAGTTCTAAAACCTTTCCTTCCAGATACAACTTGCGCAGCTTCCGCTCGGGCGGGCAGTCCAACAACTGCTGTAAAACAAGGCGTATCTCCGGTGTGGTGGAAAATACATGGGTACAAATCTTATCATCCCGCCGAATTAAATGCGCTGCTTCTAAATCTTCTGTCAGTGAGGAAAAACGTCCTTCCTCCAGCGAAATGCTCAAGGTATGGTAAGGCTGCTCGGAACCGAAATGGCTTACGCACTGTGAAAACGTCCCACATTGCAAACTGCACTGTGTTGGGGAAAGCTGGTAGTGCTCGCCTTGCTTTTGGCGATAATCCCATTCGCAGATCCCATTCATACAGAAGGAAAGCTGAAAGACCTTGCGCTCTGGATATTCTTCGTACAATTCCGTTTCCCGCTTAAAGGCCATTTCAGACTGAACCAAAAACAGTCCTTTGGATAACTC
>URXI01000470.1 GCA_900551775.1 uncultured Eubacterium sp. | reverse complement strand
GGAAGGGCTCAATCTGAGTGCCAGCCAGATGGGCAAAGACACGCTGGTGCTGCCAAAATTCCGCGCCATGTACCTGGACAGCGAGCTGCGGGAGAAGAGTGCCCTGTCAGTGGAGCGGAGCAGGGATTTTCGCGCGCTGATCCGGGATATGAAGACCGTGGAAGACAACGATTTTGAGATTCCGCCGTCACTGGCAAAGATCCTCAGGGAGTACCAGAAGCTGGGCTTCCTGTGGCTGAAGACTTTGGCGTATAACGGCTTTGGCGGGATACTGGCCGACGACATGGGTCTGGGCAAGACGCTGCAGGTCATCGCCTACCTGCTTTCGGAACAGGAGGAGAAGGGAGAGGCAGGAAGCCGTCCTTCTTTGATCGTCTGTCCGGCGTCGCTGGTTTACAACTGGGAGAGCGAACTCCATCGTTTTGCCCCTGACCTGGCCACGCGGCTGATCATCGGTACGGCTGCGGCGCGGCAGACGTTGATCGAAGGCATCCAGCCTGGCGAGGTGTGCGTCACGTCCTATGAGCTTTTGAAGCGGGACATCGGGCTGTACGGTGATCTGGCCTTCGGGTGTCAGGTGGTGGACGAGGCGCAGTACATCAAAAATCACAACACCCAGGCTGCGAAATCCGTGAAGTCGATCAACGCTGGCTTCCGCATCGCCCTGACAGGAACCCCGGTGGAAAATCGGCTCAGCGAGCTTTGGAGCATCTTCGACTTCCTGATGCCCGGCTTCCTCCACGCTTACGACAGGTTCCGCAAAGAGGTGGAAACTCCTATCGTGCAGGGGCAGGATGAAGAGGTGATGGAACGGCTTCGCAAGATGACCCATCCCTTTATCCTGCGCCGTCTGAAGAAGGATGTGCTGAAGGACCTGCCGGATAAGATCGAGAAGAACATGTTTACCAGGATGGACGGCGAGCAGCAGAAGCTCTACGACGCCCACGTCAAGCAGCTGCAGCTGTTTCTCGACGGCGCCAGCGACGAGGAGCTGTCCACCTCGAAAATCCAGATTCTGTCCCAGCTCACCAGGTTGCGGCAGATTTGCTGCGATCCGGCCCTTGTCTACGAGGATTACAAAGGAGAGTCCGCCAAGACGCAGATGTGCGTGGAGCTGATCAGCAATGCGGTCAGCGCGGGGCACAAGATTTTGCTCTTCTCCCAGTTCACTACCATGCTCAGCGATCTGGAGGGCAGGCTGGAGGATGTGGGTATTTCCTACTACATCCTGACGGGAGCCACCAGCAAGGAGAAGCGGAATCGGCTGGTAAAAGCATTCAACGAGGACGACACTTCCGTATTCCTGATTTCCCTCAAAGCCGGCGGCACCGGATTGAACCTGACCGCCGCGGATATGGTCATTCACTTCGACCCTTGGTGGAACCTCGCCGTGCAGAACCAGGCCACTGACAGGGCACACCGCATCGGGCAGAAAAATGTGGTGACCGTGTATAAGCTGATCGCACAGGACACCATCGAGGATAAGATCCTGGAACTGCAGGAGCGGAAGAAAAACCTGGCTGACCAGATTCTCACCGGCAGAGGGGTGGACAGCGTCAGCTTTGATCGTGAAGAGTTGATGGAATTATTGCGGAAGTCCTGAAGCCGCAGAGAGTTTAAGGAGGAACGACATGAGCATTGTAAAGAACGAACCGAAGATCAAGTTTGCACTGATTGCAGCCATTCGCGAGCAGCTGGAACAGAGAGCCGCCTGGCTCTACCTGCTCTGCGACGAGGCGCGGAAGAAAGGCCTGGAGCCCATGGACTTTGCCCCAGAGGCCATCCGACGCTGCGGCATCGGGGAGGGGAAGTTTTTGATCGAAAAGGGCAGGACGTCAAGCCTGAAAGGGCTTCGCAAGACGTTGTTCTCCCTGCCGGCGCGCAAGGTCTTTGAGATGGACGTGATCAAAAGCACCGACGACGAGTTGGAACTGCATTTCCACTACTGCCCTCTGGTCAAGGCCTGGCAGAAATGTGGCTGCTCTGACGAGGAAATCGCCATGCTCTGCGATATCTCCATGTGCGGCGATCGGGGCATCGGCGAGGCTTACGGCTGCGAACTGGAGCTGACAAAGACCATCGCCGGCGGAGACGAGATCTGCCACCTGCGGTATCACAAATCTACGACAAACGTATGAAAATCAAATTGTTGCCGAAGTCGGTTCAGCCACAGCAGTAATTTTACTATATGGGACCCTTTTACAAAAAATGAGTATAAAAAATTCCATGTATTGTCTCTAAAACGGGTTGAAAACAGCATAAAACCGCTCCAAACCTGACTCGATTTACATTTGCTTCCAAAAAATTATACTCAATTGAAAAAGAATAACCCCATATAGTAAAAGTTGCATCCGCGGACTGGTTTAATCTGCTTTCATGCGTTTTACCGTGACCACAAATAGAAATGGTGTGGCGGAAATCTTTGGTAAATGTTATAATAGTTTCACA
>URXI01000469.1 GCA_900551775.1 uncultured Eubacterium sp. | reverse complement strand
GGATGTACAAATGACAGCGGATATGAGAAAGGCTGTTCAATCCGAATTGCAAAGACATCCGGACGCTATCATGTTCGGCTCTGATTATGCAGGGTGCTCTCAGGCAGATCATTTGGATTTCGCGATGTCTCTGGCAGTATCGGATGATATACGAAGCAGGCTGTTGTATAAAACTGCATACCGTGTTTTTCATTTGGCGTAGGAAAATCAAGCACTGCATAAATTTATGAATATATATAGCCATATTGATATACATACAGCCTGTGTCTGTAGCTATCCACTATGGTGGCAGACAACTCGTGCAGTTGTATCCAATACATTCAGCTTTTCCTATGCCATCGGATGATTTGTATGCAGAATTCGCCTTTTTTTGCGGACTTACAGCAAAGAGAGTTCCTCTTTTCAACAATCTATAGTATAATCCCGTCTTTGACAGTTTAAGGAAAAAATAACTCAAGAAAACCCTTTAGTTAAGGGTTAATCTTGAGTTTTTGGTTTTGCAGGGGAATATAGTAATTGATTGGCAATTTTAGACTCATGAATGATACTTCTCATTTTAGTCTTCTTGATAATCTGAGTATCTGTACGGAAACCAAATAATTCATGAAGGTCATCCGTCAAATCTGTTCTTTTATAAATTGGAATGTAGCCATATGCGTCAAGTGCACATACATCCATGCTTCTCAGTGTATCTATGATATTCTCTGTTGTATATTTCTTGTCCAGTTTGAATTCCAGAATCCTATATATCAGCAATGCCAGAAAGCAGATTAGGAAATGGGCCTTTATCCTGTCTTCTCTCTGCAGGTATACAGGTCGTGCTTCAAAGTCCGTCTTCATTATTCTGAAACATTCTTCGATCTGCCATCTTCTCTCATTGATAGCGATGATCTCAGATACATCTCCCTCTATATCTGTCGTTACTGCATAGAACCCATCATACATCGCCTCTTTATCTATAGCTGCCTGATCGAGCTGACAATATTCTTCTTCTGCCACCTCACCATCCGCAGTGATCGCAGTCTTTTTTATAAATCTGGCCGGATCATTAGGATTACGTCTATTCTTCTTAAACTTTTTTCCATTATCATTGATCATCTTCATAGCACGTTCGATCTGTCCCTGTCTAATCTTTGCTTGATAAGCCTTATATTTAGGCGAATACGTTACGATCATCGTCTCTGATAACTTCTTTGACTCGATTGGGACTTCTTTATAGTAAATGGATCTGTATACTTCAGGATCATTTTCGTCCAGTTCTCTGAGATCGATGAACTTTTCGCTCCCCAGCTTTCTGTATTGTTTCGGATCAAGTGCTGTGATACGCTCCTCTTTCTTTAATTTCTTCAATGACTGTGTGACGACATACGATCTACCACCCATATCATTGAACAATTTGTTATTCTGTGATCCAAGTCCGCTATCAGAACAATAGATGAATTCAGAACAGTCAAAATCACGTATGACCTTCTGCTCAAGAGGCTTCAATGTTTTCTGTTCATTCTGTTTGCCAGGATGTAGGTCGAAAGCAAGCGGGAAGCCATCAGCATCCATAAAAAGTCCCATGCCTATGATTGGATTAGGCCGATTCTCCTTACTTTTACCATATGTCTTACTACCACTCTCCTGTTCTATTTCAAAATAATAGTTTGTACAGTCATAATAAAGGATCTTGGTATTCCGTTTATGAAGGAAATGTGAATTACGATAGATCTCAGCCTGGATATAATCTGATTCATCGGCAATAACAGAAAGGGCGCGATAGACGTTTTGGAGAATGTATTTGGGCTGTTCCAGGAGCGTCTGAGCAAAAGCGTAAGAGTTTTTCTTACTGGAAGGATGAAGGATCCGTGCAAAAAGCAAGTCGGAAAAAATATCATAAAGATTGTATTCATACTGATGGCGTCTTTTGATATTACGGCAGATATTATCAAAGCGGAGAGAAGAAATGATAGATTGAAGGAAAAGGTATCCGCAGTTAAAAGAGCGCTGCTCATTTTTAGGGATATAGTGCGTAGGAGATAGGAGAACGGAAACGGCTTGATTTTCCTTATTGTAGTCATCAGTAGCAATACGAGCCTGTTCTTTAGCCCATGCCATGACACCATCGCGGTCAGTAGAGAGCAAAAGGGAAAGTTCAGCCAAAGTGCCAAGCCGTTTATGAACTCTGGAAGTATTTTTGCCGTTCTTATCAACAAAAGAATGACAGATATAAAAAGTTTCAGAGGATTTAGATCGAGTAGTAGTAACTTTCATATACATCACCTATACAAATTATATCATATATTACCAATAATTACCATATAATAAAGCTAAAAATTTGACAAAATAACATAAAGAAAAGCCTATGATAAAAGGCTTTAGAAGCTATTAGCTATAAATAGACTGTCAAAGACCCGACCGTTTGTAATGCCTATGCAATTGGAATCCATATGACGACAATACGCAACCT
>URXI01000468.1 GCA_900551775.1 uncultured Eubacterium sp. | reverse complement strand
GCGGGCCTCCTGGTGGGAGCCGGGGAAGGCGGCAAATACCAGGTCGCCCGCATAAGGCTGACGAGGGTTTACCTTCATGCCGGTATATTTCTCGTAGATTTCTACGGCCTGGGGCATATTGGTGAAGTCTAATTCTGGATCGACACCGTGGGTGAACATGTTCATAGCCAGTGTCACGATATCCACATTTCCTGTCCGCTCGCCGTTTCCGAAGAGGGTCCCCTCGATTCTGTCTCCGCCAGCCAAAAGTCCTAATTCTGCATCGGCGACGCCGGTGCCTCTGTCGTTATGAGGATGGAGGGAGACGACGACGTTTTCTCTGCTATGTAGATGTTTACACATGTATTCAATCTGGTTGGCGAAGACATGTGGCATGGACATCTCCACGGTAGCAGGCAGGTTAATGATCACCTTGTTATCAGGCGTCGGCTGCCAGATATCGATGACCTCGTTACAGATATCTTTTGCAAATTCCATCTCAGTTCCCGTAAAGCTCTCTGGCGAGTATTCGAATTGAAATTCTGTTTCAGGGAATTTCTCTGCATATTCCTTCATTAATATAGCGCCGTCTTTGGCAATCTGGATGATCTCTTCTTCTGACGCTCTGAAGACCTGCTGTCTCTGTGCGAAGGAAGTGGAGTTATACAGATGTACCACTGCGCGCTTGGCGCCTTTGAGCGCCTCGAATGTCTTATCTATGATGTGTTTCCTTGACTGCGTCAGAACCTGCACGGTGACATCATCAGGAATCATGTCGTCTTCGATCAGTCGTCTTAAGAATTCATATTCTGTTTCTGATGCTGCAGGAAATCCGACTTCGATTTCTTTGAAGCCGATGAAGACCAGGAACTGAAAGAACTCCAGCTTTTCTTCTAAACTCATGGGTACGATCAGTGCCTGATTGCCGTCGCGTAAATCTACGCTGCACCATCTGGGTGCTTTTTCGATGTGGTCTTTTTTTGGCCAGTCCATTTCGGCCATAGGGGGATTAAAATAGCCCACCCTGTACTTGTCATAATTTTTCATTGTCATAACCTCCGCATTTCATATAATTGATCATTCATCTGAGTAACAAGAAAATCGTCTCTTCGGCGATTTTCTAAAAACCACTAAAGAGACGAAATGCAAGTTCTGATTGACTGCTTCCGCGGTACCACTCTTTTTGACATAATCTAAATTATATGCCCTCTCGTTGTTGTCGCTCGGGGGTGAGACATTATAAAAGGTCTGCGGCCTTCCACCAACCGGACGCTCTCTGTAAAAACCTTGGCTTATAATTTATTCCCGTCATTGCAACTTTTTAAATTTATGCTATGATAATAATATAAATGAAGAAGAGCCTGATGTCAACCTAAATTTGTGTTCAAACTTAATTATTGGTGCATTTTTTTGTGAACAAATAACAAAAAGAGTTGACATTTATAGTGTGAAGACTATAATAGATATATGGGCTACGGATGTTAGCCCGTTTAATGCTAGAAAAAAGGAGAGAGAGTATGAAAATGACAGGATCACAAGTAGTGGCAGAAGTATTGCTTGATCATGGCGTTGACACTGTCTTCGGATATCCAGGGGGAACGGCCCTGAATATTTACGACGAATTATATAAATACAGTGATAGGATTAAGCATGTTCTTACTGCGCATGAACAGGGTGCTGCACATGCTGCCGACGGATACGCCAGAGCCACAGGAAAGACCGGCGTCGTGTTTTCTACCAGCGGTCCGGGTGCGACCAATCTGGTAACTGGTATTGCGACGGCATTTATGGACAGCATTCCAATGGTCGCTATTACGGCCAACGTGCCTGACTCCCTGATCGGTCGTGATACATTCCAGGAAATCTGTATTACAGGAGTCACACTGCCTATTACAAAGCACAATTACTTTGTAAATAGAATCGAAGATCTTGAGCCTGCTCTGAGAGAGGCGTTCAAGATTGCAAACAGCGGGAGAAAGGGTCCTGTCCTCGTGGACATTACCAAGGACGTAACTTCCGCGAGCATTGAATATACATCAAAACCACCGTTAGAACTGAAACCTCGTCCAGTCATGGAGCGGGATGATATTGCGGCAATTGTCAAACTGATCAACGCGGCAGAAAAACCCGTAGCTTATATCGGGGGAGGGGTTGTGGCTTCTGATGCCTGCAAGGAACTGACTGCTTTGCTCGAAAAGGCGGACATTCCTGCGACCTATACGTTGATGGCTGCCGGCGTCGTCGGATATGACAGTGACCTTAACCTGGGTCTCATCGGCATGCATGGCAGCGTAGCCGCCAACAGAGCCATCGATCAGGCGGATCTGGTCGTTGCTTTCGGCGCCAGATTCAGTGATAGAGTTGCCTTGAACCCGGACAAATTCGCAAAGCGGGCAAAGATCGTGCAGATCGATATCGACCGCAGCGAAATCAACAAGAATGTCATGGTTGACAAGTGCTGTGTCGGTGATATCAGTGGTTGGA
>URXI01000467.1 GCA_900551775.1 uncultured Eubacterium sp. | reverse complement strand
GATAAAATATTTCTTTTTTTCAAATCACCTCTTGACATTTCTTAGCTGGACTTCCACAGCTTCCTGCACCTCCGGCCAAGTCAGTTCCCACATTTTTTTCGTTCTCATCAGTTTACTCCTTTCCAGTTTTTCTATTGAGATTATTTTAGCACCGACTGATTTCTAAAATATTCTAAATTCCACAGGTAGAATTAGAAAAATTAGAAATTAAAAAAATCACCGGCTTGCGTTCAATCGGTGATTTTTTTCTAATCAGCTGATGCTGTCTACAGTTTTTGCAATATCGCATCGTGCAATATCCAATTGCTGTAGACTGCAGTCCGTGCGTCTGCATAAAACTCATTAGCATTTTTGTACTTTAGGAGATCGTGAATTTTATTCATCCGATACCGTACCGTGGTCTCGTGGATGAATAACTTCTGGCACACGGCGGCGTAATCACCGCCAGATACGATAAAAAGTTCCAAAACCCGAACCAGGTCCAGCTTGTTTTCGCCATCATACTGCAAAATCGGTTCATAAAATTTACGCCAGTATAATTCCAGTAAAGGATCGTTTTTCATCTCTAAGAGCAATGCGAAAGTCCCCAAATCATCATACCCACAAATAGGTTTTTCTGAAAGCCTGCCGAAGGCCTCAGCATAGATGCTCTCCAGAATTGCCGTCTTTACACATTCCAGATTGGTGTGACAGCGGCTGATGCCTACATGATAAGAGACAAAGGAATGTTTCACTTTGGCAATAAACCCTTTTTTCTTTCTATCAATTGCAGCTTTGTCGTCGGATGAGGCGACATAGAGAAGTCCGTTAAAGAGCGGCAGCAAAAGGTCACTTTGATCGATTTTGAAAATATTACGTGATATCACTTCTTCTGTCGAAAGGTAAACCGCCTGCATGTTTTCTGCCAGATCAGGGATGATATCCAAAATATGCTTGCGAATGATCTCTTCACTCAGATTACTGCTGAGAATCCGCAAGAAAAGGAATCACCTCTTTATGCGTAATCAGCCCGCTGCCCTTCGTCCTGCGCATAAACTCAATTTCCTCATACAGCTTTTCCTTTTGACCCTGGAACACATAGAGTTTCGACACGTAAAGATCTCCCGGACTTACAACTTCATAACAATAATCCGGATGATCGACAAAAGGTTTTTCAATCGTCGCAATTCTGCGTACTGTTTTGTTCAGCCCCTGCGCGCCTGCTGCTACTACAGCATCCGTCATTTTATCTATGTGCAGAATATCGTTCACCGTAACTGCCATAACGCCCTCCGTTACACTCGTTTACTATCATTGGTTTGCTTGACAATTATTCTACACTATTTTCTGAATTTTTCAAACGTTTTTTCTAGACACTTCTATAATAAGGCAGATGCCACAACATGTCCGTCCCGCGGTTCTCAGTTTTCCAGCCACTTCGAAAATTCCAGACCATCACAAAATCCGCTTTTGTACACATCGTCTATGATTCTTCTCAAAATATCTTGTGCCTGCAGATCATCCAGACACTCTTTTAGTTCATCTATTCCTTCTTGAACGATATTTCGATATGGATTGAAGTAATAGGTTTGCGTCGGCTTGCTCATCTTCTTCATATCAAACTCTCCCTTTTCCTTAATAATTACGACACGCCGATATCGTAGCATGTATTGATATGCTGAGCCAGTTTTCGATGAAACTAAAAACATATTACCTGCGATTAGGAACCTTTAAGATACACCTTGCTGAGGGCTGAATGATGGTGGACTCACCGCCATCCATTAGGTTTCTTTTTCTTATTTTCTTAAATTTTCAAGTCAAAGAAAAGACGCAGCCTCAACGACTGCGCCTTTCCCTGCGATATTTAATTAAGAAAGAACGTTCAAAAGAAATTATTTTTGTAACCCTATCTCCTTTTGACACTCTCAGTATAGCAATCTTTTGTGACGTTTCTGTCAAGAAATCTTATGGCTTTGGTGTCAATTTTTATCATCATATCGACATAGACTAATCATTTCGCAGTCTCTCGACAATCGTCTCTCTACTCATGCGCAGATAGTTATATACCGGCACCGCGATGGCGATCAGAACCATCAGCGGCAGACTGGCAAAGCTGGCAAAGAGACTCGGATGATAATTGAAGTAGAAAGCTCTGCCGATGGTATTGAAAATCATCGGTCTTGCGATGGCCATACCCACAGTATCCGCCAGCAGCACCGCCGCCAAAAGATAGATCAATCCCTCGATAATGAGCATCCTTCTGATCTGTCTCTGCGTCTGCCCCACTGCTTCAAGCAATGCCAGCTCTCTGCGCCTTGCCATGATGGTGACCGACGAGGTGTTGAAGAAGTTCAAAAGCCCGATGGCAAAGAGCACCGCTGACAGCAGGGCAAGGATGATATAATATTTCTCAGAAAATGCCTTGCACTGTTCCAATATTGCCAGTCTTGACTCCACATACAGCGTCGGCTCCGCGTCCCCGACCCGCT
>URXI01000466.1 GCA_900551775.1 uncultured Eubacterium sp. | reverse complement strand
GGGCAGACCCCAGGTGGCCCTTTGCGGCATAACCTGGTCGGCAAATTCTTCTGCCCACTGCTCCATGCGCTCAATGCTGGCGCCTACCTCCTGCAGCAGCCACAGAAAGACATAGGCGTGGCTGTAAACCGGCGGAAACCAGCCGAGAATCTCTTTTGCCTTTTCACTTCTGAGGATTTCTTCTATTAACTCACTGGTATAGTATCCCATCTGACCACCTATGCACTTTCTGTAAACGTGACGTTTTCCGCAAGGATTTGCGGGAATTCATTGACCGCAATGGCGATGTTCTCCGTTCCGCCGTTCACCTGCAAAGACGCAGCCGTATAATCCTGCACACCATTTGTTTCAGAGAGAATCGCACCGATCTTGGTATACTTCACTTCTTTGTCCTCCGGCACCACCGCCATATACGCCGCTGCATTTTTTAGGAATTCCGTCTTCACCGTCTCTAAAGTAGCGTCCTCGGTAAGTTCGATTTCTGCCGTTACCGAAATGTTGACGACGACTGGCGGAATCACGGAGAGCTTTGCTCCGTTGACCGGCGCTTTTCGTTTGTCCCTGTCTTCCGGGCTTACAATGTAGTCGTAAACCTGCTGGCAGAGCTCCTCCGTTGCCGGCTTGCCCAAAGTGTCTGTCAGGACAATGGTTATGGTTCCACTGTCATCGTCTTCCGCCGGCGGCACCACGGTCGCAACGCCCGTCCCGTTGACCTCTTCTGCCCATCGCTTGTAATCCGTGTCGTTTCCAACAAAGGACAGTCCCTGCATCTCTTCATATTCTGCGATCCTCTCGATGAGGCTGGCGTCCGTTTCCTCGTCGATTCCTCCAGACGTGGCCTGAGGATTTGTCAGACTTTCCACGCCGTCAATGGGGCTGTCCTGTAATATGATCGTATTTTCTGCCACATTGCCAGACGTTCCCGCTTCTGCCGCTCTGATCAAAATCTCCGCGCTGCCACTGCCTCCGATTTCTGTATCTTCTACTGAGACAAAGGCGACCGACGGAATGTCTCCTGTGCTCACTGTGGAAAAAACAGTCTCCGCCGGGATCACCGTCTCCGGCTTTCCCGTAACAGCCAGCTTCCCCGTAGCAAAAGTGGCTGCTTTCCGCTGCAGGCCATTGACCTCCGCATGGTAGTCCACGTACTCAGGATAGCCCTCACAGAACTTTGGAAAGACTCGCTTGAGCGCCTCGGCCAGAATAAAGCCGGTAAAATACTCTTCCTGTCTTGCCGTCGGCGCGATGAGATTGTAAGGGTGGTTGCCCTCGCTCATGTCGATATCTTCCGGCATGTCGGCCGTCATCTCATCCATGATATCCGCAAAATCTCGGTCTAGAAAATCCGGAATATTAAATTCTTCAGCCATATCTATCACCTGCCTTCTAAATTCACTTCAAAATCGATCGTGGCTCCGTCGATGCCAACGACCTCTATATATACATTGACGCTGTCCACGCCCCAGTCAAAGCTGATTTCGCTCACATAGTCTGTACGCTCGTAGGGATCTGCCTCCAGCGCCTCTTTTGCTTCTGCTTTGAACAGACTTTCCGCTTCTTCCCTTGTCGTCGCCTGCAGTATTTCGGTGATGGCAATGCCGAAGTCGGAAGAATAGAGGGGGCTTGCTTCTCTCTCCGTCGTCAGACAGTTGATACACCACTGTTTCCACGAGTCGATACCGCTGGCCCCACAGACGCGGTTCTGTCCATCTCTGACAAAATCGCTGTCAAAGGCTGCTGCGCCGATGTAATCATCTTGTTCTTCCAGTTCCTCCATTTCTTCCTCTTCTATCATCATCTCTTCCATATCAGCAGGAAACAAATTTTCCTCACTCATCGTCTTCTTCTCCTTCCCCTGCGATCAGATCGATGACGACAGGTTCGCTGCCGCACCATGCGATGAGCACCCTGTCGCCCGCCTTCAATTTTTGATAGCGGATGTCCTCCATATACACGCTGCCAGTGACAACCTTTTTCTTTTTCATTACCTTGTCTGATACCGTCCTGCATATGGAGTACTCCCCTTCTGGTATTGGCCCTGGCGACTGATCCGGCTCCAGAGCCAATGCCGAAGAAATGGTTCCCAGCTCCAGCAAAGCGCTGCTGCCGCTTTTTTTCACCGTGCGCATACGCCCTTGCAGGGTCTCGCCCAATTTTTCTATGTTGCTTGTCATACTTACCGAACCTCCTTTTCTGCAAAAGAAAAAACACCTGCAATTTCAGGTGTTTCTCTCTCACTCACTTTATCCAGTTTTTCACTATACACATATTACCACACTTTTGGGGGTCGGATGCACATGGCTGCAATTTTATTTTAAATTGCACCTGCTGCCGGTGTGTTTGCAAACTGTCCCTTGAACGCCGCATTGAATACGCCGGCTACTTCTTCACTGATCTCCTCCCGATGATCTCTGATGGTTTCAATCAAAGTCTGTCCGTCCTTTGCCTCGATATTGATTTCCACATTGCAGGTATCGATCAGTGCC
>URXI01000465.1 GCA_900551775.1 uncultured Eubacterium sp. | reverse complement strand
ACCTAAGTCTACACCTAAATGACCGCCCGTCCCGTATATCCAAGAGGTAGGAAATCCGCCCGAAAAACTCTCTATTTCCACGCTCTCGGAATTATGGTAGAATAGAAATAAAACAAGGAGGAACACATGGAGAAAGCGATTGCAGTAGATACCTGTTTAGGTTTTTTGAATGGGCGAGATTGTGTCTATCTGGATCAGATGAAACGAGATGACTTGGATAATTTGACTTTTATAGGGGAAATCAACGGTCGTCTAATCTCCCAGCACAGGAACAAGAAAGAGTGGTTTTCCTATACTCTTACTTTTCAACGGGTGTTAGCCTATTTTGCCTGCGAACTCGACACCTATGAAAATATGGTTGGGACTTGTCATCTAGACGGCAGTTCCTTCGATTTGATTGAGGACAGTTCTTGGTTAAAGTCCTTTCCAGTACGAGAGGACTTTGATAAAAACATCTACCAGCACTATCGGTTATTTACATACGATGATGTATACAACGTTATTGCGGTTTCGTATAAACTCGAAGTTGATGTATAAACGGCTTTCCCTTTATCAAGTTGATAGTATGGAGGAAATCAAAAACATGAATTTCTTTATGAAAAAGAACTCGCAGACAAATAGTAAGCTAACAAAGCCGGATATTGAAAAACTTTTACAAGAAGCATATCAAGCTAATCCTAAGTGTTACGAAAAGGAAGATGGTACACTTTTGATCGGGCTTGCGCTTACAGAAGATACCGATTCTCTTTTCCCCATCGTACCGGAGGAGCAGTGGGCAATAGAGGGCAAGACAATTAGCGAATGGATTATTACAATGGTTAGCCTTACAAATCCACAAGGTGGAATGATCGGGCAAATGGAATACCACGAAGCCATAAAACGACTTGAACCATTTATTCTTATGAAAAAAGATAATTGGGCACTTATTAGAGCAATGACCCATGAAGAATTAGACAGTCTATTTGGAAATCTTCCTCGTAAATTATATTGATTACATACAGATTCGGAAATCAGCCCGGAAAACTCTCTATTTCGACGCTCTCGGAATTGTGGTAAAATGGAAGAAACAAAGTGGTGAATCGGAATTTATATGGGGGCAACATGATAGTTGTAAGTACAGATAAAGGCAATCTTTCTTTCCAATCAGTAGACGATGTATTAAAATTCGTACAAACATCAGCACAAGAAAATATTGAACTATGGATTAGCGGGAAGCAGCCATACCCCTGTATATCTGTGTGTATTAGCGGAGAATATGCAGCTATCAATTATTTTCAAAATGATACAGGTGATATGTGGCTGTCTTATAATGAGGAAAATCAAGAAGATGTTACTTTTATGGCTGCTGGAGAAGAATGGGAACCAGATGTCAATGCAGTCATCAGTACAAACAGTGCATTTTCTTGCATTAGTGAATTTTGTGCTACTTATGAACGACCTTGTTGTATTCAGTGGCAAGAGTTATAACTTCCTATTTATCAAGCACACAAGGACGATTTTTTCAGCGTCCCGGAGGACAATCCTCTGGAAGATTTTTTGCAGACCGCCGAGGAAACCGCCAGTCCAGACAGCGGCCCGGAGCAAGCAGCTTTGGTGTTTATCTGTAAGCGGCTCAAATTGAATTTGAAAAAGCTGTCCGAGGAAGAAAAGAAGTGGCTGAAAAAGATTGCACAGAAGTCGGACTTGCTGAAAAATCCAACCCCACAGCGAGGGAGGAAATAAAAGAAATGTATTACGGAGGAAATACAGATGAGATTTTGGGGCAAAGACAGAAAACAGGATAACAGAAAAAATATTTGGATTGAGCATCTCAATATTGATACAGGAAATTGGTTTCAAGTGTTTTCAGCTTGCTTAGGTAAAATGATAGCAATACAGACTGCTTGTAGTGAGCAGGTGGTAAAGGGGCAGGACTGGAATGTTGATTTTTCAGAGGGCGTAATACTTTTTGGAAATCAAAAGTATCCGCTTCAATTCATCGGAAGCGAGGCAACATCAAGTAACACATGGCTGTGGGGGTGGGAAAATGTCAATGGATTTTCCGAGAAAATTATTCAGGTAGCCACACACGCAAAAGTAGTGGGGGAACGCTGGAATTTAGAGCCACTAACGACAGCAGAATTTACATTGGACGATACATTCAACGGGCATAACCTGTCTATCGTAACTTGCGGCTTAGTTGATAAGTATTGTTATTACAGAGGTCCACATTCTGGTGGAGCAATTTTTGTTGCATTTTCAGGTGTTCCTGATAGTGTGTTTGCCTCCATCGATGTTCTAAAATTCGTATCTATAACGACGCAATGTATTCAACAATTTCATATTGATCACAAAATTTTTGTGGAGGGATTTCTCTCGTGGAACAATACGCAATATGAATGGAACAATCAAACATTACTCGCTCATTTTCAGCAAGATTTGAAAATTGACTTTGAACAAGTAAATAATTTTTGGCGTATTTGCGCTATGAATACCATTTTATCTGGAAA
>URXI01000464.1 GCA_900551775.1 uncultured Eubacterium sp. | reverse complement strand
TTCCCCAATGTGTCCGCCGCTCTCACAGCCCTCGGCCACGATGCCGTCAGCACCCAGACCGGATAATCTCTTTGCCAGGGCCACAGAGGAAACCACCGGGAACACTTTGATACCGGCGTTTTTCCAGCTTTCCATGTATTTGCCCGGGTTTCCTGCACCCGTGGTCACCGCTGCCACCTTTTCTTCCACGACGATTTCCGCCATTTTGTCGGCATCCGGATTCATCAGCATGATGTTCACACTGAAAGGTTTATCAGTCAGAGACTTGCACACTTTGATGTGCTGCCGCAGCGTTTCGGCGTCCATGCCGCCGGCTCCGATCGTCCCCAGAGCGCCGGCCTCTGACACCGCAGCGGCAAACTCACCAGTTGCGATGTTTGCCATCCCGCCCTGGAAGATCGGAAATTCTATGTTCAAAAGTTCATTAATTTTCATACTTTATATTTTCCTTTATTCAATGTAATACGACGAACTCCTAGCCGCTCATTTCATTCGCGGGGAGTTCCAGCATCAATTCTGCCTAGCCGTTCATTTCATTCACGGGGCAGAATGTAAGATACATACTCCCATAGGTCAGTCCTGCGCCGAAGCCGGTGCAGACCAGTTTTGCGCCCTCGTGAAGAAGCCCCTGCTCCTCCATTTCGCACAGCGCGATGGGAATGCTGGCCGCCGATGTATTTCCATAACGATATAGATTCTTAAAAAATTTTTCTTTGTCCTTTGAAATTCTTCTGGCCGCGTTGTCTATGATCCGCTCATTGGCCTGGTGGCAGACAAAATAGTCGATATCCTTATCCGTGCAACCTGCCCGGTCCAGAACCACTTTGATGCATTCCGGCACCTTGCTGACCGCGAAACGATAGACTTCCTGGCCCGCCATTTTGATAGCCGTATCCTGCCGCGAACAATAGAGAATCTCCTTGTTTGCCGCACAGCCTCCGTAGTACACGAATTGGGCTGCTTCGTCGTATTCAAGAACCGCAGCCCCTGCGCCGTCTCCAAAGAGAACGCAGGTAGATCGGTCTGTCATATCCATCAGCGGTGAAATCTTTTCACTGCCGATGACCAGGGCGTATTTGCCGCTGCCGCTGGCCAAAAGGGCGCTGGCGATATTGCATCCGTAGATAAATCCAGAGCAGGCGCCGTTGATGTCCAGGGCCATGATCTGTTCGTCGAGTCCCAGTCTTCCAGCCACGTTACAAGCCACTGCCGGCGTGTAGTCGTCGGGCGTAAACGTGCAGACGATGCACATGGCGATATCTGACCGCTCAACCCCCGCCTGCTTCAAAGCCTGAGCAGCTGCTTCGAAAGCCATATCTTCGTTGGTCTTGTTCTCGGCGAAAAAGCGGGACCGGATGCCGGTCTTCGCCCTGACCCATTCATCGCTGGTATCCACAACCTGAGCCAAGTCGTCATTTGTCACGACTCTGTCGCCTTCAGCCCTGCCGAGACCGATGATCTTAATTCCTGCCATGCTCCGCTTTCTCCGCCTTTCTCTTAAAATTTCCTGTATTTCTAAGTTTTTTGTATCTGTCCTTTGCCAGAGCCGCTCCGCTGAGGTGCTGCAGATGCAAAAGCCCTGCGTAGATTTCCCGCTCCACAGCCTCAAAGACATAGGCTTTTGCTTTGTGGGCGCCTTCTTCCGTCTCCGGGATGATGACATCGCAGATTCCCAGCTCTGCCAGATCTTCCGCTGTCAGTTTCATGACATCACAGGCTTCCTCCCATCTAGAAGAATCCTTCCATAATATAGAGGCAAAACCCTCTGGCGATAAAATGGAAAAAATGCTGTTTTCAAGCATGATAGTCCTGTCGCTGACTCCGATTGCCAGAGCGCCGCCGCTTCCGCCTTCACCGATGAACACAGAAATAGTCGGGACTTTCAGCCGTGCCATCACTGCGATGGACTTTGCAATGGCTTCACCCTGGCCGCCTGCTTCTGCTTCCAGGCCTGGATAGGCCCCCGGCGTATCCACAAAGGTGATGACCGGCCGGTGAAACTTTTCTGCCTGCAGCATCAGCCGCTCTGCCTTTCTATATCCTTCCGGATTGGGCATGCCGAACCGGTACTTCAAATTTTCATCCAAGTCCCTGCCCTTTTGGTGGCCTATGATTGTAACAGGATGGCCGTGAAAAGAGCCTATGCCGCCGAGAATGCTGGCGTCCTCCCCGTTTTTTCTGTCTCCGGCCAGAGGAAAAAAATCATCAAAAATTGCGTCTATATAATCTCTGGTCGTGGGACGCTGCGGGTGTCTTGCCAAAGCGACTCGCTCCGCTGCCGTCTTCTGGCTGATCTTCATTTTTTGCCCCTCCTGTCGTGTAGCTTTAGTAATACTCCCAATTTCTCACGCATCGCGGCCCTGGGAACGATTGCATCGACAAAGCCGTGATCCTCCAGATATTCGGAGCGCTGAAAACCCTCCGGAAGTGACTGGCCGATGGTCTGCTCGATGACCCGAGGGCCGGCAAAGCCGATGAGGGCCCCCGGTTCTCCCAGGCTGATGTCCGCCTC
>URXI01000463.1 GCA_900551775.1 uncultured Eubacterium sp. | reverse complement strand
GCAGATAGGCAATCAAGGGGCGACAGCAAGGAGTGCTGCCGCCCCGCACTATTATCAGAGAGGGGGAATTTCCATGACCGAAGATGAAGCCTACAAAGTGCATATCCAGTACACATTCAATGCCTTTTGCAAGATTGTCATTCGTCACGCAGCCATAGATAAAATTTTGAATCTGCGCCAAAGGTGGGAATAGGAAGCTTATCTTGAGTATCTGATGAATGAGAAGTGTTTATGATAAAAATACAGGTAGCTAAAAGACTTAACACAAGAGCAATTAGCCATACAGGTAGATGTACGCCGGAAAACAATTATGCGGCTGGAAAAGTACAGTATAATCCCTCTCGAATTTGCGATTAACATTTCAGGAGCAGTTGGCGCACCTATCGAAGAAATCGATATTTTCAAGTAGCTTTAATGGCGAAAGCCTTTATTTTACAGGCAGTTGCGTTATTGTTAATCTGCGTTGCTTGCCGTATGAAGGCTAATATGTTACTTTGGATTAGACTTATCAAAGCAAAGGAGTGTAACGCACAATGTTTGGAGAAAACTTAAAAACTCTCAGAAAGCAGAAAGGTTTTTCACAGGAAGAATTGGCAACAAGGCTCCATGTAGTCCGACAGACCATTTCTAAGTGGGAGAAAAATTTATCCGTTCCCGACGCTGATACTCTTATCCGGCTGGCAGAAATATTGGAAGTGTCTGTCAGCGAATTGCTGGGGGCAAAAATTGAAAATGAAAATACTGCCAGTGATGTCGCAGAGCAGTTGTCAAGGATAAATGAACAGCTTGCAATCAAAAATCGCCGCTCGCGCCGGATCTGGAAAATAGTTGCTATTATATTGGCGGCTATAGTTTTAATAAACATTCTCATTGCCGTGCTTTTCAGCGTTCCAAACCTCAATGAAGGCATTCAGAGTAATCAGCCAGAGATAACCGACCAAACACAAATCATAGAGGAATGAATAGCAAAGCCAGTCGAGCCAGTCAACGGTCAAGATGAACGGCGCATACTGAACTGCATCCCAAAAGTTGGACAAAAAAGTCAACGAAAGGGGTGCAGAAATCTATGGGAAAAGAATTGTTCAGTGAGGAATTAAAATTAGCAGTTGTTCAGTATGTACTGGAAGGGCATACGCGCAAAGAGGCATCCGAGAAATTTTGCGTATCCTGTACGCCGATTGAAAAATGGGTAAACTTGTATAAGCTGCATGGTGCAAAAGGCCTTCTAAGCAGAAATCTGGTTGGCCGACAAAAAGGCTTTGATGGCGAGTTTCGCCTAAAAGTGTTACAATACAAGCAGGAACATCACTTATCCTGTACACAGACAGCTATGCACTTTTGCCTTGATGTTGTAACAGTGTGCCGGTGGGAGAAGAAATTCCAAAAGGAAGGTGCACAGGGACTTATGAAAAAGCAGGTGACAAAAAGCAGCGAAAAACGGCAAAAGAAACAGGAACAGTCGGAGCTGCAACAGGAAAACAAGCGGCTGTCAGAAGAAAATTACCGGTTGAGAATGGAGAATGATTACCTAAAAAAATTAAACGCCTTAATTCAGAAGCGGGAAAAACCCGAATAAGCGATGTTGTGGCTGCTGTTACAGAATTAAGGCGTGATTATCCTCTGGCAGCATTACTTAAACTGGCCGGCATTCCCCGAAGTACATACTACTATCATTTCCGGAAAGCCAATGCTGTGGATAAATACGCCAAAGAAAGGGAGGAAATCATAGCAATTTATCAGGAGAATCAAGGCCGGTACGGGTATCGGCGGATTGGTATGGAATTACGCAACAGAGGCTTTTGTCTGAACCACAAGACGGTACAAAAGCTGATGAAGGAATCAGGCCTAAAATGTATGGTACGAATGAAAAAGTATCGTTCTTACCGTGGAGAAGTCGGCAAGATTGCACCAAATCTGCTGGCTAGAGATTTCCATGCGGAAAGGCCGAATCAGAAATGGGTAACTGATGTGACTGAGTTTTCCCTGTTTGGGAGCAAACTTTATCTCTCTCCTGTGCTTGACCTGTATAATGGTGAGATCATCAGCTATGCCATCAGTGAACGGGCTAATTACCGCCAGGTGGATGAGATGCTGGATAAAGCATTCTCCCGGCTCCCGGACAGCAGCGGGCTGATCCTTCATTCGGATCAGGGCTGGCAATATCAGAACGTCAGGTATCAAAAAAGGCTGTTAGAAAAAGGCATTCGGCAAAGTATGTCCAGAAAGGGAAACTGTCTGGACAATGCGGTTATGGAAAACTTTTTCGGACTGTTAAAATCGGAATTGCTATACCTGCGGACGTTCCAATCATTAGACGAGTTCTGCCAGGAACTGGCCGCTTATCTTGAATACTATAACAACAACCGAATCAAAGAAAAATTGAATGGGTTAAGTCCTGTCCAATACAGAATTCAAAACGGCTTTGCCGCATAACTCTTGTCTAACTTTTTGGGGTCACTTCAATTTATGCGCCGTTCATCTTGACCGTTGATTGGCCCCGCTAACTTTGCTACTCTG
>URXI01000462.1 GCA_900551775.1 uncultured Eubacterium sp. | reverse complement strand
CAGCGCTGCCACTGCCTGGCGCTCTGGGAGTTAGTGAAAGTGCATTTATGATTCTCTTCCGAACCCTGTTTCCGGCTGGTATTTTGTCCAGTGCTATGGTATTATCAAGGGGTATCAGTTTTTACTTGTTCGTGCTTCTCACAGGACTCTGTGTGGCAGGAGGCGTTTTGATCAAAAAGAAGGGGGCCGGTTATGGATTATACAATACTCATTGCTGAGGACGATAAGGATATCGTCAATCTTCTGAAATTATACTTAGAAAGTAACGGTTATCGGACAGTGACTGCAGAAAACGGGGCAGCTGCTTACGAATTGGTCAGAAAGGAAAAAATCGACCTGGCGGTACTGGACATCATGATGCCGGAGATGGATGGTTATGAGCTGGCTGTCAAAATACGGGAAGACTATGACTTCCCGATTATTTTCTTATCTGCCAGGAATCAGGATAATGATAAAATTCTAGGACTCAATTTGGGCGCAGACGATTATATGACAAAGCCTTTTAACCCACTGGAAATTCTGGCAAGAATCAATTCCAATCTGCGCAGGGCTTACCAGCTTGGATACGAGATCAAAGACATATCTTCTCAATTGCAGAACGGAGAATTAGTGATGGACTTAGAGTCGATGACGGTGAAAAAAGATGGAGAAAGTATTTTTCTGACACCTTCGGAATTTAAAATATTGGCTTTACTCATGAAGAATCCAGGCCGCGTATTCACGAAAGCGCAGATCTACCAATCCATTAACGGAGATTTTTATGAATCAGATGAGAATTCCGTCATCGTGCACATTTCTAAAATACGAGATAAGCTGGGCGATGATTCCAAAAATCCGCAATACATAAAAAATATCAGAGGGCTGGGTTACAAAATTGAAAAGAAATAAAGATAAGCGTATCAGAGGGAGATTTGTAACGATGATATTGGGCAAGTACGTGATTTTTTCTATCGTGCTTGTCATTCTTTTGTTTGTGCTGCTCTTTGCAGCGATCTGGAACGTAGGAAAATACCAAAATGTTCCTCACATCAAAGAACTTGCCAAAGAATTTGGTAAAACAAAGCAGAGTGAATATCAGGATATCGATGTAGAACGACTTCTTGGGGAAAAGGGCTATGTGCAGATTCTCGATGAGAAAAAACAGGTGGTTTATTCCAACAGCGAAAAACACAGAGATGAGTCCTATACAGATTATGAACTGAGTTATGTATCAGATTACAATAACTTTTCCATTGTCACCATTGAAAAATACAAAAATGAGGACGGCTCTACAGATCGGATGGTGACCATTGTGATCTACACAGAGCAGGGAAAAGAAGTGAAAAATGCACTTTATGTAGTAGATGAAAATCTCAATATTCTCTATTCTTCTGAACATCAGGACAAAGACAAGCTGACCAAACGAGAGTATGCGCTGCTGACAAGAAATGCAAATTCGAACTATACTCTGTCAAAGTGCAATTTTAAGGATGCAGAGGGAAATAAGCGGGTTCTTTTGGCGTATAGTCCTAAAAGCATAAAAAACGACCTCAAAAAGATGCAGCAGGCATTCCTCCTCCTTATGATAGAGTTTCTGGCGGTCTATATTCTGTTGCTGATGCTCTTTTCCTTATGGGTCAGCATCAGAGTGAAAAAACCTCTCAGACTGCTTAATCAAGCCATGAAAGATATCTCATCGGGCAATCGCGGTACCATTTTGGATTACAAAGGGCCGAAGGAATTTGTAGAAATCTGTGATAATTTCAATGAAATGTCTGAGGCGCTGAACCTTGCTGAATCGGAAAATCAGAGATTGCAGGAAGAGAAGCAGAAGATGATTGCAGATATCTCTCACGACCTGAAGACACCGATTACGGTCATCAAAGGATATGCCGGTGCCATTTGTGACGGCCTCGCAACACCAGAAGAGGAGAAGAAATATCTGGAGACCATTTATCAGAGATCTGGCGAGCTGGCAGAACTGATCAATGAGTTTCATGAGTATGCGAAGATTGACCACCCTGATAATACTTTCAATTTTGAGAGAGTTGACCTATGCGAATTCACCAGAGAGTATTTTGCAGAGAAATACAACGAATTTGATATCGGCGGATATGGACTAGAAATAGAAATTCCCGAGAACAACATGATGCTAAACCTGGATCAGAAGAAATTTAAGCGGGTGTATGACAACATCACAGGAAATTTCTTTAAGTACAATGGGCCGGGCATGACTTTTTTCTGCACCATAACAGCAGAAAACAAAGAAATTAAGATTATTTTGGCTGATAACGGTAATGGCATCCCTCTCGAAATCAAAGAAACGATATTCGAGCCTTTCGTGATAGGGGAAAAGGCGCGCAGTCAAAGCGGGTCAGGCCTGGGACTTCCGCTTGCAAAGAAGATTGTCAGCGCCCATGGCGGCACCATAGAACTATCAAAACTGACAAGGCAGGGCAGAGGTACAGAGTTTGTCATAAGGCTGCCCAATGAATTGTCCACATGCGAAAAAGTGGATGCGCCACTCCGCTAGGGAACCC
>URXI01000461.1 GCA_900551775.1 uncultured Eubacterium sp. | reverse complement strand
TTTTTGTGTACTGCTTTGCATCCTGGTCGATGTCCACCTGGAAGCTTTCCAGTACAAAACTCTCATCGTCTGCCTTGACCTCTTCGACAGTATAAGCACCGTATGGGATATCGACGATGAAAAGGGAGCCAGTGTCAGATACGATCATATCCGTTACGGCATTGTCATAGCCGGAGGTGTCACGCACCGCCCTGTACTTCTTTGCCCCGTCTTCAGTATGTCCGTCTTCAATAAACCTGAGATACGGATGGTCTTCGTAACCGCCGGAGTTCAGGTACATCTTCCAATGGGACTTTGTGGAGAGGCTCAGACTGCCGGAGCTGCCCTCCTCTTTAAATACATCCTCTGACTCCTTCTGCTTCTTGATCAGAAGCTTTCCCCTCCAGTTGTCATTGATCCAGGTCTCCTGGTTCATGGAAAGCTGGTCATCAAGGCTGCCACTGGTCCCGCGCGCCGTCTCGTCGCCAGCATTGGTCCCTTCCGTGGTCTTGTAGTTTACGGCGTATTCGATGTCTGACCATGCCGGAGGCTGGTTCACGCAGGTGCGGGAATCATCAGTGACAGCATAGAAACTTACCTCGTATTTCCTGCTGCCAGTTCCTGTGCCGCTCTCCCCTTCTGTAAACCTGGCATACGCCGGTATCTCTTCAATCTCATATTCCACTTTCTCCGTATTGCTCCATTCCAAATGGGTAGGTGCTACGGTGCAGTGGGTGGTCACATTGCCGTCTGCATCTTTCTCTGTATGGACGAAGGAACCGGACGGGATCTTGGTCAGGTCATCAGAAGATGTCCACGGCTGATCGGTCAGCACCTCTGTGGAACCGTACTCGTCCAGCGTCACCCTGTCCACTTCCTCGCTGTTTCTGTAGAGGACAAAGGTGGAGTTCAAAGTCGCGTCGCCCATAGGCGTACATGCGTCGCCGTCCCAGCCCGGGTTCTTGTCGTCCTTATGCACAGGAAATTCGAAGGTCGGCCAGTAGTCCGGCTCCGGCTCTCCCTCCTTTGGCACTTCCTCATCATTGCCTGAATGAAACTTGATGTACATCGAAATCGGGTTGTCGGGAACACCTGTGGCGATGGCCTGCCGCAAGCTCCCACTTGATGACCAGGACCAAATCAGCATCTCACCGCCGTTAAAGCCTTCCTGGATAGCAATGTTTTTAG
Organism: uncultured Eubacterium sp.; assembly: GCA_900551775.1. Taxonomy (GTDB): domain Bacteria; phylum Bacillota; class Clostridia; order Peptostreptococcales; family Anaerovoracaceae; genus Senimuribacter. Next base: position 1,353 of record URXI01000461.1, on the reverse strand, counting down.
CAAACTTGAAGACTGCACCATCTTTATCCAGGTTTTTACCTTTATATATAAAAGTATATGCATTTCCATTTTTCTTTACTTCCCAGTTTTTAGCAGATGTACCGCTGGCTTTGATGCTGGCATTGATTTTATTGCCATCCTTCAAAGTGCAGGTATAGTAACCTGTAGCAGAATCTTTTTTCATTACCCAGCCTTTTGAATTATCAGCATCAGCCTTATTGGCTCTTGCAAAGCTGGCAATTGTTGCGTGCTTCTTAATGCGCGATATCATGTAGTTATAGATATCTGATGCAGCCCTGCCGCTGATAATATTATAATAATGATTAGCGGCAACTAAGCCATTTGCTTCTCTGCCATGCCCGCCTTTAATAGAATCTGTTCGTATCAACTGTTGATATTCCCAAATTATGACCTGTGTCGCAATATACCAGTCATCTGTCGTATAGGAATCCGCTGTCTTATGCCAATAGCTGCTTTTAGAAAACCCGTCGTTGCTGAGATCGGAAATATGTCTTCCGTCCTGATATCCATAAATCAGGGCATATTCTATGCCGCGCCTGGAAGAATTCGGATAAGCAGCCGTATGCGTCCACTTGGATAGATCATCTACAGACTTTAGTCGTGTTGAAGTATCTACACGAATTCCATGGGCAATACAGTATCCAGTCATCGTTTTGCTGCCTGCCTTTATCATGTACTTTTCAATACCTGCTGTGGAACTTTCATAGGTTGCCGCTTGATCAGCTATTTTGTTTCCCCTTGCATCCCACCAATAAGCTGGCGCCATCTGACTTTTTTTCCAATTGTACGTTTTGCCAGCAGCATCTCTGATCGCACTTCCATAACGGAAAGTTCCGACCGTTGCGCCGTAAGCGATACCATTGCCAGTCAATAAGGTCAGTGGCATCATTGTGAACAGCAAGGTTGTAATCAGTAATATCAACCAGATTTTTTTCAAGAAATCTGTCACTTGTTTGTTCATGTTCTAATTCTCCTTTCGTCAAACAAAAAAGACTACAATCACTGTAGTCATCTGAGTAATATATATATGAAATATGTGTATTTAAAAAGGCGTATCTTTTGATACGCCTTGAATCGTCCTACGGTTAAACGGTTTTCTGTTTCCGTCCGTAGAAGTAATTACACTTATTTACAGTAATATATTACCATGTATTTTTTCCCCTGTCAAGATGAAAGTCGAATACAATAAAAAAATCCCTACACCTTTTGGTGTAAGGGATTTTTTGGTGCGCGATAAGGGACTCCGCAGCCTTTTCTTCACAAAGTCTGCCGTCCTGCGCCTCCTCTTTCAGTCGGCTTGGACCGCTCTCTACTCGACAGTTCACTGAACTG
>URXI01000460.1 GCA_900551775.1 uncultured Eubacterium sp. | reverse complement strand
TCGAACAGATTATGACACTGGAAGAGGAACTGGATGTACGTTACAGCATCGGAAAGAAAGAAGGCTGCAAAGAGATTATAGGGAAAATGAAAGCTAATGGTCTTAGCGCAGAGGTAATTGCCGAATATACCGGTCTGCCTATAGAAGAAATCGAAAAAATACAACCTGAAAAAAATGCTGCAGAATGATCTGCAGCATTTTCTATTAACCGGATTTTCTAATCCGAAGCCAACCTTCTCAAAAACCGCTCCAATCCGTCCATACCCTTTTTGAGTTCTTCCATGGAGGCCGCATAGGAAATCCTGATATAGCCTTCCCCAAAAGTGCCGAACGCATCTCCAGGAACGACGACCACCTGCTCTTCCTCTAACAGCTTTAGCGCAAATTCTTCACTGGAGAGCTTCGTTTTCTTAATAGAAGGAAACGCATAAAAAGTTCCCTTCGGCTTTTCATATTCAATTGATGGCATTTCCGCAAGTCTTCCGGCGATATAGTTTCGCCGCTCTTGATAGCACGACGTCATATATGCCGCATGCTCCCCGCTATCCTTCAGCGCTTCAAGCGCTGCATATTGACTGGGCATGGGGGCACAGGCGCAGATATTCTCCTGCAACTTGGTCATATTGGCGATAACCTCATTAGGGCCTGCAGCAAACCCTACTCGGAATCCGGTCATGGCAAAGGTCTTAGAAAAACTATCCACTACCAGAGTCCTCTCCTGCATTCTAGGAAGCTGCGCTATACTGGTAAAAGCAGTATCTTCATAGATGATGTTTCTATAGACTTCGTCAGAGATCACCAATAAATCGTATTCTTTGGCAATGTCCGCGACCTTATCCAACACATCTTTGTCGAGGACGGCACCCGTCGGGTTGCTCGGGGAATTAATGATGATTGCTTTTGTCTTTTCTGTGACAGCTTCTCTGACTGCATCCGTATCCAAAGAAAAGCCATTATCAAGGCTTGCGATACGTACGGGGGTTCCGCCACACATGAGAATCTGCTGCACGTAATTGTTCCAGCACGGTTCGCTGACGATAACCTCGTCGCTTGGATTTAGAATCACCTTCAGCGCCTGATAAAGAGCACCCATGGCACCAGTAGTCACGATGATTTCTGATGCCGCATTATATGTCACGCCAATCTGCTGATGCAGATATTGACTAATTTCCTCTCGCAGCGGCAAAATCCCTGCATTATGAGAATATTTGCTCTTGCCCTCTTTGACTGCCTGGCAGGCTGCCGCCTCCACATTGGCGGCAGGCGTAAAATCGGGTTCTCCGATGGACAGATTGACTATATGATTGTATTGCAGTGCCCTATGGTACATTCGCCTGATTTTTGAATGCTGAATGCTTTTGGTATTCTCCGAAATCCATCTCATAACAGAATCCGCCTCCTTTCTCTTATGCATCTTCACCTCTGCACCCTTCCAGAGCCGTCTCCGGCAGCCAGGCTGCAAACTTCTTCTGCTGTGGCCAGATTGAAATCACCCTCGACAGAATGCTTCAGGCAGGAAGCTGCAACTGCAAATTCTAACGCCTCTTTATCTTCCATAGCCGCAATCAGTCCGTAAATCAATCCACCTGCAAAACTATCGCCTCCTCCAACCCGATCCACGATATGAATAGGGTATTCCTTTGAAAAAAAAGCATTCCATCCCGTTATACAGTGCAGCCGCCCACTGATTATCGCTGGCTGAGAGACTGGTTCGAAGTGTGATCGCCACGTAATGAAAACCAAATCGTTCACGCAGCCTGGCTGCCACCTGGGCATAGCCGTCGCGGTTTAAACTGCCCTTCTCCACGTCTGTGGCATTCGCCTTGATGCTAAACACCTTCTCTGCATCCTCTTCATTGGCGATGCAGACATCTACATATTCCATCAATGGTACCATAACTCTCTCGGCTTCTTCACAAGTCCAAAGACTTTTTCGGTAGTTCAAATCACAACTTACTGTCAGCCCTCTGCTTTTCGCCGCTTTGACAGCTTCCAAACAGATCTGGGGCAGATTGCCGCCCAGAGCCGGAGTAATGCCCGTAAAATGAAACCATCCTGCTTCTCCGAAGATATCATCCCAATCAAAGTCTGAAGGCAGTGCTGCTGAAATAGCAGAGTGCGCCCTGTCATAGATGACTTTGGATGGTCTTTGTGAAGCACCCTTTTCCAGATAATAGATCCCCATCCTCTGGCCGCCTCTGGTAATCTTTGCCGTGTCTACATGATATCTACGCAGCTCTCTGACAGCAGCCTCAGCGATATCATTCTTTGGCAGCTTGGTCACAAAGACTGCCTCAGCGCCATAATTAGCGAGCGACACAGCGACATTGGCCTCTCCGCCTCCGAAAGTCGCCTGGAATTCCGGTTCCTGCAGAAATCGGAGATAACCCTTTGGTGCCAGCCGCAACATGAGTTCTCCAAAAGTTACGATCTTCTTCATATTCCATCTTCCTTTCCTCGTCTCACGCAAGTTACAATTTCTATTGCCTGATGGCAAAGCTGACCGATGGTTTCCCAATTGC
>URXI01000459.1 GCA_900551775.1 uncultured Eubacterium sp. | reverse complement strand
AGGGATACCCTTTGGAAACCCTGTTTTGCGGTCATGTGTACCCATATTCCCCGCAAAACGCAAAATAATCGGTTTCAGTCTGCTGTAACATCACAGTCAGATTGACCGCTTATTTTCTTTCTGCTGTCCCTGTTTTCTCTGTTCTCTATACGAATAATTTTCATAATTGTTATGCTTGATACGGGTTGAAAACCAAACGTATAAATGTTATAATAAGCACAGAGAAAACAGGGAGGTCGCTGCTATGAAAGAATTGGGAGAACGCCTGCGGATATTGCGGGAGAGCGTGAAGCTGTCACAGGTAAAGATGGCGGATTTGCTGGGAGTAAAACAGTCCAGCATTAACCGCTATGAACAGGGACAATCTGCTCCGTCTTTGGAAACGCTTGTGAAGTATGCAGATTATTTTGATGTGTCTATGGATTACCTGTTTGCCCGGACGGATAAGCCCCAAGGCAAGCTGTACGAATACCGCCCTAAGATTGCAACGGGCAGTGAGGAAATGCGGCAGTTTATTGAAATGTGTTTTGACCCGCAATCGCCAATGAGTGAGAAGTTAAAGCAGACGCTTCTTCAAATGATGGAGGTGGACAAATGAAAGGTGTGATCTATGCCCGCTATTCTTCCGATAATCAACGAGAAGAAAGTATTGAGGGGCAGTTGCGAGAATGTAAGGATTATGCAGAACGAAACGGTATCACGATTTTAGGAACTTACATTGATCGGGCACTATCAGCCAAAACGGACAACCGACCTGAATTTCAGAAGATGATTAAAGACAGCGCAAAGGGCTTGTTTGATGTTGTCCTTGTGTGGAAGTTAGACCGCTTTGCACGAAACCGTTATGATAGCGCACGCTACAAAAATCTCTTGAAAAAGAACGGTGTGAAAGTCATTTCCGCAAGGGAAAATATCTCCGAGGGCAGCGAGGGAATTATTTTGGAAGCTATGCTGGAGGGGTATGCAGAATACTATTCTGCGGAGCTTTCTGAAAAGGTTATCCGAGGTCTGACCGACAATGCGCTGAAATGTAAATACAACGGCGGTACTGTCCCGATGGGATACTACATTGACGAACAGCAGTATTATCAAATCGACCCCAAGACCGCCCCGGTGGTACTGGAAATGTTTACAAAGTACAGCGAGGGTGCGACCATGCAGGAACTTGTCAATCTGTTAAATAGCCGGGGTATGCGTTCTATTCGTGGTGGGAAAATCACATTGAATATTATGAACCATCTTTTGAAGAACCGCCGTTACATAGGAGAATACAGCTATCGTGATGTAGTCAAGGAGGACGGTATTCCAGCGATTGTCCCGAAAGAGTTGTTTGAACGAGTGCAGGAACGGCTGGCGAAAAACAAAAAGGCTCCCGCTCGTCACAAAGCCGAGGACGATTATCTGTTGACAACGAAGCTGTATTGCGGGAAGTGCGGCTCTTTCATGGTAGGGGAAAGCGGCACAAGCCATACCATGAAAGTGCACCGTTATTATCGTTGTGTGAATACCAAGAAAAAGAAACTCTGTGACAAGAAAGCGGTCAAGAAAGACTTGATTGAAGATTTAGTTGTCAGCTACACCATGAAAGCGATAATGAATGATGAAGTCATGGAACGGCTGATTGATACGCTGATGGAATTGCAGAAAAGAGAAAGCACCGACCTACCACTTTTGAAAAAACAGCTTGCAGAAACGGAAAAAGGTATTAACAATATGCTCAACGCTATTCAAGCAGGGATTTTTACCCCGTCCACCAAGCAAAGACTGGACGAGTTGGAAGAAACAAAAAGCCAGCTTGAAGTCAGCATTTTGCAGGAGGAGATGCACAAGCCTTTGCTTACCAGAGAGCAGATTGCATTTTTCATTTACCGTTTCCGCAAGTTTGATGTAACAAAGCGGGAACAGCGGCAAAGACTGATTGACAGCTTTGTAAATGCAGTGTATCTTTACGAGGACAAGATAATCCTTACTTTCAACTATAAGGACGGTTCTAAGACCATCACACTGGCGGAGGTTGAGGGTTCGGATTTATCCGTACTCGGTGCGCCAGGCGCCGCAGAAATATGCGGCGCTTTTTTTCATGTTTGCCAGGGGAGGGGCTGGACGCAAACCCCTTGACGCATATGGGGCGGAGTGCTATAATACCCCGTGAATCGGCCCAATTGGGCGTGGAATGATGGAAGCGAAGGAAGTGGATAGCAGGATGATCATGCGCGCAAGAAATGTGCTGTGCCTTGTCATGGCGCTGATGATGGCCGTTTCCGTCTGCCTGGCGGAGGAGACGCCCAGCTTGAAGGATGACTTTTATGCGGTGGTGAACGCCGAATGGCTGGAGCAGACGGAAATTCCCTCGGACGCTCCGGAAGTGAGCGTCTTTTCCGAACTGGGGGACCAGGTCCAGGAGGTGCTCAAGGCGGACTTCCAGGCTATGCTCGACGGCGAGAAGGCTGTGCCGGAAGAACTGACAGACTTCATCGAGCTCTACCGGCTGGCGGCGGACTATGAAACCCGCAATGCCTTGGGCGTGGAGGCG
>URXI01000458.1 GCA_900551775.1 uncultured Eubacterium sp. | reverse complement strand
CAGCCTAACCTTTTGCTTTGGCAGGAAACTCCTTTGCCGAGGCTGCTGATATCAGCACTGTTGAATAGCGTGAATAGGTGTGATAGAATAAATGATAGAAAGCAGGTGATAAATGAATGAAAAAATCTATGTTCTACAGGGTTTTCTTTTATGTTCTTGGACTTTTGATCATGGCCCTGGGGATTACCTTGAACACGAAATCAGGTCTTGGCGTGTCACCGATTATCTCGGTATCCTACTCTGTATCAGATATTTGGAATTTCAACTTCGGCAACGCCACCTTTGTCCTATATGGAGCCTTTATCATGATAGAGATGGTTGTCCATTTGTTCCATCATAAAAAGGTGGCGAAAGATGAGACGAGCCCCTCTTCCCGGTTTAAGATGGTTCTTCTTCTGGATTTACTGCAGCTTCCGCTGAGCCTGGTGTTCACCAGGTTTCTGAACCTTTACGCTGGGCTGATTCCCGATTTCCAGGCCGCCTATCCTGACAGCTTTGCAGGCAGCTTCTGGGCCAGGCTCATCGTATTGCTCATTGCCATCGTCTTTACGGGTATCGGTGCGGCGATGTCCTTGGATATGCGCCTGATTCCAAACCCCGCAGATGGACTTGTACAGGCAATTGCGGATTTGGGCGGTAAGACCCTGGGTTTCATCAAAAACTGCTTTGACGGATGCAACATCCTTTTGACCGCTGTAATCAGCCTGCTCTTTGCCGGGCATCTGATCGGCATCGGCCTGGGGACGGTTTTGACCGTGATCGGTGTAGGACGCGTCATCGCACTGTTTAACCGCCTGGCTGAGGCAAAGATGACCAGCCTGGCACAGGTCAACAAAACAGAGTGAATTATCATGGATAACCTAACTGAATAGCAGGTGTATACTTTTTCATTAATTTAGGATATAATTGAAAGAAGACAGGGAGGTGAGATTTTATGTGTTCATCAGAGCAGCTTGACATCCTTTTGCGGCAGATTGCACAAGCATATCAGCAAGTATATGGAGAAGAAATCGTAAAAATTCTTATGTATGGTTCTTATGCAAGAGGAACCTTTGATGAAGAATCAGATATCGATATTGTTGCAATCGTAAAGGGTGAGAGGAAGACTCTGCAAGAAGGATTAAAATTAGTGTGGGAGCGGTCAGCTGAATTAGAACTAGAATATGAAATTATCCTGTCACCGACAGTTATTCCCTATGATGAGTTTGAAAGATTTAGAGATGATCTTCCATATTATCGTAATATCGAGCGCGAGGGGGTTGAAATTGTTGCCTGATAATAGAAAAGAACTTGCGAAATACAGGCTTGAGATGGCTAAAGAAAGGCTGTCTTCTGCTAAATTACTTTTGGATAATAGGAATTATAAAGACTCGATTGGGAGATCATATTATGCTATTTTTACGGCAGTCAGAGCACTGCTTGCAATTGATGGGGAAGACTTCTCAAGGCATACAGGAGTTATTTCTTACTTCCAAAGGACATATATTAAGACCAAAATTTTCGATGTAAAATTTTCGAAATATATCAGTGAGGCTTTTCAGATTCGGAACAACACTGATTATGCTGATTTCTATATTGTCTCAAAAGAAGATGCTGAAGAACAGTATCGAAGAGCAGTAGAGTTCTACGAGCTTATTGAGAAATACTTAACCAGCCTGGCACAGGTCAACAAAACAGAGTGAATTTCCCCTATCCAAACCTATAAAAACATGTTACAATAACTCCGATACAAATTTTAGAGTGTACACCCCGAGGGGGTGACGCTACTGAAGGAGGAATGAAATATGGCTCCGAAACTGACGGAGAAAGAGAAGAACCAGCAGATTAAGAAGGAGGCGCTGATTTCAGCAGGCCTTTACATTGCCTTTTTTATCTGGTGGTATTTTACTGGGTACGGTATTGCAGAAAAGGGGACGCCGGAGACTTACACTTACGTTCTGGGACTTCCCATGTGGTTTTTCCTGAGCTGTATCGTGGGATACGTGCTTTTTTCCATCGCTACGATCTTTGTCGTAAAGAAATTCTTCAAGAATTTTGACCTTGGAGAAGAAGAGAAAGAGCAGGTGGAATGATGTCGTATACAGCAATTTTGATCACCGTCCTGGTGGTATATCTGATTTTTAATTTGGTGGCAGGGCTTTGGGTCAGCAACAGGCAGGCCAAGGCAGACGCCGGAAAAGGATTTATCAATAATTATTTTATCGGCGGCAGATCCATGGGCGGCCTGGTTTTGGCAATGACCCTGGTAGCCACCTTCACCAGCGCCAGCAGCTTCATCGGCGGGCCCGGCGTGGCATACGAGAAGGGACTGGTATGGGTTTATCTGTCCATGATCCAGGTGCCGACGGCGTTTATCATCCTGGGCATCCTGGGCAAGAAGTTTGCCTTGATTTCCCGAAAGACGGGAGCCGTCACGGTGACTGATTATCTCAGGGCGAGGTACAAATCTAAGGCGGTGGTCTGGATTTCTTCCATCTGCCTGGTGCTCTTTTTTGTCGCGCAGATGATGAGCCAGTTTATCGGCGGCGCGGTACTGTTTCAG
>URXI01000457.1 GCA_900551775.1 uncultured Eubacterium sp. | reverse complement strand
AGGCAGAATAGTGGATTATCGTATTGAACACGACACCATGGGCGAGGTCAGGGTTCCGGCAGATAAATACTGGGGCGCGCAGACCGAGAGAAGCTTTGAGAACTTCAAGATCGGATCCACCAGGATGCCCCTTGAAATCATCCACGCCTTTGGCGTACTGAAGAAAGCGGCTGCCTTAGCCAACAAGCGCCTGGGCACCATTGACGGGGAGCGTGCGGATCTCATCGCCCGCGTTTGTGACGAGGTCATCAGCGGCAAATTGGATGAACATTTTCCCCTGGTGGTATATCAGACGGGAAGCGGAACCCAGTCCAACATGAACGTCAACGAGGTGGTCGCGAACCGGGGTAATGAAATCGCCGGGAAAAAGCTGCTCCATCCCAACGACCATGTGAACAAATCCCAGAGCTCCAACGACACTTTTCCGACCGCCATGCACATCGCGGCCCTGGTCAGTTTGGAAGACAGGCTGCTGCCGGCTCTGAGAGAGCTGCGCGACACACTTCTCGACTTAGAGAACGCCTATATGGACATCGTCAAAACAGGGAGAACCCATCTGCAGGACGCGACGCCTCTGACCCTGGGGCAGGAGATCAGCGGCTGGCGGTCCATGCTGGATCACTCCATGGTCATGATTGACGCTTCCCTGAACGGTCTGCGCGAACTGGCCCTTGGCGGCACGGCGGTGGGTACCGGCCTCAACGCCCACGAGGAGTTCGGGGCGGTTTCCGCTGAAGAAATCAGCAAAATTACCGGCAAAGATTTTGTCACTGCCGGCAACAAGTTTCACAGCCTGACATCAAAGGATGCACTGGTGTTTTCCCACGGCGCACTGAAAGCCCTGGCGGCGGATCTGATGAAAATCGCAAACGATGTCAGATGGCTGGCTTCAGGACCGAGATGCGGTATCGGAGAAATCAACATTCCAGAGAATGAACCGGGCAGCAGCATCATGCCGGGCAAAGTCAATCCGACACAGTGCGAGGCGCTGACCATGGTCGCTGTCCAGGTCATGGGTAACGACACGGCCATCGGCATGGCGGCGTCGCAGGGAAATTTCCAGCTCAACGTGTTCATGCCGGTCATCATCAACAACTTCCTGGAGTCAGCGGGCCTGCTGGCCGATGCCATGAGGTCCTTCAACAAGAACTGCATCTCGGGCATTACGCCGAACCGCGAAAAGATACAAGAGAACATGGAAAAGTCTCTGATGCTGGTGACGGCGCTGAACCCCCATATTGGCTATGAGAACGCGGCAAAAATTGCCAAGACTGCCCATAAAGAGAATATTACCCTCAAGCAGGCCGCAGCAAAGCTGGGACTGGTCGGCGAAGAAGATTTTGATCAATTTGTAAATCCAGAGAAAATGGTGTAAACAGAAAATGCTAGGATATGGAATCGGATATATCGGACAGGGAAATACCTATAACTTCATGGCGGCCTATTTTGTCGTGTTCCTGACAAACTGCGTCGGTCTGAATTCTGCCATGGCTGCCTCCATCACGTCGATCGCATTACTTGTGGAGGTGGTCACAGGCATGGTGGTGGGCAATCTTTCCGATAACTGTACCCTGACTATGGGAAAAAGGAGACCCTTTGTCCTTGCGGCTTCCCTGACCATGCCCCTCATCATGGTACTGATCATGCGTACCATCCACGGGTCGCTGACCGTGCGTTTTGCTTATTATTTGGTTCTGTCCATCGCATTTCGACTCTCTTTTTCTACTTTTGAGATTCCCAACAACGCTTTTGGGGCGGAGATTGCAACAGGCTATGACGAACGGACGCGCCTTCGCACCATGTCCAGGGTGTTCTCCATCATCGGAAATACGCTGGGCTATGTGATGCCGCTGTGGGTTTTGGAGCTGTTCCCCGGGGATCAGGAGGCGGGATGGCAGACCATCGGGGTTATCATCGCAATCGTCGCCTTTGGCAGTTGGTTCAGTTCTTTCAAGCTGACGAAAAAGCGGGCCGTGGTCGGAGTAAAGGCCGAAAAACGAGGCAGCGTGGTGCGGGAGATCTTTGTCAACTACTGGGAGCTTTCCAAGCTGCGCTCTATGCGGCTTTTGATCGTATATAAAGCGGCCTTTGCCTGTGCTTTCGCCCTGTTCAACATCGGGACGATTTATTACCTGAAATACAGCTTGGGACTCGGAAACCGCTATTCGTCTTATATGTATGTGTTGTCCATCGTCATCTTCATTATCATGACGCCCATCGCGAACAAAATGGCTCTCAGCCTGGGCAAAGCCAACCAGCAGATGATTACCATGGCCATATCGGCGGTCATCGGTTTTGGCGTGTTCTTTCTGGCGCCTCGCTCCGTCATCGGCGCGGCGCTGTATGTTATCGGCTTTTCCGTCATGCAGACAAGTTTCTGGCAGCTTTCCAGTTCTATTTTCTACGATGTGGTTGAGGTGGATCAATATGCCAACAACAAGCGCCGTGAAGGGGATATCATGTCCCTGGTATCTGTGCTGGGCACTCTGGTCACCGCTGTGATCGTCCAGCTCTTCGGCTTTTTGCTGGACGCTTCCGGCTTTGACG
>URXI01000456.1 GCA_900551775.1 uncultured Eubacterium sp. | reverse complement strand
ATACGTTGGGTTCCCTATGTTTTTCTTTTTTATGTGCATACTATCCTACGCTTACGTTGTCCAAAAGGTTTCGCGTAACTCTGCGGCGGTGACAGACGCCATATCAATCCATACACCCTGAGATAAGACATGATTCACTAAAAAATTCACGAATATGCTGCGCCTGGTTACTTTTATGGATTATGAACGGCCTTTACGGCGGAGAATTTGATAGAAAAAGTAACCGGAAACAGATATACCCCCCTGTTTAAGCCTTCTGACAGTGAGCCAGTTATGCGGGAATGTGTAGATGTTTCCAAAAAGCATAACCTTATTGTTTTTGAAGCAGAACGGGAGCGACCATCCTTCATGCATTTGCCGTGAAGAATCCTTCGATAAAGGTTGCAATTTTTGCACATCGTTGTATAATGGAAACATATTCAAGGGGAGCCCGCGCAGAAGCGGGCTGAGAGTAAGCTGTAGGGCTTTTACCCATAACCTGATTTGGATAATGCCAACGTAGGGAAATATTACGTGACTTTTAAACTGCGTATTTGCCAGGGGTTTGGCGAATGTGCAGTTTTTGTTTGCTTACCTAGCCACATGCGAATTTTCCTGCGCAACTAAGCTTGTTAATTACCTCATACAAAGGAGATGAAAACCATGTTAAAAGAAAGATTTGATCAATTGAGAGCCGGCGGTGCGCTGGTACACAACATTACCAACTATGTGACCGTCAACGACGTGGCCAACGTGCTGCTGGCCTGCGGGGGCAGCCCGATCATGGCTGACGATATCGACGATGCACCAGAAATTACGTCAATCTGCGGTGGACTCAATATTAACATCGGCACGCTGAACAAGAATACTATTCCATCCATGTTCGCTGCCGGCAAAAAAGCCAACGAGCTGGGGCACAAAGTCCTCCTGGATCCTGTAGGCGCTGGGGCCAGCACCATCAGAACCCAGACGGCATATAAGCTGATGGACGAGATTCGTTTTGACGCCATCCGCGGGAACATCTCGGAGATCAAGACCCTTGCGACGGGTGAGGGAACCACCAAAGGCGTGGACGCTGACGTAGCAGACGCGGTGACAGAGGAAACCCTGGACCAGGCCATTGAATTTGCCAAAGCCTTTGCGGCAAAGACGGGCAGCGTCATCGCCATCACCGGAGCCATCGATCTGGTGGCTGACAATAGCCGGTGCTATGTCATCAGGAACGGCAGACCAGAAATGGGACTGATCACAGGGACGGGCTGCCAGCTGTCCGCTTTGATGTGCGCCTTTCTCGTGGCAAACCCAGAGGAGCCGTTAGAAGCAGCGGCAGCGGCAGTCTGCGCTATGGGACTGGCGGGAGAAATCGCATACGGCCGCATGGAAGACGGCGACGGCAACGCGACTTACCGAAACAGAATCATCGACGCCATCTACAACATGGACGGCGCCCAGTTAGAAGAAGGGGCAAAATATGAAATTAGATAAGAAAGACCTGCTGCTCTACGCAGTGACAGACCGGCATTGGCTGGCCGAAGGGGAGACCCTCTACAGTGCAGTGGAAAGAGCGCTGAAAGGCGGCGCGACTTTTATGCAGCTTAGGGAAAAGAGCCTGGAAGAAGAGAAGTTCATGGAGGAAGCCAGGGAGATCAAAGCCTTATGCGCCCGTTACGCTGTTCCCTTTGTCATCAACGACAACGTGGATATTGCCGTATCCATGGATGCAGACGGCGTCCACGTGGGGCAGAGCGATATGGCGGCTGGCGACGTGAGAGCGAAGATCGGGCCTGACAAGATTTTGGGCGTTTCGGCCCATACCGTGGAGCAGGCAAAGCTGGCAGAAGCGCAAGGGGCGGACTACTTAGGTGTAGGCGCCGTATTTCCCACCGGATCAAAGGACGATGCAGACGAGGTGGACCACGAAACACTCAAGGAGATCTGTCAGTCTGTACATATTCCAGTCATCGCCATCGGCGGCATCACCGAAGAGAATACGCCAAAGCTTTCCGGCACCGGCATCTGCGGCATCGCAGTGATCAGCGCCATCTTCGGGCAGAAGGATATTGAAGAAGCGGCAAGGTCGCTGAAAAAAGTAACAAAAGAAATGGTGGAAAAGAAATGATCAAGGGAGCAATTTTTGATGTGGACGGCACGCTGCTGGACACCATGCCCATCTGGACAAATTCGGGCGCCAATTATCTGGCATCGCTGGGTATCGAGGCGGAACCGAGGCTGGGAGATAAGCTCTTCGCCATGACGGTGGACATGGGCGCCGAATATCTGAAGGAAAACTACGGTCTGACGCAGACGTGTCAGGAGATCGCCAGGGGCATCAACGGCATCGTGGAGGGCCATTATTTTGAGGATGCCGATTTCAAACCCGGCGCGCGGGAGCTTCTGGAACGCATGAAGGCGGCAAAGATTCCCATGGCCATCGCCACATCGACGGAAAAATACTGTATTGAAGCGGCATTTGACCGCCTGGGGTACAAGGATTATTTTGATGTCATCCTGACCTGCGGCGAGGTCGGAGCCAGCAAGTCGAACCCCAAGATTTTTTTCGAGGCCGTGGCGGC
>URXI01000455.1 GCA_900551775.1 uncultured Eubacterium sp. | reverse complement strand
GGACCGAGAGGAAAAGGAGTTTTTAAAGAGGGAAGCCTTCCGGGGCTGGGAAATTGTTCCCAGTACCTTCAAGATGAGCCTGATGAATCTTTACCTCCACAACATCGGTGACCTCTATGGCCAGGTGCCCATCACCCTGGGAGACGCCCTGCTCACTGACCCAGGTGAGCGGTTTGACTATGTGCTCACCAACCCGCCCTTCGGCAAAAAATCTGCCCTGACCTTCACCAACGAGGAGGGAGAGCAGGAGGAAGAGGACCTGGTCTACAACCGGCAGGACTTCTGGACCACCAGCTCCAACAAGCAGCTTAACTTCCTCCAGCACATCAACACCCTGCTGAAAGCCACCGGTAAGGCGGCAGTGGTGGTGCCGGACAATGTGCTCTTTGAGGGTGGAGCCGGTGAAACCATCCGAAAGAAACTGCTGGAGACCTGCGACTTCCATACCATCCTCCGTCTGCCTACCGGTATCTTCTACAAGCCCGGCGTCAAGGCCAACGTGATCTTTTTTGACAAGCGCCCGGCCAGCCCGGAGCGGCAGACCAAAGAGGTCTGGGTTTACGACCTGCGGACCAATATGCACTTCACCCTCAAGCAGCATCCCATGACCTTTGTGGATTTGCAGGACTTCGTTCAGTGCTATAACCCGGACAACCGGCATGAGCGCCACGAGACCTGGAGTGAGGAAAACCCAGAGGGCCGCTGGCGCCGCTTCACGATAGAGGAAATCCTTGCCCGGGACAAGACCAGTCTGGATATCTTCTGGATCAAGGACAAGTCCCTGGCCGACCTGGACAACCTGCCCGCCCCGGAGGAACTGGCTCAGGATATCATGGAAAACCTGCAATCGGCCATGGATGGATTCAGTGAATTGTTGGAGACACTGAAGAAGTCATAGATGAAGAAGGCTGATTGGACTGCCGATATTTTCGGTAGTTCGCTTAACTGTCATGTTCGATCAGGCATTCTGCTTGAATGATACAGCGAAAATATGTTAAAATACCAATCTAAATGATTTTGTATTCTCGAACCGCAAATCTTGAACACTTGTGCTTTAGAATTGATAGGAGGAGGGACAATGCTCCGCATATTTTTCGGCGATATGTCTTCTGCTGTATACAATACGGAAATTTACTTCAAAAACACTTATGAGGATCAGTGGCTCTTAGATGACTTCGCAAAAAAGATCATTAAAGCAGTCGATCATTCTGAAGTAGTGGATTCTCAGGCTATCAAAAGTCCTGTGCTGGGAATGATTCCACCTACAGAGCTATCAGGCGGTGTGAAAACCCTGCTTTTGATCAAGAATTGCCCCGACAAGGTGTTTAACGCGTCTACCTGCGGCGACAACTGCGCCAGGTTCATTTTGGAGATGGGGAGAAAACAGGATATTACCATCAATTTGCGCCATGCTATGAATTTTGGAAAAAGAAAATTTACGGCGGAGATTCTAAACGACGGAATTATAATTCACTCTATGCAGGAGCTGCTTCCGATTGCGGCGCAGTACGTGTAAGCGGAGGGATGCATGAAAGGCAAACATATTGTTACGGTGCGTAACCGCAGAGTCCAGTTTACTTTGGAGCTGGAACGCAATATCACCGTGATCCGGGGGGACAGCGCAACGGGGAAAACCACTCTGGTGGGGATGCTTCGCGATTATGAGGCACAAGGGGAACAAAGCGGTGTCTCCCTGACGTGTGACAGACGTTGCGGTGTTTTGACGGACCGTGACTGGGAACAACGCCTCCCTTTGTTTCAGGACAGTATTTTGTTTGTAGATGAAGGAAATGCCTTTGTAAGCTCTGAAGGGTTTGCAAAGGCCATTCGCGGGTCGAGTAATTATTATGTTCTGATCACAAGAGAAAATCTCCATCAGCTTCCATACAGCGTGGATGCTATATTGGAGCTGCGCGTTACAACCAGTCATATGCGGCGGACATATAGTAAGACTTACCAATATTACAATGTTCTTCCATTTCCCTCAGAGGAACTGGCCCGTATGACCAGAATTTTAACAGAGGATAAAAAATCTGGTTTTCAGATGTTTGACCACATCGGGCACCTTTATGATACTCGGTGTGAATCAGCAGAAGGAAAGTCAAGGATTTTCACAGCATTGCAGGAAAACCATCTGGGACGTACACTTGTGGTGGCTGATGGAGCCGCTTTTGGTGCCGATATGGAGAATGTCTATCAGCTTATGCAGCTCTATCCGGGACATATTCTTCTCTACCTTCCAGAATCTTTTGAGTGGCTGATTTTGAAGGCTGGAGTTATTCCAGGTGCCGATATGGACAATATTCTAAAAAATCCGGCAGACTATATTGAATCTGCTCAATATTTCAGCTGGGAGCAGTATTTCACGGAACTTTTGATTCGATTGTCCAGTGTGCGGGACTATATGCGGTACAGCAAAGAGAAATTGATGCCATTTTATTTGCAGGAAGAGAATGTCCAAAAGATCCTGCATGCGATGGGACAAAAGGGATAGGCTGCAGGGCTGCTTGGTGCTGAAACTCAGACTACTATTTGACTACTATCGAAATAATCCCC
>URXI01000454.1 GCA_900551775.1 uncultured Eubacterium sp. | reverse complement strand
GGTATCCGTATCCATGAAGCAGATGATATCCGGCGCAGTGAGGTAAACCTTTCCGGCTTCGTCTCTGACCAGCATATTTTCATTCTTGAAGTCGATATAAAACCGATCTCCGTTTTCCGCAAGGATGACCGTAGTGCCGAAGTCGAAACCGCCCTCTGCCTTCAGGTCGATTTTCTCGATTCTGCCACGGCAGATTTCTCTGATCTCCATGACCTTTGACAGCTCTTCCACAGGATTCAGGTTTTGATCCGCCATCAGCTGCAGGAAGACCTTCCCGATCTTCTGCGCGTAAGTCACACAGCCGACAGAAGAATGTGCCTTCATCTCATCTCTGGAAAGTCCCCAGGTGGAGAATCCGATCTGCTGGCCGTAAGCCATGCAAAGCTGTCTTGCGATGACCTCCGCCGCTTTGTCGTCTGTGGCATAGGCGATAATCTGATCTCCTGTTCCATTGCCCAGGCCGATAGGGCTCGGCGGATAGCCGCGAAGGTCGGTCAGCGTGGTGTTCAGCTCAGGAACCGCTCTGCCGTTTCCATCCGTGTCCACGAATTTGATGCGTTTTGCCGGATCCTTGTCTGAGAGGATCGCCACCATCATGGGAACAAAGGTGTTGAATCCGCCCATTTCGCCCGGGTAGAGATATTTTACCGTCTTTCCCTCCGCAGCAAAACCTCTCTGGAACGCTTTGAATGCATTGACCGCATCGGGGCCGAACTCCCCTTCCAGCATGGCGACGGGACTGCCAAGCCCTGCCACCATGGCCGCATAGTCGTCTTTTTCCAGTTCATCCACCGAAAGCAGTTCCAGCTCGATGGTCTCGCCCTGTTCTTCCAGCTTTGCCAGCATATCCAGCCCGAAGGACAGGGAACCGCCGCCGCCAGCGCCAAGGAAAGTCGCGCCGTACAAAATCTCCAAAATATCCTGTTTATATAACGTTCTGCTCATTTTTTCCACCTCACACTAAAGAGAAACTTCTTCATTGGCTCTGCAGTAGCCCGCGCTGACCATGACGCCGTCCCAGCAGGTATAGCATTCCGGCAGATCGTACCATCTGTCGTCGGCTCTCGTGATGGTCAGAGCCACCTTCTGTCCCACCTTTGTCTCACTGTTGGAAAGTGCTCTGACTTCGCCGTCAAGGCCCAGATCCAGCAGGGAGATGATGCTCGGAATGGTCACCATGACCTTGCCGCTTGGGTCTTCCACAAAGAGGTTCTCGTTCTGGAAAGTCACCTTGTACGCCTGCCTGCTCTGGTCGTCCACAATGGTGGTCACGCCGGTATCAAAGCCGCCAGCGGAGTCGATTTCGATGTCGGTAATGGTGCCCGACGGAATGACCATCTGAAATGCTGCGCCCATTGCGGCAAAGCACTTTTCCAGTGCGGCTGCCACGTTGTCCGCCGTGGAACCTGCCAGCGCCTTGCCCACTTCGATGGTCTTGGTCATCTGGCCCACCGCCGATGCCTTGAGATGGTCTTCTTTGTTCATCATCCAGGCGGCAAAACCGATGCCCTGGTCGTAAGCCTGGCACATGTATCTGGCGATGTTCTCGCAGGCTTTGCTGTCCATGGGGTCTTTCGCTCTGCCCACGATGGTGTCGCCCTTTTCGCTGGCGAGAACCACCGGGCTGGTGGGAATGCCGTGAACCGGCAGCAGACCAGTGTTCAGCTCAGGAACCGCTCTGCCGTTGCCGTCTGTGTTGAGAATGGGCAGTCCGTTCTTCCAGGCCGCATACAGTGGCAGCAGCGTGTTTCCGCCGCCCTGTTCCCCAGAGTAGACGTATTTCAGCCTTCTGCCCGTAAAGCTGGCTTCTTCTGCCATGCCTTTGACCGCGTTGACCGACTCATCCTGGAAGGTTCTTCCCTTTGTCGCTACCGGAGATCCCAGCGCTGCCACCATGGTGGATACCACTGCCGGATCATCCTCCATGTCCGCAACGTCATACATTTTGATCGTCAGATCTGGGTCCTCTGCCAGCATAGCCGCAAGCAGCGCTTCTCCTTCGTCCATGGAGCCGCCGCCTCCTCCGCCGTAAAAGCTGGAGCCGTACACGATATATCTCAAGTCTTCTTTATGTAAATCACGAATCATTTTAAATCCCTCCATTAATAAATGTGCTTTCCATTTTCTATGACGCATTCATCGTCCAGCCAGACGGTCGGCCCTTTGATGATCATGTCGTAGTGCATATTGCAGTCCTGCTGTCCGCCCATGAACAGGTTGTTTCCGCAGGCGATGTGTACTGTGCCGAAGACCTTCTCGTCCACCAGGCCGTTACCCATGATCTTGCAGGACGGATTGGTGCCGATACCGAATTCGCAGACGTTCTTCGCCGTGTCGTCGAACTGTGCCACGAACCGGTCAAAATCTTCCGCGTCCGGACCTTCGGTTTTGACGATGCGCCCGTCCTTGAAGGTGATCGCCAGAGGCTCTTCCATAACCTTGAAATCAGCGATGACGCCGTCTACCACCAGTCTGCCGTCACCTTTGTTTTCGATAGGTGCGACCATGGCCTCGCCAGCAGGCAGATTGCCGAAGGCGCCCCTTTCCACCAGCTTGCCGGTGTCCG
>URXI01000453.1 GCA_900551775.1 uncultured Eubacterium sp. | reverse complement strand
TCATAGTGCTGTCAGCAGTATAACAAAAAAAACAGGATCGCGCAAGAAAAGTGTTGACAAAAGGTGCGTTTTCGTGTATCCTATATACGTTCCGTTTTGGACGATTAGCTCAGCTGGCTAGAGCACCTGCTTGACGTGCAGGGGGTCACAGGTTCGAGTCCTGTATCGTCCACCACACAATCCCTTAGAGCCGCAAGGCTTTGAGGGATTTTTTCTTGCTTTCAAAAGACGTTTAGCCTTATTTTTAGCCTTATTGCTGGCAAAAAAATTTAGCCAGCCGAGACGCTTTGAATGACCTGCTCCATGCGGTCAGCACTGTCCTTCCGCATTTGATCGGTGACGTGTCCATACACGTCCAGCGTAAAGGCCGCCGTAGCGTGTCCCAAGTTCTCCTGTACTGTCTTAATGTCGTCACCGCTCTTAATTGCTAAAACGGCGTAAGTATGCCGCAAATCGTGAAACCGGGTAGCGCGGGATTCGATTTTAGCCATAACACGCTTGAAGCAGTCATACACGGTACGATAGGAAAGGAAGCCTCCGGTTTGGTTGGTGAAAATCAAGTTGTTTTCTGTCCATAGCTCCCCGGCTTCCAGCCGCTGACAGTTCTGCTTTAGTTTCTGACAGCGGAACAGACGGACCACAGAGGGGGCGAGGGACAAAACACGGGGCTTGCTGTTTTTCGGCGGTGAGAAATAATATTTGCCGCCTTTTTGCTGTTCCCGGCGAAGCTGCTGCTTAATGAGAAGCGTCCCATGCTCGAAGTCCAGGCAGTCCCAAGTGAGGCCCAGCACTTCCCCCTCCCGAAGTCCTGTAAATAGTGTTATTTTATACAAGTATTCGTGAGGGTGGTCCTGGATTGCCTTTAGGAAGTCCGCCACTTTGGATTCATCCAGCGGGCAAACTTCTTTTTTCTCCGCCCTAGGCGGTTTGCAGGCATCCGCCGGATTGTTGCGGATATAACCAACAAGGACCGCCTGTTGCAAAGCTTTATGGAGTACACCGTGGACATTCCGAACGGATTTGGCGGATAACGCCTTTACCCTCTCCGTTTCTGGCTTTAGCAAGCGATTATAGAGGGATTGGACCATCGGAGCCGTAAGGGATTCCAGCCTGACGGCTCCCAAAAACGGGATAACATACATATCCAGATTTTTCTTGTAAATGTATGCGGTGGACTCTTTCACATCCCCCGTGTATTCCGCCTTCCAGATTTCCAGCCAGTCCTTGACTGTCATGCGGCAAGGTTCGTTATAGGTTCCTTGGTCCAGTTCATAGGTAGCTTGTTTCAACTTTTGGGCAACTTCTTTTTGTGTTTTACCCGTGATAGATCGCTGAATCTGTTTCCCTGTACCTGGGTCATATCCTGCCGTATAACGGGCTTGCCAGTAGGTATATTCTTTTCCATTTCTGGTGCTGGTGATTTTACGAATGGAGCCAGTGCCATTTGCCCCTCGCCCCATTTCTTTTTTGCGTGACATTGTATCTATACCTCCTTACGCCACGCAGACATACCATAATTATGATATATCGTGCGTGGCGGTGGGTCAATCTTTTTTAAGCCGCAGAACGCTCTAAATAATCCCGCAGCGCGGTTTTGGTAATCCTGTATTGATGTCCGGCTCGGATGCTCTTAATCTGTCCCGAACGTACCAGGCAATAAGCAGTATTCTGTCCGATTCCTAAAATCTCCGATACCTGTTTGACGGTCAGTGCCAGCGGCAAATCCGCATAGTTTTTATAGGTCATCACATACCCTCCAATGGTGCAAATACATCCGGGCCGTAATCCGAGTAATAGCCTTGAAACATATTGCCGCGCTCGTCGATAAAGCGGCCCCGTGCATCCGCAGGAATTTTCCTAGCGGCCTCTGCGTTACCCAGTGTCAGGATGCTTAGATTATCGTCAGCCGCGCCGAGAATCTTAAAGACATTGCTTCGAATCTGACCGGAGAGCACGTCAGCAGACCCGCGCTGCGTTGAAAGAAAAACATGGATGCCAGCGGCACGACCCAGGCGGCAAAGACCGGAAATGGCCTCTGAAATAACATTGATGGTCTTTTTCTGTTCCTTATCGGCGGCGTTGGTTCTGTCCAGGCATTCGGCGACTTCATCAATGAACAGACAAATGCGCCGCATGGAGCCACCAGCGGAATTGTATTCATCAATGTTAGAGTATCCTTTATCTGTAAAAAGCTGATACCGGGAAAGCATTTCCTTTTGCAGTTCTTTCAGCCGATTCAGCATGGCATCATCGTCTGTAATGATTTGGCAGTATTTAGGCCATTCCCGGCTATAATCTACCCCCATCTTGTAGTCCACTAGAACTACCTGCATCCCATGGGCCAGACATTGGAGCATAAGGGATTTTTGCAGCACGGATTTACCACTCCCGGTGCGGCCAGCGGTTAGGATGTGGGGAATGCCGGACAGGTCTAGCGTGACCTGTTCACAGCGGTTTTCTCCCAGCACCAGGACGGAATCTTTCTTGTGGAGGTACTTATTGTTCCAGGGAAGAATTTCAGGCCAGGGGCCGGGATGCGGAATTACCGTCAGCAGCACCTTGCGGCCATCCCTGCCGGGGGCTGTCTGGAT
>URXI01000452.1 GCA_900551775.1 uncultured Eubacterium sp. | reverse complement strand
GGTGCTTCGGATGGTGGGAAGCGATCTGTCTGGCAAGCTCGGAACCGATGGAACCGCCGCCGCCCGTTACCAGGACGACTTCGTCTCTGATAAAGGACTGGATGCCGTCCTCGTTGACCTTTACGGGCTCCCTGCCGATCAGATCCTGCAGGTTGACTTCCCGCAGATTCTGGCTCATCATTCCCGTCAGGGTAGACGAGATTTCCGGCAAAATCCGCACGCGGCAGCGGGTATCGCTGCACAGCTCGATGAGTTCGCTCTTGTCGGCAGGCTTTGCCGATGGAATGGCGATGATAATCTCTTCAATTTCATATTTGGAAGCGGCGCTTTTGATCATCTGCCGGTCGCCGATGATTTTGATGCCGCGTATGTACTTGTCCTTTTTGTCCGGATTGTCGTCGATGACGCAGACCACTTTGTTGTCGCAGTGCCTGTTGCGGTACAGCTCGTGAATCAAAATGTTCCCCGCACAGCCCGCGCCGATGATCATGGTCCTTCTCAGGTCTTTTGGCGTGAGATAACGGCGGCGATAATAGTTGAACAACCGCAGGGACACCCTGCTGCCGACTGCCAGCAGGAACAGAAACAGCATGTTCAGCAGGTAGTAGCTTCTCGGCATGTTCGCCTGGAGCATCAGCTTATAGAAGGTCTCCGCAAAGCCGACCACCACCACGGCCTCCATGACCCTGACTGCATCGGAAATGGACACGAAGGTCCACACGCCGTGGTACAGGTGAAAGAGCCGGAACACGCACACTGTGACCAACATGTCCAGAGGCATGAAGCGCAGCATGGTAACCAGATAATCTGTCGGCACCTGGGTGATATCAAAACGCATGGCCAGCGCACACACACCGCTGGCAAGCACGATCAACAGGTCGATAGCGATCAAAATACATCGCTTCACACTCTGTCTGCTCACAGACACACACTCCCTCCTAATTGGCTGAATTCAGCCGTATAACTAACACACATATCGCAAATGGGCTATTTGTATGCCCCGTACTCTCCCTTTTTGTAATATCCCTTGTAATACCCTTTGTAGTACTTGCCGCCGCCCATGTCCACCTTGTTGAGCACCGTGCCCAAAATGCGGCAGTCGGCGAACTCCAGTTGTTTCTTGACTTCCATGGCATACCGATAGCTGATCATGTCGCTTTCAATGACCAGAATCGCACCGTCGCAGCAGTGGGCCATGACCACCGTGTCGATGACCATGCCCAGAGGCGGTGAATCGATGATGACCATATCGTAACCTTCCCGGGCTTTCTCAATCAAAGCTTCAAAGCGTTCCCCGCCCAGAAGCTCCGTCGGGTTTGGTGCTGTGGGTCCCGCTACAACCAGATCCAACCCCTTGACGTCGGTCTGATAAACTACGTCCTCCAGCAGGCACTGCCCGGAGAGGTAATGGGATAAGCCCATGATCTGTCCGTCCGCACGCAGCTTGTTGGCGCCGATGAACACCGACTTTCGCAGGTCGGCATCGATGAGCAAAACTTTTTTCCCATCCTCGGTAAAGGAAAACGCCAAATTCAAAGCAGTGGTGCTCTTGCCTTCGTTTTCGGTACAACTGGTCAGAGCCACGACCCTGATCTCGTCGCCGCAGAACTTCAGATTGGTTCTGAGGGAATTGAAAGCCTCTTTGGTTGCATAGTCAGTATTCTGAGGCCGCCCAAATTTCGCAAGTCTCTTCTTCAAATCTATTTCCTTCTTTCTCTTCGGTATGCTCTCTTGTTATGTTTGCCGCGCCGGGTCTTTTTCTGCTTTTCCTCGCCCGGTTTCAGCGGAATCACTGCCAGAGTATTGAGTTTCAGATACTTCTCCACGTCGTCCTGGGTCTTGATGGTATCGTCCATCAGATGCAGTACGATGACAATCAGCATGGACAGGAACGCACCCAGAAGGAAACCGATCAAAATGTTCATCTTCTTGTTAGGGCTGACCGGCTTGTCTGCCAGATGGGCCTTTTCAACCACGCTCGGCTCGTCCGTCTTCATGATTTCGGAAATCTGTTTCCGGGATACGTCAGCAAATTCGTCGGCGATGACCATGGCCATCCGCGGATCGTGATCCTTGATGGTGATCTTCAGGATACGAGTGTCCGCCGGCGTCTCCACCGTCAGTTCGTCCAGCAGCTGATCATAATTCATGTCCAGGTCCAGGTTTTTGATAACCTTTTCCACCACCGGCCTGCTCTTGATCAGCTCCATATAGTCAGATGTCAGGGAGGATCCCAGCTGGATGTCAGCCAGCGACGTGATGGAAGTAGACTGGGTCAGAATGTAGACCTTTGATGTAGATGAATACATTGGTTCTATGACGAAAAAACTGAATATTCCTGCGACAATGGCACCAATCAGTGCAGTTGCAACGATGGCTGCGATCTTTGCTCTGAGAATCAGAAATATTTCTTTCAGATCGATTTCCATCTCGTCAGAATAGTGCTGTTCTTCTTGCATCGAATTTCTCCTTTAGTTAAATATATTTATTTTCCAAAAGCCTCTGCGGATTGAAATAGAGGATTCGCTCCACGTCATCGGCATCAATTTTCTGTTTTAGCTTCTGCACTGCAGTCTCCATGAGGGGGCAGCGCCC
>URXI01000451.1 GCA_900551775.1 uncultured Eubacterium sp. | reverse complement strand
ACGATGGACGGAAACAAGTGCATCTTGCAGCTTCGAGGGGTGCGGCCGTTTTTCAGCGACAAGTTTGATATAACGAAGCATCCCCGCTACAAGTACCTTGCCGACGCCGATAAGAAAAACACCTTTGACATTGAACGGTACATGAAACGCAGACCGGCCATCGTGAAGCCGGACGAGCCTTTCGATCTGTACGAATTGAAAGCCACCGACCTTCAACCCAACAATTCAACTGAACGAAAGGAAATGTGAATATGAGCTTTTTTACTAACGCTATCGACGTTTTGCAGACTCTGGTCATCGCCCTGGGCGGCGGCCTGTGCGTGTGGGGCGGCATCAACCTTCTGGAAGGTTACGGCCAGGACAACCCTGCCTCCAATGCTCATGTGTCATAAAGAAACACACAAGAGATTGATAGACAGCAGCCTACTATTCCGTAAATTTTGTTTCAGGACTTTCTTTTTCAATGCCGATATGCTATAATATTTCTATTCCAAGTAAGGAGTTAAAAATATGCGGCAAGGTATTCTTAATTAACTATAATCAAATAGTGGGAACAAAGAATTGTAACCGTCCCTTGCAAGGGGCTTAGTTTTTTGTACCCTTTTTAAGAATACTTTTGCCTTATATATTTGACATATCAAAAGAGCGACCGCTGCTTGCAGTGCGTTGTATGTATGTGTATGTCTATTCGCTATATCCCCAGCGGTAAAAGTATTTTGCTGCTGGGGATTTTTATGCCCTTTGGGGGCTGAATGGAGGACAAACACATGAAAATAATCAATATCGGCATTCTTGCTCATGTAGACGCAGGAAAAACGACTTTGACAGAAAGCCTGCTCTATACCAGCGGAGCCGTTCCGGAATTAGGGAGTGTAGATAAGGGAACAACGCGGACAGACACCATGCTGTTGGAACGCCAGCGTGGGATTACCATTCAAACGGCCGTCACTTCTTTCGGCTGGAAGAATTATAAGATCAATATTGTCGATACCCCCGGCCATATGGACTTTTTGGCGGAAGTATATCGCTCACTTGCTGTTCTTGACGGAGCAATTTTAGTAGTTTCCGCAAAGGACGGCGTGCAGGCACAAACACGGGTACTGTTCCATGCGCTCCAGAAAATGAAAATCCCAACGATTATTTTTGTAAATAAGATAGACCAGGAGGGCATTGACTTACAGAGCGTTTATCAAAATATCAGAGAAAAACTTTCTGATGATGTCATGGTTATGCAAGATGTTTCGCTCACTCCGGAAGTGTCTCTGACAGACATTGAGGATATAGAAAAATGGGATTCTATTATTGCTGGAAATGATGAACTTTTGGAAAAATATATTGCGGGGGAACCTTTGAAAATACAAGATTTACAGAGGGAGAAATGCAGAAGAATGCAAAACGGTTCCCTGTTTCCTATTTATCATGGGAGTGCAAAGAACAATATCGGAACTGAAAAGCTGATTGAAGTGATTGCAGAAACATTTACTTCTGGTGCGGACAACGATCAATCCGAGCTATGCGGAAGCGTTTTTAAAATCGAGTACACAGACCAGAAAAAGCGGCTCGTTTATTTGCGGTTATACAGCGGGACACTTCATTTACGGGATACGATTCTCCTGCCCCAAAATCAAAAACTAAAAATCACAGAAATGAGGATTCCGTCAAACGGAGAGATTATACCGGCGGACACAGCCTGTTGCGGAGAAATTGTTATTTTGACCAATGACACTCTGAAGCTGAATGATACTCTCGGAAATGTAGAACTTTTGCCGCGCAAGGCATGGGAAAAAAATCCGATTCCTTTGCTTCGGACGACGGTGGAGCCGCAAAATCAGGAACAAAGAGACCTCCTGCTGAATGCCCTGACGGAAATTGCAGATACAGATCCGCTGTTGCATTACTATGTGGATACGATAACGCATGAAATCATCATTTCTTTTTTAGGAAAAGTCCAGTTAGAGGTTGTATGCTCTCTGTTAGTAGAGCGATACCATGTGAACATAAATGTGAAAGAACCTACGGTCATTTATCTGGAAAGGCCATTAAAAACAGCCAGTTACACGATTCATATTGAAGTGCCGCCGAATCCGTTTTGGGCATCCATTGGCTTAACTGTAACGCCACTTCCTGCCGGAAGTGGAACCCGGTTTAAAAGCAAAGTATCTCTCGGCTATTTAAACCAAAGTTTTCAAAATGCCGTTATGGAAGGGGTGCGTTATGGAATGGAGCAAGGCTTATACGGTTGGGAAGTGACAGATTGTGAAATTTGTTTTGACTATGGAGTTTATTACAGTCCAGTTAGTACCCCCGCAGATTTTCGTTCCCTTGCTCCTATCGTGTTAGAACAGGCATTGAAAAGAGCAGGAACACAATTATTGGAACCATACCTTTCCTTTACCCTTTTTGCACCGCAGGAATATCTTTCACGGGCTTATAATGACGCACCAAAGTATTGCGCAATCATTGAATCAACCAGACTTGAAAAAGATGAAGTTATTTTTAAGGGTGAAATCCCTGCCCGTTGTATCGGTGAATATAGGAATGATCTGAATTTTTATACAAATGGAAGAAGTGTCTGCATTACAGAATTAAAAGGGTATCAGGAAACTTCCGG
>URXI01000450.1 GCA_900551775.1 uncultured Eubacterium sp. | reverse complement strand
CAATCAAAAGTGTGGTCCGAAGTGTACTCATTGTCAGCACCACAGCCGCAGCAACCGGTGCACCAAACTGTACGACAGAC
This sequence comes from uncultured Eubacterium sp., assembly GCA_900551775.1. GTDB lineage: Bacteria > Bacillota > Clostridia > Peptostreptococcales > Anaerovoracaceae > Senimuribacter. The sequence continues at coordinate 2,538 of URXI01000450.1, read as the reverse complement.
TGCATAGTTGCGTTAATGCCGTTATAACGCATAAGATGTTCTTCGGGAACAAGCTGCGGAATGACTGCGTTGACCGCCGGATTTTGAACGCCGGCACCAGCGGAGCGAATGATCGACATGAGCAGTAATGCTGTAAGTAGCATAGGTTCTGCTGTAATGTACGGCATGATTAGCAACATTGCCAATGTGACAGCCGCAATCAGCGCATCTGCTCCGATGATGAGATATTTCCTGTTATAGCGATCCGCCCAAACGCCTCCTATAAATGAAACGAAAAATTGCGGAAGATAAGAGCAGACCGAAAAAGCCGCTACCCACGCACCGCTGTTTGTTTGCAAAGTCACATACCATACGATTGCCATTTGAACGATTTGCGAGCCAAACAGCGTGATACATTGACTGGCAAAAAACAGAATGGTTCTCTTTCTCCAATTACTTTGTGATTCCATCATTCTTGTATATCCTCCATATATTTGGGAGGAAGCACAAAGCGCTGTGTCGGATAGCCAAATTCTATCAGCAATTCTCTTTCGGCAAAGCCAAGCTGTTTTAATACATCACGATGGCCTGTATCAGCCTTGTCGCCTTCTCGATAGGTGGTCATGCTAATTTCCTGTCCGGGCAAGTATATTTCCATAAGCGCATCCAAAAATAACTTTTGAATGCCTTGCTTGCGGTATTGTGGGTTTATGCCCAAAAAATCAATACAGCCGGATTGATCGGAGAACGCCATAGCTCCAACCAAAATATTGCCATCTTTTAGGACAAGAGCTCGTTTTTCATCTATGCTTTTTGTTATCGCATTCAAATAGTCTGCTTCATTCATGACCGGGTATCCGTCGATCACCAGCCGCATTAAATTCATCCATGCCGGAATATCCGCTTTTTCTGCCAAACAAATGTCATCCTTGGCAAACACCTTGTTTGCCGCATTTCTGTGCAAAGCGAACCGTAGTTGCAAAGGATAAAATTCTCTGTTATCCCGGTATTCCGCAGGGGGAATTTTATACATTGACTTAAAGGCAGAAGAAAACGCCTGTTGACTTTCATAACCGCAGATAAAGGCGACTTCAATAATCGGTCTATCTGAAAACACCAAAAGTTTTGCGGCTTCGGTCAACTGACGGCGCTGCACATAATCATGAATTGTCATTCCCACGGTTTCGGTAAATAGTCGGTGTAAGTGATATTTTGAATAGTGAACAGCCTCCGCAACCGTTTCTAACTCCAGTTTGCCGTCAAGATGACTTTCGATGTAGTCAATAACTGCCTCTATGCTGATGACTGATTGATTGCCCATTTGTATTCCCTCCTTTCCATTGAACATAATAACAAAATGGATCAATAATGTTTTAATAATTCTTGCGTGTTTTGAAAGTAGCTCTGAATACAGATGCTATTATAACTCCACCTCAAAAGGACAACAAGGATGACTCTGCCTTGGGACACTTTGTCTCGAGGTTTATTATAGTTTTTGAATATTAGAGAGCGCCGCACATATTTACTTGGCCTGTCCAAAGACAATCGTTATTTTCTGTGCGGCGCTCTCAACGCAAGTAAAGCGACAAGCCCGGAGGAACAGGCAGCCAACCTGTTCAGCGCCGGATCATGGCCTTGGGATGGCCGGGCCCATTTACAGTGTTGGTGTTGTTCGCTCAATCTCTTTTGGGAAAAGTCACCGCGCACCCGCCGCCTGGCTCCCCGGATCATGCTCGGGGCCGCCCTTGTTCATCTGTGGAGAAAAGAAAACCTCCTCTCATAAACCGAGACATTTTTTCATCAATTCCAAGTGGGTTAAGAAGAAAAAATCAAAAAGTTTTTTTCATGCGTTCAAGGCCACGCTTGATCGACTGGCGAATAGACTCCTCATGTACGCCCTCGGCCTCGGCAATTTCCTTAATCGACTTGCCAAGAATGATATGTGCGTCAATTCTGCGGCCCTGGATCTCCGGCAGAGAATTGAGAGCGTTCCACAGACGAAGAAAGGTTTCCATCCGTTCAAGGAGCTCCTGCGGGGTCGGCTCATGCAGGCAAGCGGAATATTCAATCCCGTCATCGCAGTCCAGAGAATACTGCGCCTTGTGCCGGGAGAGCCGCCGCTGGTAGGCCATTTCATAGCGGGCATCGGCCTTGAATACCTCGGCCACCTCGTCAGAAACTTCGATAAGCTGATCCTGCGTGTACCAATAATAAAAATCTTTCAAATTGATAGTAGTCATCGTAAAATCCTCCATTTCAGTTTGTTCGGGGTTGGTCGGAAACGAAATGGAGCAACGGCGGAGAACGGCACCGCACCTCGGGACACTTTGTCTCGAAGTCTGGAAAGCAAAATGCGCCTGTGCGACACAAGGCCGCACAAGCGCACGAAAAAGTATTATCGGTTATGTACTGTTTAATTTCATGTTCAAAGCCGGACTGCTTCGATGGAGGGGCTATGCTTTTTTTAATTGGTGCAGATCATGGATACTGCGAAATAAAAAGAAGGACACGGAAAAATAACCTCCAATCGGCTACCGTGTCCCTGCAAGTCGTCATAGG
>URXI01000449.1 GCA_900551775.1 uncultured Eubacterium sp. | reverse complement strand
CTTTACTTGGAAAAACCGCCTTTTGAGGCAGTTTTTCTGCGTTATGAGTTTGTTTTCAGAACACACTTGGCCACATTCCAATTGCGGCCAGAGAGGTAAAACAGCAGCTGCGACCTCGGCGTAAAAACAATGTAAACTCAAATGCGCTCTTGCACATATTCAGATTGAAAAAGCGGTTGAAATCGGGTATAATTTGTCTGCAGACTCAATGTCTGTAAAGAGCGTGTGGCAAGATTTTGTACTTGTGTTTCGCAAGTGTTGACTAAACTGGGTGGCACATTAGCGTATTGCCCTTTCTTTCCATGATGTTAACTGTGTTAACTCATGTTGACTGATCCTTTCGCACAATGAGTTGCCACACGCTCTCCCTTTGGGGAGGGTCCTATGAAAAAATTCTGTGATATTCAATCAAGAAATGAGTTGGCTGACTATTTGGGTATCCCACGCAGTAAGCTAACGCACATTCTTTATGTCAAAAAACCAGATAGTTATTACACCACCTTTGAAATTCCAAAACGTAATGGTGACACTCGTGCCATCTGCGCTCCTTCTGGTGATTTGAAAGTCCTGCAGAAAAAACTCTCAAATATTCTGTGCCTTTTCCAAAGAAACATTTGGGATGAGAATGGTATTAAACCCAATATTTCTCATGGGTTTGAGAAAGAAAAAAGTATTATTACCAATGCAAAAATTCATCGCAATAAGCGTTATGTCCTAAACTTAGACTTGGCAAGTTTTTTTGATAGTTTCCACTTTGGTCGCATTCAGGGCTATTTTGAAAAAAATAATCACTTCAAACTGCCTCACGATGTTGCCGTTATCTTCGCACAATTGACCTGCTACCAAGGCCGTTTACCGCAGGGTGCTCCCAGTTCTCCAATCATCACAAATTTAATCTGCCAGTCTCTTGACGCCCACCTTTTAAAGGCGGCCAAGAAATATAAGCTGGATTACACCAGATATGCTGATGATTTGACTTTCTCTACCAACGACAGGCACTTTGTTGAAAATCAGAAGAAATTCTTAGCAGAAGCCATCGTTGCAATAACAAAGGCTGGTTTCTCTATCAACGAAAAGAAAACCCGGCTTCAATTTAGGGATTCACGCCAAGAAGTCACGGGGCTAATTGTGAACAAAAAGCTAAATGTCAATCACTCCTATGTGCGTAAAACGAGAGCGATGGCGCATCAGCTCTACTCGACTGGTGAGTATCTTATCGATGGTGTGCCAGGATCAATCAAGCAACTCGAAGGGCGCTTTTCTTTTATCGATCAACTGGATCACTACAATAATATTCTTGATCCACAGGAAATTAAGCATGACGCTTTCAATCTAAATGGCCGCGAGAAACAGTACCAAGCATTTATTTTTTATAAATATCTTTTCGCCAATGACACCCCTGTTATTGTAACAGAAGGAAAAACTGATATACGGTATATAAAAGCCGCTCTGAAGAACCTTTATAACAAGTATCCACGGCTCATACAAAAAGATGCTGAAGGTAAATTCGTCTACAAGTTCTCGTTCTTCAGACGAACAAAAAGGTGGAAGTATTTCTTCGGAATCAGCTTAGACGGTGCCGATGCTATGAGAATTCTATATCGCTATCATATTGGTAGCAACAAACGAATTCCTCCTTATCTCAGTTACTTCCAGAAGTTAAGTGGTCACGAGCAGCATAATCCTGTCATACTTCTGTATGACAATGAATCCAAGAGTGAGAGACCATTAAAAAAATTCTTAGGTGAGGATGTGCATGCCACCGTAGATCAAAAAGCAGAACTCAAAGCGAAGCTGCATATGCGCTTGATCACGAGCAGCAAGTTATTTGTGGTTACGCCACCTCTTATAGGCGATAAAGAAGAGTGCGAAATAGAAGATTTGTTTTCCGATGAGCTGCTGAGTCTCAATTTAGAAGGAAAAACCTTCTGCCACAAAGATAAATTCGACAGCAACAAATACTTTGGCAAAGAAATCTTCTCACAATATGTTTATGAAAACTACCGGACGATTGACTTCTCAAGATTTATTCCACTTCTTGATGTAATTGATATGATAATTGCACAAGCTGAATCCCATGAACAATAAAATATGCCAACAGAGTTTTGCGCTCTGTCGGCATATTTTTATCCTACCTTTTCGAACGGTGGTTATCTATTCCCCAGCATCGCCACCATCATCCCATAATGTTTCTTCACCGTATTCCGTGCCAGGCCGGTTCGCTTGGCGAGGGTGGAGAACTCCGTGATCTCCGGGTGGAGGCGCATGTAGTCCCACAGCTTGCACTGTTTTTTTGTCAGCTTTTCCGGCGGAGCGATGCCCGCAAGTTGCTCCTTGAGATTTTTGCGTTCCTCGTTCATCTCCGCGATCAGTGCTTTCAGCTTTTCCTCGCACTCCTCGCGGGTGTGGGCGTAGACGTTGCGGGAATGCTGTGTCCCGTCCGGCCACACGGGAGAATAGCGCCCCTCAAACAAGTGGTCATTGATCTCCGTGACGCATCCGGTGCCTGGTTTCCTTTTCTTCCCCACATAGGGCTGGAAGTCCACGATGCCTTTCCGCTCCGGCCCCGTTTCTTCCTGCGGTTCTGCCTTGCCAATGCTCCGGTCAATGCTGGCGGCAGCAGCGCG
>URXI01000448.1 GCA_900551775.1 uncultured Eubacterium sp. | reverse complement strand
ATTTATTTCTGTAGTATTCGTATTGTTTCTGGCGTGCTTCTATTTCTACCTGAAGACCAATAGACAGATCATTACAGATGGCATCAAAATGCTCAAGGATATTGGCCAGGCTCCGTTTTTTTCTCGCCACCGTGCCGATGACAGGAACTCCCAGCTTCTTTGACAACGCCTTGAGGTCGATTTTGATGTTCTTGCGCTTCGCTTCGTCCATCAGGTTGACGCAGACCAGGACTTTGTCAGAAATCTCAATGGTCTGCAGGACGAGATTGAGATTCCGCTCCAGGCAGGTGGCATCGCAGACCACCATGACCGCATCAGGCCCGCCAAAACAGATGAAGTTCCGCGCTACTTCCTCCTCTGCGGAATGGGCCATCAGGGAATAAGTTCCCGGGATATCCACCAGGACGTAAGAATACTTCAGCCCCTGGCAGTACCCCTGGGCATTGGTGACCGTCTTGCCCGGCCAGTTGCCCGTATGCTGGTTCAGTCCGGTCAATGCATTGAAGACCGTGCTTTTTCCCACGTTGGGATTGCCTGCGATAGCGATGACTTTATCATCAGGTGATTGCTTTTTGATTTCAAGCCCTGAGTCCACAGCATGCATCCCAACGGAACTGCTCGTTAAGCCCATGCCAGACCACCTTCCCGACTGACCTTGCGCATAGCGTCACCTTCTGCGTTCACGATGATGTCTGCGCAGTCTTCAGAGCGGATGGCGATGACAGCGCCCCTGATCAAAAAGGCTGCAGGATCTCCGCCGGGACTTCTTCCCAGACACTCGATCTCTGTATTTTCAATGAGGCCGATGTCTAAAAGACGCCTTCTCATATTTCCAATACTGTGCAGTTCTCTTACGCTTGCCTTTTCGCCTGGTTTCATATCATTAAGATTCATAAATCTGATCCTCCAAAATAAATTAGTCTAGGGAAACTTTTTTTCCCTATGTATACTATTCAGAAGGGCTTTTCGAGGTGATTAAAAAATGGTCGACGCAAAAGGGTTTTATACGATGAAGGGATATCAGATACAGGATGGGGCGGAATTGACTCCTGCCATGGAGGATTATCTGGAGATGATCTGCCGTCTGATGGAAACACACACAGTCGTGCGCTTGGGGGAGCTGGCGGAAGTCCTCCATGTGAAGCCTTCCTCGGCTTCCAAGATGATTCGGCTCCTTTCGGAAACCGGTTATATCAATGCAGAAAAATATGGTTATATTTTGCTCACAGAAAAAGGACGTCTGGCCGGCGATTATTTGCTCTACCGTCATGACGTCCTGCAGCGTTTCTTGTGCCTGCTCAACAATACGGACAATGAACTGGAGCAGGTGGAGAAAATCGAACATTTTCTCGATGCCAGAACCATTGAAAATCTAGCGAAATTGACCGCTTTGATGGAAAAATAGTTATTTCTTTTTCCATTCTATGATTTGCTCCAATCGCTCTTTGACTCTCTTTTCAAGTCCCTGGTCCGTAGGCTGATAATAGCGCCTGCCTGCAAGGGCGTCTGGCAGACACTGCATTTTGCTCAGCTTTTCCTCAGTGTCGTGGGCGTAGATGTAACCTTTGCCGTACTCCAGATCTTTCATTAATTTTGTCGGCGCATTGCGAATCTGAAGAGGTACCGGTTCCGCCGGCAGATCGTGAACGTCTTCTTTAACGGCTTCACAGGCCATGTAGAGTGCGTTGGATTTTGGCGCCATGGAGAGATAGACCACCGCATGACTCAAATTGACGTCGCATTCCGGCATACCGATAAAATGACATGCCTGATAGGCCGCCACTGCCACCTGTAATGCATGGGAGTCAGCCATTCCCACGTCTTCGCTGGCAAAGCGGACCAGCCTCCTTGCGATATATAGAGGATCCTCCCCGCCGTCCAGCATGCGGTACATCCAATAGACTGCAGCGTCGGGGTCACTGTTGCGCATGGACTTGTGAAGGGCGGAAATGATATTATAATGTTCTTCCCCTGTTTTGTCATATAACAACGACCTGCGGTTCATACACTGAGCCAGGCTCTCTTCTTCCACGTGAACACAGCCATCGCTATCCAGTCTGCCGTTGAGAACGGCCATTTCCAGAGTGTTCAGTGCTGTCCTGGCATCTCCGTTTGCGAATCTGGCGATAGCTGCAATCTGTCTGTCATCGATGTCGATATCCATATGTCCGAATCCCTTGTCGCTTTTGATGGCGTGACTTAGAAGCTCCTGCAAGTCCTCTTCTTCCAGACCTTTCAAGATAAAGACCTTGCACCGGGAGAGCAGCGCGGAGTTGATTTCAAAGGATGGATTTTCCGTGGTCGCACCCACCAAAACGACGCTGCCCTTCTCCACATAGGGAAGAAAAGCGTCCTGCTGGGCTTTGTTGAACCTGTGGATCTCGTCAGTGAACAGCAGGGTGCGGATGCCCATCTTGCGATTTTCCTCCGCCCGGCTCATCACCTCCTTCACTTCTTTGATGCCGCTGTTTACAGCGCTGAATTCGATGAAGTCCGCCTTGGTCTTCTTTGCGATGATTCGCGCCAAAGTAGTCTTGCCCACTCCCGGCGGTCCCCAGAAGATCATAGAAGAAATCTGATCCTTTTCGATCAGCTGCCTGAGAATCTTTCCCTCGCCGATGAGGTGCTTTTGTCCCACATATTCGTCTAAAGTTTCCGGCCGCAGGCGGCT
>URXI01000447.1 GCA_900551775.1 uncultured Eubacterium sp. | reverse complement strand
TGGAATGCGCCTGTGTTGCCAAGGCTCCTAACATTTCCGCCGGAAACAACAATGTTTCCTTTGGAGGAGGATTTTTCATTTTTAGCAGACATGGCTTGAATCTCTCCTCTTGAAGCAACAACACCATAGCAGCTTATATCATAATTATCCGCATATTCAATATATCCTAGCAAATCAACTTCACCGGCGAAAAATTTGACATTACCTGCCATAGCAGCAACAGCAACGGAAGATCTGCTTGCATATCCGCCATTGGCCGTAACCTTTGCTGTCTCACCGTTAAACACAACATCCCCAGCCTGGCTCATAATACCGCAGCTCAAATCTGCTTCTACTCCGTCTATCGGCACTGCATCAGACCCTGATGCAAATATCTCGCCGGTATTAATAATCACATCACCGTATGCGCAAATACCGCTACACAAAGCAGATTCAGTCATCCCTATTGATGTAGTTACTTTTCCGCCGTTAATTGTAACGCTGCCAGTTTCGGCAAGAATTCCAAAACTTCCGCCGGAAGAAGCCTGACTTTTGCAGAAAAATAAGTATAAAAACCCGTCGAGTCCAGTAAATACAAGGCTTGGCGGGTTTATTGTTTTGTAAGATTTTCATGGTGTTTCATCCCTTAAACCGGGATTTTAAAATATTTTTTTATGCAATCATACATTGCATAATTAATCATTACTTTTTCTTAGTGTCTGCAAGAATCTGCTTGATATCTCCCAGAGTTCTTACGCGTTTTGAAAAATCGATATTCATTAAATTTCCAATGTCCTTTAAAACCTCATCAAAGTAATCAAACATGTAATAATTATGCTGAAGCAGGCTGCAGCTTGCTTTTGATAGGGACTCGAGGATTCTTCCTGCTGAGTATTTATGTTCAAGTTTCATTTCAAGAATTCTTGATAGAGTAAGAGCCACAAAGCAGGTAAGAAAGTGTGCTTCGATATGCTCGTTGGTCCATACATAGACAGGACGAGCTTCTAATTCGCTTTTAGTGATTTTGAAGCTTTCTTCAATTCTCCATAAGCCTCTGTATATATCTATGATTCTGTCATCAGGTGTATCCATTTCGCTCGTGAGTAGCAAGTAGTATCCATCTAATGCTTCCTCCTTACGGATTAAGTCCTCGTTTATGTCAAGAACAGAAGATGCAGTAAGAATCTCACCGGTTTCTTTATCATAATCCACTTTTTTGATATATTTAGCAGCACCATATGAGGTTGCCTTTGTATATTTTCCGGGATGTTTTGCCAAATCTCTTGCTTTGGAAAGGGTAGCTTCACGTTCTGCTTTTGCACGGATTGCGTATTTCCTGCTCCAGAATACTATCTGTTTTTCGTCTACCTGTTTTTTAATCTTCTTGCCATTATTTGAGGTTACCGATATTGTTCTGGGATATAAACGGGATTTCCTTTTGTATTCTTCCCCCAGCCATTCATATCCATTTTCATCAAGCACGTAGTTTTTGATGGATTTGTCTGCGCCGCGAATTGACATACTAAATACATATCCGTCTTTTGCGGGCGTATTGATTGTATACCAAATGTTATCACCGGTTGTCATACCTTTGTCTGCAACTGAAATAACTCTGCCAAGGTCAAACTGTTTCTTTATGCGTCCAAAGTTAGGTCTATAGGTCAGACAGTCATTAGTGTTGCCTGCAAACAATTCATATGTGATTGGTATGGCATTATTGTCCGTAAAGAGTCCCATTTGAACAATCGGATTAGGTCGGTGTTCCTTTGAAACTCCTTTGCGAAGCAAATCTGTCTGTCCGTCGGTTTCGAAGTAATAGTTAGTTACATAATAGTAGATAAGGCCGGTATCTCTGCCGTATTGTTCTTTGATTTTATCATTCATCCGGACCTGAAGATTCTCTTTGTGTTTGTTAAGGAAAGTCAGACATCTGTAAACATCATCGAGACAATAATCGGTTTTTTCGAAGAATTGTTCACGATTGTCGTAAGAAGCTTTCTTTGAGGCCGGAAAAAGAAGTCTGGAATAAACAAGCATCTTCATGATAGTGTTGGCGTCATATGACGCTTTGGAAGTTCGCTGCTTACGCTTGAGAAACTTATCTATTTCCAATTCATGATAGATTTTGCTAAAAGCAGAGTAACCGAAGTTTTTGCGTAGATTATCTCCAACGCAGAGTTTATCTGAATTGTAGAATGTAAAGTTTATGGGTGCTTTATGGGCTTTTTTTTCTTCGCGCAATTCATCAACACGTTTCTGAAAGTGGGCAATCGGATCATCATATATTTTCTCAAGTTCATCCAGATAGCCGATTGATTCAATTGTTTTTTGGCGAGTTGCTTTTCTTTGCTTGTCGTAATAAGTATCAACAATGGAAAGTCTAATACGACCATTGCGATTTGGTGTTTTTTTCAAATGCATAACAAGAACTCCTTATATATAATACTTATTATAACATACAACATCATGAAACACCAGAGAAAAATGCATAAAAATTAAAATAAAAAAAGCTCACAAGCCTTGTTTTTAAAAGCTTTCGAGCTGTATTACATCAGAACCAACTGCAAAAGTGTGGAAGAAATGGAAGAAAATAACGCCAAATAAGGTGATAATAAAGTCCCGGAAGACCGGGACTTTTTTAGTACGTTTTGCTGACCAGTTTACGCTTGTATCCTGACTTTTGCAGAAAAATAAGTATAAA
>URXI01000446.1 GCA_900551775.1 uncultured Eubacterium sp. | reverse complement strand
CGGCGAGGGGAATCCCCTCTGCACACCCCTTTTTTGTTTAATAGGAAAACAATATTTCCTATTAAACAAAAAGGAGCTGTCGCTCCAGTTGATTGCATTCTTCAATCAGCCTTCGCACAGCTCCTCTAGTAAATCCTTTATTTTGCTTTGACGCTGACTTTTGCCCATTGGCCATAAGTCGTCTTTCCGTTGACTTTGCTGATCGGCCTTACTCTGTAGTAGTAGGTCGTTCCTTTTTTCAAATTCTTGGTATTAGTAATCGTGGTCTTTGCCGTATTACTATTCACATTTGTGAAGTTTTTCGTGGAATAGATCGATTTCTGAACCTGGTAGCCGGTGATCTGTCCCTTTGGCTTGTTCCAGCTCAGTTTGACCTTGCCCTTTGAAGCAGATGCTTTGACAGTCAATTTGACCGTGTTGACAGCTTTCTCGTTTTCGAACATCTTGAGGATGCCCTTCATCACACCGTTTACCATGACATCCTGACCCTCAGGCGCTTTGTCGACCATCTGCGCGGTTGCCGAAGTCTTGAACAGCAGACCTTCACTTGCCTTCCATGCACGATATTCTTTTGTTGTAGCATCTTTAATCTGTAATTTTGCCGGATCGATGCCAGCTGCTTCTAAAACTTTGACCGCTTCTTCATGGGTGTAGTAAACTTCTTTCACTTCTGGCAGCTTGTTGTTCCACTTGCAGCCTTTGTCAGACGACAGGTCGTGGTTCGGGTCGTAAGCGGAGTCTTCGCTGCTTCCGCCGCTATATACTTCGATGGTATATGGGTGGATGCCGAACTTGCCATAAGCATAGTCAATCAGTTCCGAATAGGTCGGATAGTCGTGATAGGACTGCTTGTAGTAGAAGTTTCTCTGAGTTCCCTCTGCGATGGTCTTTGCCATTTCTTTTGCAGTCTGATCCATGTACTTAATGTCGTCCATATCGTCCAGATCCTTATGGGCTTTGCGATATCCCCATGGATATAATACGCACTGGATTCCCGTATGTAAGGTTGCCAGACAGGTCATGTTCGGATGTGCCTTGATAAAGTTCTGTACAGCCTGGATTTCAGGCTCTGATGCAGGCGATTCACCTTCTGAATCCATAACGCCGTCTTCGCCCCACAGATAATCAAAGGTACGGTTCATATCGATATTGCTACCTTTTGGATCGTTGCCCAAAATGCCGTCTTTGTTAGCATCGTCACTTTCGCGTCCTGCAGAACCTGTTACAGTCTTTGCAGCATCTACTGCAGAAATATCAGCGATATAGCCGTCGCCGTCGATGTCCTTGTAGTTGTCGTTAAACGGAACGCCGTCATTATCGTGATCTGTCGGCTTCATGTTCTGGCGAGTGTTCCAGAGGAAGGACTGTTCATATCCGTCTGGATTGATGACAGGAATTACATACACGATGTATTCTTTTAACAGATTCTTTATCTTTGTAGTTCCTGAATTTTCAAGGAGATACCAAGCGCTATACATGGCGCTGGAAGCACTTTCTCTCTCGCCGCCATGGATATTGCCAAAGACGGTTACTTCGGTCTTCTTAGACTTGGCTACTGATGGATCCGTAATCGTCATGCAGTAAAGTGATCTGCCCTCATGGGTCTTGCCGATGGTCTCCAGTTTGCTGAGTTTGCTATATGCCTTGTTCAGATCCTTGAGCTGTTTCCCAAGTTCTTCGTAAGTATAGCGATGATTCCAGTCAACCTGTACCTTAGCCTTGCCGCCGTCAAGAGACGTCACTTCGGCTTTCGTCGCTGCGCTTGCAAAGGTTGTTCCTAATATCATAGCAAGCACTGTGCAGATGACTACGATTTTACTAAATCTTTTCTTCATCATCTCATTCTTCCTTTCTTTCACATCTGGGGATGAACTTTACCATATTAACGCGTTATTGTGTTAATATTTCAACGTTTCATCCAATTCATATCTATTATGATAGCACTTTGCCTTGATACAGTCAATAAGTTATCTGATAATTCTTTTTATTCAGTGTATTAAAGATACACACTCTGTCCCGACGGCAGCGCAGCATATAGGGGATAGGGGTATGTAGTGAACAGTTGGTACGATAAAGTTAGGTTTTTGACGCTGTCTTACAGATCTCGCGTAACCCTCATGACCGCACGGGAAGCCATTTCCATCAAAATAGCTGCAATTGCTTACAGTATCTGTAAATATTCTGCCCCCGGTTACTTTTATGGGTTCCAGGTGGCATTTCGGACACTGAAATTCATTTAAAAAGTAACCTGAATCGGAGATACCCCCCACTGATGCTCCAAAATCATAATCCAGTTACGCGGAGAGGTCCTGGATATAGCAAAAAACCTAACTTTATTGTAAAGAGACATGCGTTTGTGATATAAAAAACCGCTTGACTTTTCGCTCAACATTATGTAATATATTTACAGTTAATATTTTACATGCGAGCACAGCAAAGGAGCACTTATGAAACTAACAAAGGTCAAATACCCCATCACCAACCCCCTCGTCTTTGCCATCGTCATGAAGGACGCTGAACTCTGCCGCGAGCTGATCGAACGCATCATGCCCGGCCGCAAGGTCAGCAAGATCCGCTTCCCGGAGCCGCCCTCATCGGAGACGGAGAAGACCATCATACCGGGACTCTACGCCAAAAGCGTCCGCCTGGACGTCCTGTTTGAGGACGGTGCGTCATGGAATGATATCGAAATGCAAGTACAAAAGCAGTCCTACCTGCCC
>URXI01000445.1 GCA_900551775.1 uncultured Eubacterium sp. | reverse complement strand
TTCTTCACGTTCTCGATCACGCTGGTGAGATATGCGTTCATGGCTTTTTCCTCCAATCAAAATTTTGAAAGCCGTGGGCACACAGGCCCGTTCATATCACCAGACAGGAACGGAAATGCCTCTCCGCTCCCGCGTCTGTCCTCATACCACCTCTAACAGCCGTTCACGTTCCGCTGCGTTTTTTTCTCCCCCTCTCCGCCGGCCCTCTGCCGGCCTCCGCAGCAATCTCGCTTTCGCTGTATCCGGCGGACGGCATCTTTCGATGGCCGTTCCGCCCCATGCGATCTTTCCAGTTTGATTGTAGCAAAAAAACATATTCTTGGGAAGCCCTATTGTGTAAAAAGTACATTTTTCTTTATTCACTCATTAGTATTTTACAATATTTTCCATAAACGTTTCCTGTATAAACCAGAACTATCTGTAGCCAGCCGTGGCGGAAAATACCACATCTCTCTTCCCGGGTGCCCGAGGCAGCGGCAACGAAGCGGAAAACCAAAAAGCCTGTGGTACAATAACTTCCAGATCTTTACCTGTAAAAGGGCTGTAATTCAGTCCTCCGCGGTTGAAAGCCTTGTGCCGTCATATTCATCGCAGTATCAGCCGCCTGGGGCGATCCGCTTCAGGTTGCGGCTATGCACTGCCGCCCAGGTGAGCGGCGGTCAGAGAGCTCAGGGCGTCACAGCGAACTCACAGCATCGCTAATCAGTGTCAATATTGTGGGTAATAAAGCGGGCCCTGAAATTGCGCTGGTTGCACATCGCCCCCACCATGCTGCCGAGCGGCTGTCAGGGCCAGCGTAATCTTCAGGGAACCGCCGCAGCCGATGTGATCCATATTGGCCACCTTTGTAGGACGATCTTCTTCTGGAGGAACGTCCCCTCGGCATTCTATATGTCGGGAGCCCGTTCCATGACATTCCTTCCGGGAGCGTAGGCTAATCGACCTGATAAAAGGAAATGCCGCATACCAGCCTCAACAGGCCGATATGCAGCATAAAATCGGACGAAACACCTGGTTCGGTATCTCCGGATGCTGAAAACACAGCGGAGTAAGGCTGACCTTCCGCAGGAGCGGCTTTATGTGCGGCAGCGTGGGTACAGTTTCCTTGTTCTTTCATTGCGCACAGCGCGAAAAGCATTCATAGGCGCCCAAAACAGATGTCTTAAAATTCAGCAAATACGCTGAGAGAGCAAAGAAAACCTCGGAACTATTGCAGTTCCGAGGCTTTCTCAACTGGAATATCACTACATCTCGGATATTTATTCAAGATTTTCAGATTACGTTTGATTTACATTTCTTTTGGTTTCTATACTATTTACGCTAAAATTTGGGGATGTTTTTCTCTTCCCTAATCCGAAGAAAGTCAAATATGATATCCCAGGTAATCCATGGTAAAAATGAGAAAATAGCAGACCGCTAATTCAGCACTTACGTCTTCTTTTTCCATGATGTCTTCCACAAGCCGTGTACTTAGTTTATCAAGATCAACTTCGATAATGGGATTGTCGAGTTTATCCCATTCTCGTTCTGGATTATCGTGCCCCCAGAGATCAAAGGCAATGGATGCATAACCTTCTTGCAAGATTTTTTGATGCATCTGTCTGTTAATTGCAAATTTCACCGCCTCATCTGGAAGCATAGATTTGTCGCGCATAATAATACGAATCATATCTTGTGCAGCGGCATTTTTATTCAAATCCAATTTCATTTCCCTCTCAACCCCCGTAGACACATTCTTCCAAAACTAATTTCACGCTTTTTTATATGCGGTGATTCGTTTCCAATTACTTGGAAGTCCCATGATTTCCAACAACTCCGCTTCAGAAATTTGCTGATTCCGTTTGATGGCTCTTGCGAGTAATTGGGACAAGTGCCCATTATACGCCAAGAACTCTTCATTCGGCAGCAAATAGCGAAAGGTCAACATCACAGAGAAATAGTCTCGTTTGCCACATATGTATTGACTTCCTTTTCGCGGTATGGTCAATTTTTTGTGAAGCGGCAGATCCGGAATTTCATGTCTGGCGCACCGATATGAAAAAAGTCTTTCTCCATGAGCACAGACATTCCGAAAAGCCGTGAGAACTTTTAAAATTTGACCCAGCTGCTTTTCATTGATGGCTGCAAACTCCTGGCTTATGGCGGATTGGATCTGCGGCTTTGATAGGCTATACATTTTTGACAGTGTGCCAAATGTCAATGCATTTACCAATACCCATAAAGGAACATTTTGATGCACTCTTTTGTGATGCTCAATATATGGATGGTCCGTCTTGAGCGTCAAAAGCGGCAACAAATATTTTTTTATCAGCCGCTGAATCTCTGCTTTATTTTTGGGTTTCCCAATATCATAGTTGTTCGGATCTATATATGCCGCCTGATTATCGCCAAAGTTGTCACAGAAAGCAAAAGACAAAGCAGAGCGGAGGTGCTGCTCGATGTGGAGAAGGTGCCTCAACGTAAGCTCCCGCAGGCTCTCGTCAAATTGGTACAGTGCGACAATATCCTGAAACGTCGTACCATCACGATAATCTCGAGTCGTCGGATTTTTAAAAAGATCTTTATATCCGCTAACCAGAGAAAAATACCCGATTCGCCGAAGCGTATCTTTTGCACTGTCCCCATCCGAAATGATCAGGTGCTTGTCCCGCATCTTCTGCAGTTGCTGGTCATAGGTCATAAATGGCTTCGGCATATCATCACCTTCGGTTACGAAAAAGGG
>URXI01000444.1 GCA_900551775.1 uncultured Eubacterium sp. | reverse complement strand
ACTGCCGGGCGTTTCTGTATGGAAAAAGAAAAATTTTATATGCCATGAACCAATTGCCTCCCGGCTTTGTCATAATAGACAGAACAAGCAATGGTGCTGTCCACCCCGATTGCCAAGGAGGTTTTGCCATATGAAAAAGCGCATGTACATCCTTATTGCAGCCCTGCTGATGACGGCGATGACGGCCTTGTGTCCGGGTTCGCTGGCCGCAGCCGACTACGTTTCGATCAAAGAACTGCGGGAAACGCTGCCACAGCGTTGGACGGGAGAATATGTTGTCGAACATGGCGCGCCTAACCAGCTTGAAAAAGGCGATACGGTGGCCGTAGACGTGCCCATTGTGGTGCCGGAGGTGGATGCGGTGCCTGTGGTACGCATCACGTGGGAACCGCCTGCCGAGGGATTGGATGAATCGCTGGAGGTGGTCAGGGATGACTGGACCGCGAAAGGGATCACTAGAAATTTTCCAATGGATGAGTTGGCTTTTCCCGTGCTGGAAAACCATATGACGTTTACGCCGGAACTTCCCTGGGAAGAAGCTCCGGCCATTGCCATGGCGGAATTTCAAAAATGGATGCCCTTTATGAAAGAAAAAGAACTTACTCCGTATTACCAGGGCTCTTATGGTGATTCAGATGGGAACGGCTTCCAGGGTGTTTACTTTTATACGACCTATCATGGCATACCGCATTTCATCGGCAACCATCCTTTTCGCCACGAATTGGAAAGTGAACTGGGCGAAGTAGAGGATGGCGCGGTCGCTCCACACTCAATGGTAGCCATGCGAATCAAACGACCGGGAGAATTCTGGACGAATATCTCCACTTCCAAAGAGGTGGGCGTCGATATAGATGATATTCCGCTGCTGTCATTTGATCGCATCATGGAGGTCCTGGAACAATGGGTGACAGACGGATATGTTTATTCGCTGAATGAAGTCTCCTTCGGTTACATGTGTTTTATTGACCCTGAGAAAAAGGGGGAGGAGTTTGTGCTTCTGCCTGTCTGGGCTGCAAAGGGCAGGACACGGGCTGACCTTTCTCTGCCATTTGACCTGAAAACTGATCAAGCGGTTGTGGATCGAGGAGGATACCTTTCGAGCAGAATCATCGTCATCAACGCTCAAACTGGTCAACCCTATGATTTGTACAACGATAAACGCCCGGACAGGCTCCATGTTCCCCACATCATCACATGGGACGAGGTAAATTAGCATCACCAACGACTTTCCGCCTGGCCTTGCAGGTATTCTTACAGGTATTTCTTCTATGGTCAACTGTATTGGTTGCGTCTAAAAAGGGGGCTCGAACCTATGCGAAAGCCATTACTTGTATGATAGCATTGCTTGCATAACGCTTCACGGCAGCTTCTCCGATCAGGGCTAACCGAAGTTGCAGCAACTTTATGCGAAAGGGTAGATGTAGTCCTGTTTCTATAAGCCAGATGGGCAACCCCTCTGAATTCTATGTTGAGAAAGGAGCACACACAATGAAAAAATTCCTCGGTTGGTTGAGCCTTGTCCTAATCGCTATTTTCCCTTTATCCGTTTTTGCAGAGTCAATACCACTTAACACATTTTCAAAAACCCATCATTGGAAACAAACCTACAATGCCCATAACCGAAGTATAGAAATCGATATTGAAATTGCTATTCCGGAAAAAATGGAAGCGGCAATTCTGACGGCTCGTGACGGCGATAGTTCTCTGACAGAGGAGCAACTAGCCCGGTATGCCGCAATAGCGGGGGACCCTTCCTTTAACCCAAACAATAGCGAAACCTTCCTGGGGATGGGTGTCAATAATCCATTCACAATGCTGCCAGGGCAAAAAAACGGTCGATGCAAGACATGGATGCTTGATCTGAATTCGATTGATGTCAACACTGCTTACGCAGAAAACAATCCTGTTACTTTGGGAGAGGCTTGGGATATTTTCACAAGCGAAATTGAATATTGCTATGGCCAGGAAATTGCGCAACACCTTGTCATCGATCAAATAATGATGCGAGACAGATTGAAGGTTTATCATCGTAATACCAAAGAGTACGGAGAGGCATTGCGCGAGTACGGAAGTTATCAGTTTACAGCCTTGCAGGTATTTTACGACATGCCACTATTGTGTCATGTGTCAACCGCTTTTGACAAATCAATCAGAGGAGAAAAAAACCGTTTGCAAAACTCATTAATTGGTATTATTGCAAATGAAGAATCTTTCCATTTTCGTTTTTCATTGGTGAAGGTTGAACAACTGCTATCAGAAAATTCAGCGATTTGCGGCGTTGAAGACGCGATCAGCGCTCTTGAAAGTTTCATTGATGAGGGGCGCATTCGAAATGTCTATACGCTTAAATTAGCTTATGTTTTATGGAATGATGCGTCTGATGACGAACGATTCTATATGGTTCCTTGTTGGGTGGCTGAATGTGATTATTATTCTTCAGCAAAAGAGAAGGACGTAGAACTCAGCGATGATGGCGAAAACTACACGGATAAAACCTGTTATCAGAAAATTATTGTAAATGCTTTGACAGGAGAAATCCTTGATCCCGAAAATAGCTCAAAGAATCGAAGTGAATTCAATCTGAATTGGATCTAAATGGATCAAAAAAGGAAGCTGAATACATCAAGCGTTGACATTATCGTCATCAACGAAACCGGGCAACCCTATGATTTGCTCAACGATAAACGCCCAGATAGGCTCCATGTTCCCCACATCATCACATGGGACGAGGTAAAATGAGCGCTAAAG
>URXI01000443.1 GCA_900551775.1 uncultured Eubacterium sp. | reverse complement strand
GCCTGGGGCGCGCAGCCCTGGAGGCCTCCATGGACCTGTTCAAAAAAGAATTTCCTTCCATCGGCTGCGTAGAACTGATGCACTATCCCGACAACAAAATTGGCGCCGCCATGTACGAAGTCCTGGGCTTTGTCCCTACCGGTGAAAACAGAGAGAGCGAACCGTGCCGCTGCGAACTCGGAACCAAAAATCCGGACCGCTATGTAGAAATCGTCAGACGCAGGTACTATTGAAAACGCCAAAGGAGGAGAATCATACTTATGACTTGTAACGAAATCATCAGCCAGCTTCAGGCCATGTCCAGCGAAAAGCACAAAGCCAACGTCGTCAAATTGGGAATTCCGGAAGAAAACAGTATCGGCGTTTCAACGACAGAGATACGGGCTCTGGCCAAAAAAATCGAAAAATCTCAGGAGCTGGCATATGAACTGTGGCAATCCGGCTATCACGAAGCCAGGCTGCTGGCAGTGCTGCTCTTCGATAAAAAGAAAACAACCCTCGAAGACGTGGATACTTTAATGTCTGACGTAATTTCCTGGGATCTGTGCGACCATCTCTGCAAGAACTTGATCGTGAAGATGAAGGATTTTGACCAGTTGATCACCCTGTGGATCACTTCTGACCACACGTACAAAAAGCGGGGCGCTTTTACGCTGATGGCTTCTGCGGCCATTCACAAAAAAGACATTACGGCGGAAACCCTCGACGACTATCTGGCTTTGATCAAGGAACACTCATGCGATGAACAGGACCACGTCAAAAAGTCTGTCTCCTGGGCCTTACGTGAAATCGGCAAGCATGACTTTGATGCCAACGAAAAGGCGCTCTTACTGGCGCACAACTTCAAAGAAAACGGCAGCAAAGCGCAGGTCTGGATCGGAAAAGACGCCATCAAAGAGTTAGAAAACCTGGTCGAAGTGCCGGGCCGCACGCGGCTGATTTCTGCAGATTCAAAGATGGGCCGCGAGAAATAAGAATCCAAAACGAAAAGGAGCGACAGGCTCGAGATCGTCATGATCTTCCAGACCCATCGCTCCTTTTTCCATAGCAGCTTATGCTCTTTCTTTAATTCATTTTCCACTCTGCATGATAATACTCTTCCATCAGTTCATACGCAGAACGATACTGTTTCTCTTTTGCTGGATCTACCATCAGATCCCCTCCGTCTGCAATGGCATCCAGTTTGGCTCTTTCTGCAAACTGCTCAAATCGATACCGAAAAAAATGTATCTCTTTATATTTTTTTGTTTCCGGATCATAACAGTCTTCCAGCTGCGCAATCGCTTCTGAAACTTTAGCCTGGGATTCTATCAGATCGTGGTAATTTTCCACCCTGCCGATTTCCAAAAAGACCTTCGCATCCGTGCAGTATTCACTTGTCACTGTTTCAAATTGTCTCACGGCCTCTTCAGTGGTAGGCGCCGATGCCTTTGACAGATAAAAAAGTATGCTGACTGCAGCCAAGGCCATGGCTAAAAGCGCTGCTACAACGCCCATTTGAATCAATGCGGATTTCCTGGCTTGTCCCGCATAGTTCATGGCAGCATCTGTAGCAATGGCATCCATAATTTCAGGCGTTGCCGATTTGATATATTCTCCAGCTAGGATTTCACTGACAGACACCTCAAGCGCATTGGCCAAATCACCGATTAAAGTGATATCCGGACATCCAACGCCTCTCTCCCATTTTGAAACCGCTTTATCCGAAACACCGATTTGGTCTGCCAGATTCTGCTGCGTCCACTCTTTTTTCTTTCTAAGCTGTTGAATAAATAGTCCTACCTTTTTACAATCCATATGTAATTTCCTCTTTCTACTTTTTATTTATTTACATTCTAACATATGAAAGGCAAAAAAGATATAAACGCTCCGTTTACACGGGCTCTACTCTTTGATCGGCTGTTCAAAAAGTGGCTGCTCAACCTCCTGAAGGCGGCGAGGGGAATCCCCTCTGCACACCCCTTCCTTGTTTAATAGAAACTCGATATTTCCTATATCTATTATTGTATTGCCCTGGCCACTTCAAAGGCACTGCGTGTGGCATCTCCGATACGTCCCGGCTTTTTGGCATCACCGATCACATAGAGCCGGTCACAACAGCCAGAAACTTCTTTTTCAAGTTCATTTCTGCTTCGCACGCCGATAGAGAGCACTGTCGCATCTGTCGCGATGGATTCCAGCACGCCGTCCTTACGGCTTAAATGCAGCTGATTTGGACTGATTCGTTCCAGCTTTCTGCCGGGCATGAACCGTGCGCCGCCTTTTTTCAGTCTCCCAATGACATCATCTGCATTGACAGGATATGCGCCGGGCGCAATTTTGTCCGCCATTTCTATGATGGTAACTCGGTTTCCCTGTGTCTGCAGCAGCTCCGCCGTCTCTAATCCCGTCATCCCCGAACCGATGACCGCAATTTCCTTCCCCTGATATCTCTTTTCTCCCGTCAAAATCGGCGTTACCGTGACCACATTTTCCGCGTCGGATCCCGGTATTGCAGGCGCAACTGCCTCACCGCCGGTAGCGAGAATCACAGCATAAGGCTGGTAGGAATTGATCATCTCTTTGGTCGCGTCGACGTGATATCGGATCTCTGCGCCCTCCTGTAACGCCTGGTGTGCCAGAGTCTCCGCGGGCCAGGCGATTTTCTCTTTCAGCGGCGGCATCTTTGCCAGAAGAAGCTGCCCGCCGGGCTCTTCCTGTCTTTCAAGTACCGTCACTTTGAAATCACGCGCTGCAAGTTCCTTTGCCGCCGT
>URXI01000442.1 GCA_900551775.1 uncultured Eubacterium sp. | reverse complement strand
GGCGGCTCCGGCTGCGACCACTGGGAATCCGCCGCAACCAACCCGTGTTCCGGTGTTACGCCGGAAGACTTGGTAGACGCCATGCTGGATGATAATGACGGCTACAACAACGCCATTTCTCATTACATAGAATGCAGAGAAGGTTGGGACCGCCTTCTGGATATCGAAAAGATGGGCGGAAAGATCCGCGATACAGAAGATGAGTTCAAGGGTGCGGATTTCCGCGACGAAAAGACAAAGCTGATGTTTGCCTACGATTATAAGAACAAATTCACCATCCGTATCTGGGGAACCACCTTCAAACCAGCGATGGAAAAAGAACTGAAGCGATTAGGTGTCAAGATCGTCGATCGCTGCATGGTCACTTCCCTTCTGACAGAAGGAGGCAAAAACGGTGCAAAGTGTATCGGCGCTACCGGTATCAATACCAGGACTGGCGAATTTTACGTGTTCTCGGGCAAGTCCAGCATCATCACCATGTCGAGACCGGCTAGAATCTGGCTCTTCTCTTCGGCACATCCGGGTCTCTGTGAATTCAGACCGATGACTACCATCGGAGACGGTCACGCCATGGGCTGGAGAGCCGGAGCTGAGTTCAATATGATGGAAAAATCCGTCAGGGCCGAGTTCTCCTCTGCAGGCAGATCCTTCCCTCCATACAGCGCGGGCAATAACCACAACACCTGGTTCCCTGCCTCCCTGGTTGATGCAGAGGGCAAAGAGATTCCTTATGCTGACCGGGACGGAAATATCTTGAAGGATGTCAAGTCGCGCTTCATGCCTGCCGACGGGCAATATTATTTTATGAAGGGCGGTAACATCGAACAGGCGAAATACGAATATGAAGGTCCGGAAACCCTTCCTTATGACAAATTAAAGGATATGGGCTACAAGCTTCCGTTCTATGCGGATCTCTCTCTGATGCCGGAGATGGAGCGGAAAGTCATCTGGGGCATGATGGTCGGTCAGGAAGGCAAAACCAACGTCCCAGTCTATAAGAACTTTACGGAAGCCGGTTTTGACCCGGAAAAACACGTACTGCAGTGTTACGGGGTGGGCTGGACCAGCGCAGAGTTTCTCCCTCAGGAGAGACAGCTTTTCGGCCTCCCCGGAGGATTCATGAACGACTGGAACCTGATGACAAATATAGAAGGTCTCTTTGTCGGCGGCGACTCCCTCTATGCCTCCAACTGTTTCGGGCACGCTGCTGCCACAGGCTACTATGCCGGCAGGAAAGCGGCGGATTATGCGGCAAAGGAGCCGGCTTTGATAAAGCCCCATCAGCCTCAGATCGACCAGGAGATGGAAAGAGTCTACGCTCCGCTGTCAGGCGATCCGGTGCAGGGTACCAGCTGGAAAGAACTCAATGAAGCCATTGCCAAAGCGATGCAGAACTACTGCGGCGAAATCAAGCGAGACGAGCTGCTTCAGTCGGGTGTTGAACTCCTCGCGAGATATGAAAAGGAGATTGTACCGAATACTTATGCCGCCAATCCACACGAACTGGTAAGGCTGCTGGAAGTCTTTGACATTCTCACCGTATCACAGATCATCCTGCAGTCCTGCCTGGCACGTCATCAGTCCTGTGAAAAGCTGGAGTTCTATCGTTCTGATGATGACGGAAAAGAAATGGCCCCATTTATCGTCGTCAGACAGGACGGTGAAAAAGTCATCGCAAGAGAAGTACCCCTTGACTATGCCGGCAAAATCAAGGAAAATTATGAGATATACAACCAGGATTACATCGCAGAACTGGGGAAAGGAGCTGAAGTGTAATGGCAGAGACAAAGAACTTTGAAATCAGGCAGACACCTGCCTCCGTACCGCTCACCTTCGACAGCCAGAAGTGCATCGGCTGTAACCGATGCCTGGAAGCCTGCCAGATGGATCTGATGATTCCTGGAGAAGAAAAAGGGACACATCCCCTTGTCGTCTACCCTGACGAGTGCTGGTACTGCGGATGCTGTGTCATGGAATGTCCGACGGACGCCATCAAGCTGCACCACCCGCTGATGAACCAGACCCGCTGGGTAACCAAGGAAAGTCTGCTGAATGGAGGTAAATAAATGGAATTATTAAAGGAGCTGACCCAGGCCTGGGGTATCGCAGGCCGCGAAAAATCAATCAGAGCGATTATCAAAAGAGAAATCGAAGGCTTGGTGGATGAGATCTCCACGGACCCCGTCGGAAACCTGATCGCTTTGAAGAAGGGCGCAGACTCACAGGATAAGAAAAAGATCATGTTGTCCGCCCATATGGATGAAATCGGCTTTCAGGTCACAAAAGTAGAATCAGACGGCAGAATCCGCGTCTGCAACGTGGGCTTCATCTGGACCAGTGCCATCTACAACGACAAGGTCATCTTCCAGAACGGCACCATCGGCGTCGTCGGCTGCCAGGGACCAATCGAGGAAGCGAAGAACAGCGCCGGAAAGCTGTACATCGACATCGGCTGCACCACGAAAGAAGATGCGGAAAAGTATGTAAAAGTCGGCGATTACTGTGGGTTTATCGGCAATTACTATGAACTCCAAAATGAAAAGATTACGTCAAAGTCCTTTGACAACAGAGTAGGCTGTTACATTTTGATCGAAGCCCTGAAGAAAAACAAGGGCGACGGTCCCAACGATGTCTACTACGTGTTCTCCGTACAGGAGGAGGTCGGCTGCCGCGGTGCTGCCGTCGCCAGCGAGAGGATCAAGCCGGACATCGGCATCTCTGTCGACGTGCGCGGATTTTCAGGATCGTAAACTAAAAACTCAGAGAAAAGTACATTCACAAAATCAGCGCCACCCATAGCTCCGCCCGGAT
>URXI01000441.1 GCA_900551775.1 uncultured Eubacterium sp. | reverse complement strand
TTTGGCCGATTTTCCCTGGCAGCGGTCCCGCCTACTTATTTACAGATCCGCCGGTATCCCTGCCGCTAGTTGACTACAGCTTGGGAATCAGTGGCCAGATACATGCACCTAACGAATACTTTACCGTCAAGGGACTGAAAGAAAACGAGATGTCCGTTGCAGCGGTGATATGGAATCTATGCAGGATTTTGGAAGAAGAGGCGTCGACATCTTCCCGTGCGTGGCCGCTATTATAGCGTTAGCGGTCTTGCCTTACATAAAAAATCACCAGTGAAAAGAGTTAACTGGTGATTTTTAATATCATTATGCGATTTCAGAATTAATAGAGGGTGCATCATAAAGGGTAAATGGATCAATATCAATACAATCACAAGAATCGCGATTACCACCCAGATCCCATGCGACAGTATTGTTCATTACAGTGCAAGTCTCCATAAAGATTTGCAGTTCTGATAGAGACTGAAAAATCCCCTTGCTTAAATATGAAGACATATCATAGTCAGTGATTTTTCCGTCACTAAAATATACATATACGTGAAAATCTGGCTGGGGAACAGCCTGCACTACAACTGGAAAATACTCTTTCATAGACTCACCTTCCTAAATTAATGGATGAATTTTGTTTAATGGTTCTTGATCTTTAGCTAACTCCCAATTTTGCATAAGTTCATCTTGATGTAATGTGCACCATGCTAACACTAGACGAAGCTGCCTGTTAGGTAAACCGCCTTTTATTACCTGGACATTGAGAATGTCAATCAATGCAGACTCGCCGTTATATTCAGCGTGAAAGTGAGGCGGCATGTGATCATTATAATACATAGTAACTCGAATTCCGTAAAATAAAGAGATCTCTGGCATAGTCGTTACCTACTTTCTGAAAGTTTCTAAACTTATTATAATCATTTGGATATGCAATATCAACATTTTTTAGGCAGAATATCAATCTACCGATTCCTCTTTTTCACTTTCTAATTCTCCCAACCTCCGATTAACCTTTTTCACTTCGTTTCTGTTGTGAAAATAGAACCCGGACCAGATGGCGGCAAAAATCAATATGCCCAGCAGGATATAAGACGCGATATAGACTCCATTGGTGACAGGCATCCAGCCTAGTTTATAAGCTACAGAGAAGTAACCCGCGAGGCCCACAATGAAGTGGATGGTGATTTGCTGCCAAAATTGCATTTTGTCAAAGGTGTATACGATTGCAGAGGAGCCGCAGCAGATGCCCACTAGTGCAGAACCCAGAGCCTGTCTGACGAAGTCGTCCATGATGGGCTTTAGATACGAGTCTCCCGTCAGCCAGACGCCGAGGAGATTGATAATCATGAAAAAGCTCCAGCCCCAGGAGATGCCATAAAAAAGATATTTCAATACTCTCTTAAACATATGCTAGACCCCCAATCGTTCTTTAAACTGCTTTTTGTAACTCCGGGTGATGACCTCTCCAATGCCGTTCTTCATGACGACCTCCATAGTCCCATTGAAGGATGCTTCGGCGTGATGAATGCGGCGGAAGTTGATGATGGCCGACTTCGAAATGCGGATAAAATCATTGCCGAGGAGGGATTCCAATTCGTACAGCGGTTTGCTGAGAAGATAGCGCTCCTTCGACTTGCTGTATAATACCAATTCCCGACCTTCGGTACGAATCACCTCAATCATTTCAGGCTCGATCACAAAGACTTTCCCCTCTGCTTGTGCCGTGATCATTCTTTGAATACCTTCGTTTTCCAGTATCTTAATAGCCTCCTGCACTGCGGGAGTTAGTTTTGATATATGTAATACTGCAAAGGGTTCTTCACAGTTTGCGTCTATTTGCAGTTCCACTCTCATAAGCCGCCTCCTTCCACTCGCCGGGTAAGAACATTGTACCATAAATCAGAGCCTCTTTTCATGCATTTCATCTCCGAATTTACGCAACTTACACAGGAAAAGCGGCGGAATGTGCCGGGGCCATTGCGCCGGACGAGTGCGGCGTATATGATGAAAAAAAAGAAGGGAGGGTGTTTGATGAGAGAAAAACTCGCGCAAATTGAACGCCTAAAAATGCGTTACGGCACAGTCAATGCCGTCACTGACGTCTCTTTTGAGCTCTACGAGGGAGAGATTTTGGCGCTGATCGGGCCCAATGGCTCCGGCAAGACTTCAACTGTAGAATGCCTGGAAGGTCTGCGCAAACCGACCGGCGGCAAAATAGAACTATTGGGCTGTAATCCCCACGAAAACCGCCGTCAGATTTATAAGGAAATCGGCATTCAGCTGCAGGAGACAGAGTATCCTGACAACATTCGAGTAAAAGAATTGTGCAGGTTGTTTTCAGCTTTTTACGATCGTCCCGTCAATTGGCAGGCGCTGCTGGAACAGCTGGGGTTATCCGAAAAAGCCAATCGGATGGTAAAGAAATTATCTGGCGGAGAAAAACAACTTGTTAATTTAGCTAGTGTAATGGTAATGAATCCTAGTGTTATCTTACTTGATGAAGCTACGGCTCAGTTAGATCCAGTTAATCGTGATGAATTTATTAGAATTTTAAAACAGCTAAATGATGATTTTGATATTACGATTATTTTAGTTGAACATCAATTAGAAGGCTTGTTGGATGTTGCGACTCGTTTGATTTTGCTTGATCATGGCCAAAAAGTTATTGATGATCAAATTGAAAAGGCAGTAAAAAAGATGTTAACAGAGGATGTTTTTGTAGCTGCTTTACCTAATTATGTACGAGTTTCAACATTAGCTAATGCACTTTGTTTAACTGTAAAACAAGCACGTGAAGCACTAAAAGACTATCATGATTTTGATATT
>URXI01000440.1 GCA_900551775.1 uncultured Eubacterium sp. | reverse complement strand
CTGGGATTTGATGATTTACGCAAGTGGCCGCGTGGAATCCGGGAGAACATGGCGCGGAGGACATCCACTCAAAAGAAAAGGCGGAAACTTATGCATTTTTAGAACCCGTCGGCACAATAAAGTCCAGTACCCTTGGGGCAATTTCAAAGTGAATCGTTTCTGCGGTACTGATTTCTCCATCGGCGCAGAGAAAGAAGTGATCTCTCTTTGGCTCCAGGGTCAGGCTTCTGCATTTTTTGATGGTCAGGATATCTTCAATACCTGGAACCTGTAGATGGGTCCCTTTTTTGTATTTGGGGAAGAGACGAAGGAAGGTCAGGCGCGGCACATCTTTGATGATGTTGAGATCAAAGATGCCGTCGCTGATTAAAGCCTGTGGGGAGGTGTACATGCCGCCGCCACAGTAGGAACCATTAGATATGGCACATAATAATACTTCGCCGTCAATCAGTGTTTTGCCATCCTCGATCAGCTTCAGTTCAATGCCTTTTTTCTGCACGAACATGCCCATGACGGCCAGCAGATAGGCCATGGAACCGGCGATCATGGGCTTGAGACGGCCCGTCAGTTCCACTACATTGCAGTCAAAACCGATGTTGAACATGTTTACACAAAATCTCTCCTGATAAATTCCGTCGAGGACGCCGCTGTATCTGATCAGGTCGATTTTCTGTGTTTCGCCGAGGAGCTGCGCCTTGATATCCATGAAGTCCCCTGGAAAGTTTCTCACGGTGTCGTTGCCGGTACCGATGGGGATGCAGCCGACGGCGATCTGATCAAAACCTATTGTCCCGTTGATGATCTCGTTGTTGGTTCCATCGCCGCCGCAGGCGTAAAATCTGGCAGGCTGGCCATCCAGGGATTGGGCTGTCTCGCGGGCTTTCCGTTCACCGTCGCCCACGCCTTTGGTGATATAGATTTTGGCAGTCATGCCGAGGGCTGCTGCGGCCGCTTCGATATTGGCAGCCAATTTGTCAATTCCCTTGCCCTGGCCGGCCTTGGGGTTGATAAAAAAATAATTATCCATGTATGTATGCCTCGTTCTTTCAATATAGCTATATTTTAAGGGAGATTCATTTTAAATACAAGGGTTTTGGTGTATAATAACACAATAGTTCCATAAATCTAACAGCATAAAACTAAGGAGGACGATGATGAATCCAAGAGATAAGAAGCTGGCGAAGCTTCTGGTAAACTATTCCTGCGATATCCGCAAAGGTGAAAAAATATTGATCGACTACGAGGGCGCGGAATGTAAACCGCTGATCAAGCAGATTATCAGAGATGTGTATGAGGCGGGCGGGAAGCCTTTTGTCAATATCAGAGACAGTGAAGTAAATCGCGAGGTGCTGCTGCACTGCGAGGAAGAGCAGGTCAAGTTCATGAACGAGTACCAGCTGGCACAGATGAAGGGCATGGACGCTTACATCGCCGTCAGAGCAGGGGACAATGCTTCGGAGCTGGCCGATGTGCCTTCGGAGAAACTCAACCTCTACAACAAGCTGCTGCGCCCAGTGCTGGATTACAGGGTCAACGATACCAAGTGGTGCATATTGCGGTATCCGAACCCGTCCATGGCGCAGTTAGCCGGAACCAGCCAGGAGGCCTTTGCTGACTTTTTCTACGATGTCTGCACCCTTGACTACGAAAAGATGAGCAAAGCCATGGACCCGCTCAAGGAACTTCTGGACAAAACCGACAAGGTCAACATCAAAGGCCCGGGAACGGATTTGGAGTTCTCCATCAAAGGCATCGGCGCGGTCAAATGCGACGGCAAGATGAACATTCCTGACGGAGAGGTCTATACGGCGCCCGTGAAGAATTCCATGAACGGATATATCACCTATAATACAGTCTCCCAGGAGCAGGGCTTCACCTATGAGAATATCCGTTTTGAAATCAAGAACGGCAAGATAGAAAAGGCGACGGCCAATGATACGAAAAGAATCAACGAACTTCTCGATACCGACGAAGGCGCCAGATACTTCGGTGAGTTTGCCTTCGGCGTGAATCCGTATGTCCTCCACCCGATGAAGGATACCCTCTTTGATGAGAAGATTGCAGGCAGCTTCCACCTGACACCGGGCATGTGCTACGAGGATGCGCCCAATGGCAATCAGTCAGCGGTCCACTGGGATCTGGTCATGATCCAGCGCCCTGAATACGGCGGCGGTGAAATCTGGCTGGACGACAAGCTGATCAGAAAAGACGGTATCTTTACCATACCGGAACTGGAAGGCCTGAATCCGGAGAATTTGAAATAGCGAAAAACCAGGAGCCTTGCATACAAGACCCCTGGTTTTTTAGTCCGTGTTTACTTCTACTTCCATCACTTCGCTGAGGGAGACGGTGCCCTCGATGTAGACTGCTTTGATCTTGCCCTGTCCTTTCTCTACGGTCGCTGTAATGGTTCCCGCCGGCTGTGGCAGGGTGAACCGATAGGTGCCCTCCGGCTCGCCTGCGGAAAAGGCACAGGCGATGGCGGTGGTGCCGGACCCGCAGCTGCCTTCAAAGTATGTAGTATTGACTTCCTTGACGTAGACCACAGGCGTAAGGACACCGGTGTCCGTGTCATAGAACATGACCCCCATAGCGGGAGGGTCGAACTTTTTATTGACCAGATCTTTGATCTCATTGAAATGCGCCAGGGTCGGCGCCATATCTCTGACGACGATGTGCATGATGCCGTCCATATCCACCAGATAAGCGTCTCTTAGCAGGCTGCCTTCTTTCCATCTTTCTATGCTTAGCGGTGGCGGCATCTCAATCCTGGTAAAGTGATTTTCGGTATTCACTTCTACCGTCAGTGGCTGG
>URXI01000439.1 GCA_900551775.1 uncultured Eubacterium sp. | reverse complement strand
AGAAGCATTGAAGAAATCAAGTCGTTTCTAAGCCGCCAGAAAGAAACCTATAAAGTGCCGTATGAAACCCATCCGGCAGACCGGCTCCGTCAATGCGTGTTTGGAGGAACCACCAACCGGCAGGACTTTCTTCCCCGTGACCGCACCGGCAACCGGCGCTTTATTCCCGTGACCGTGTACCCGGAACGGGCGGAGGTTCACATACTGGACGATGAAGCGGCGGCGAGGGCGTATATCGAACAGATGTGGGCGGAAGCCATGACGGTTTATCGCAGTGGGAAGTATAAGCTGTCATTCAGCATGGAAATGAACCGATACCTGAACGCCCACCAGCAGGACTTTATGCAGGAAGACACACAGGCCGGCATGATCTACGCCTATTTGGAGGACTACACCGGCGACAGGGTATGTTCCAAGCAGCTTTATGAGGAAGCGCTGGGGAACTTAAATTCCCCGGCAGACTGGGAGACACGGGCAATCTGCGAGATTATGAATACCGGCATTGCGGGCGGCATCATACAGGGCTGGGTAGCCTACAAAAGCCCGAAGCGGTATAAGAAATACGGTTCTCAAAAAGGCTGGGAGCGTGTCAACCAAGCTCCGCCGGAGGGGGACGGTTTTCAGGAAATCACGGAAGAAGAAGCCCGGCAAATGGAACTTCCATTCTGAAAAGCCACCGGTTGACAGTTTGGTTGACGCTTTGGTTGACAGCCGGTTGACGGGGAAAAGCCTGATATTTGGGGCATTTCTCTCCTTTGTCAACCATGTCAACCAAGAAATCAAAGAAAAAGTAAAAAGTAATAATAGAGCGCCTATGGATTGTTTTCAAAGTCTTTTCTGCCGGTTGACACGGTTTGGTTGACACGGAGACAGTCTGCGGCTGTACACCTGTCTGACATTCCCTTGTCGGGCATATTTCATTTATGGAGGTAACTGCCTATGGCAAAAAGCAAAAACGAGAGCAATAACAAAAACAGCGGCACCCTGCTTACCGAAAAAGACGGCACCCAGTATTTTGTCATGGGGAAAGTCCGTATCAAGGTATCGGAGCATTTCGCACAGGATGGGAAGCCGCTTGACAGTCTGCTGGAAGATGTGATCCAGCACGCTGCCGCCGCTTCCTGAAAAAATACGGAATAACGACTGTCAATCAGCCCACGCTTATGATATACTTGTACCAGCGAGTATTGTATAAGCGTGGGTTGTTTCTTTTAGAAGGAGGATTTTTAACCGTGAAACAACCATACAATACAACGATTTATAACACTGCACTATATTTGAGATTGAGCCGTGACGATGAATTACAGGGGGAAAGCGGCAGTATCCAGACCCAGCGCATGATGCTTAGACAGTATGCCGCAGAGCATGGGCTGACCGTTGTAGACGAGTACATTGACGACGGATGGAGTGGGACAAATTTCGAGCGTCCAAGTTTCCAAAGGATGATTGATGACATCGAAGACGGGAAAATCAACTGCGTTGTCACAAAGGACTTATCCCGTCTGGGAAGAAACTATATCCTGACCGGTCAGTACACGGAAATCTATTTCCCCAGCAAGGGAGTACGCTACATTGCCATCAATGACAATGTGGACACCATCAACGGAGAAAGCGAGCTTGCCCCGTTCTTAAACATCCTGAATGAAATGCACGCCCGACAGACCAGCAAAAAGGTCAAGGCTGCCATGCACACAAGATTTGCCAATGGCGCACACTATGGAGCCTATGCACCGCTGGGCTATGTAAAAGACCCGGACAAAAAAGGTCATCTTCTGATCGACCCGGAAACACGCTGGATTGTAGAGAAGATTTTTGACCTTGCTGTACACGGGCGTGGAGCCGCCAGCATTACACGGATTCTGGTGGAGGAAAAAGTACCTACCCCCGGCTGGCTGAACTATGAAAGATACGGGACTTTCGCCAATATCTACGCCGGTGCGCCCGCAGAAAAAGCCTATGCGTGGACGATAGCACAGGTCAAGAGCATTTTGAAAGAGGAAACCTACATCGGTCACAGCATTCACAACAAGCAGAGCAACATTTCATTCAAGAACAAGAAAAAGGTGCGGAAGCCGCAGGAAGAATGGTATCGTGTGGAAAATACCCACGAAGCCATCATTTCCGAAGAAGTGTTCCAAAAAGTTCAGGAGCTGATTGCAAGCAGACGCAGGAAACGCAGAAACGGTACGACACAGATTTTCGCAGGATTGATAAAATGTGCAGACTGCGGATGGTCTTTAGCCTATGGGGAAAACAAGCAGAATAAGAACCCATACGGGTACTACCATTGCAGCAAGAACGGACAGGGATTACGCCAGTGTTCCATGCACTATATCCGCTATGATGTACTGTATGCCTATGTGCTTGCAAGACTGCAATACTGGTCTATGCTGGCACAGAAAGACGAGGACAAGCTACTGAAACGCCTGCTCAATGCCAGCGACAGGGAAAGAAACTCTGCGAAGAAAAAGCAGGCTGCGGAGCTGAAAAAGGCAGAGAAGCGTAAAGCCGAGGTTGACGGGCTGTTTGCTAAAATGTATGAGGACTGGTCTGCCGGACGCATAACCGAGTATAACTTCAATATGCTGTCCGAGAAGTACCAGAACGAGCAAAAGGAGCTTGAAACAAAAATAAGACAGCTTCACGAAACGATGGAAGCCGCCGTACAGACCGCAGCGGATGCTGAAAAGTGGATTGCCCTAATGAAACAGTATGTCAACCCTGTGGAGCTGACCGCCGAACTTCTGAACACTCTAATTGAAAAAATAACCGTCCACGAAGCTGTCAAGGGCGAGGACGGAAGCCGTGAGCAGG
>URXI01000438.1 GCA_900551775.1 uncultured Eubacterium sp. | reverse complement strand
TAGTTAAATTCCTTCTGTAACGGAGCCGACTTCGTTTATCATCGGATTTTCATGCGTAACAGCCCCGCAGCCCAGGCACCCCAGCCCTGCGGGCCGGTGCCAGCTGGCA
Organism: uncultured Eubacterium sp.; assembly: GCA_900551775.1. Taxonomy (GTDB): domain Bacteria; phylum Bacillota; class Clostridia; order Peptostreptococcales; family Anaerovoracaceae; genus Senimuribacter. The sequence continues at coordinate 2,721 of URXI01000438.1, read as the reverse complement.
TTGCCCAGGCCTGCCCAAACCTGGTGTTTTGCACAGTGTGATTTTGTGATATACTGACTGTAATATGGAGACTACAGGAGGCAGAGATGGAAAAAATATTAGTGATAGAAGACGACGACAGCATTCGCGAGGAGCTTTGTGCCTTGCTTCGGGCCAACGGATATGTGCCGGTCAGCGAGCCGCCCTGCGACTTGGCGCTTCTGGATATCAACCTGCCGGGAGAGAGCGGCTTTGAAGTATGCCGCAGGCTGCGACAGCAGTCAGACGTACCCGTGATTTTCCTGACGGCAAGAGATTCTGCGGAGGACGAGCTGCTGGGATTCAGCGTGGGCGCTGACGATTATATCCGCAAGCCCTACCACTCTTCGGTGCTTCTGGCCAGAATTGGAAGGCTGCTGAAGCGCAAGAGCAGCTCTGTGATGACGGTACGGGGGCTGACCCTGGACCTCACCGATATGACCGTCCGTTATGGCGAGGGCGCCCAGGAGCTGACCAAAAATGAGACGAGGATTCTGGCATGCCTGATGCAGAAGGAGCTGTGTACCAGAGAAGAGATCATCGAGGATCTGTGGAGCAACAGCCTGTACATCGACGAGAATACCCTTTATGTCAACGTCAATCGCCTGAGAGACAAGCTGAAAAAGATGGGTGCGGGAGAATTTATCCGCACGGTCAGGGGAGTGGGGTATCGCTTATGAATTTCAAAGAGTATTTATATACACGGACGATTACACTATGCTTTCTCTGCATCGGCGGGCTGCTGGCCGGCACAGTTCTGGCACTGGCAGAAGTGAGCCTTTCCATGATTGCCGTCCTGGAGGTATTCTTTCTGCTTCTGACCGGGTGCTGGCTGCTGGTCAGCTTTGTCGCAGGGGACAAACGCATCCAGAAACTAAAAAAGCTGGAAGAGGAGCTGGAAGACAAGTACCTGCTGGGAGAGATTTTGCTGCCGCCGACGGAATACTTTGAAAAGCAGTATTACCAGATCATCAGGCGGATTTCTCAATCAGCAGTGGGAATCGTCGAAGACACAAAGAGAGAAAAAGAGGAATACTGCGATTATGTGGAGAGCTGGATTCACGAGATCAAAACGCCGCTGACGGCCTGTTCGCTCATTCTGGATAACGACGGCGACGTCAGAAAGCTGAGGCGGGAGCTGAAACGGGCAGACAATCTGACAGAAAACATCCTCTATTATGCCAGGCTTCGCAGTGCGGAGAGAGACACCAAGATCAAAGCCCTACAAGCGGCAGGGGTCATCGAGGAGGCCGTCAAAAGCCAGATGGAGCTTTTGATCGCATCAAAGATCAGTGTGGAGACAGAAGGAGACTTTACCGTTTATAGCGACGGCAAAGCGCTTTCTTTTATCCTGAAACAGCTGCTGGTCAACAGCGCCAAGTATTGTCCGGGCTGTCATGTGACCATCAACGCCTCTGAGGGCAGGATCATATATGTGGACGACGGAATCGGGATTCCTTCTCATGAAGTCAGGCGTGTCACGGAACGGGGTTTTACGGGAACCAACGGCAGGCAGTTAGGCAGCAGCACCGGCATGGGAATGTATATCGTAAATGAACTATGCGAGAGGCTGGACGTCGACCTGCAGATCCAATCAGAAGAAGGACAATATACCCGCATCACGTTGACCTTCAGAAGTCTAACAAAATTGTAAGATTTCTGCGCCGCCTGCGTTAGAAAAGATCAGGCCTTTTCGTGTTAAGATAAATGCGAGAAGGAGGAGAAGACGACATGAACGAGATTTTAGAGATTAAAAATGTAACGAAGTATTATGGCAAGGGGAGCGTAGTGACCAAGGCCTTGGACGGCATCTCTTTTACCGTAGAAAAAGGGGAGTTTACGGCAATTATGGGCGCGTCAGGTTCTGGCAAAAGCACGCTCCTCAATGTAATTTCGACCATAGACCAGGTCAGCAGCGGCGACATTTTCATTGAAGAGGCATGCCTGACGAAGATGGGAGAAAAACTGCTTTCTAACTTTCGCCGGGACCAGCTGGGGTTCATCTTTCAGGAGTATAACCTGCTGGATACCCTGACCATCGGTGAGAACATCCTGCTGCCGTTAAACTTGAAGCGGGTGCACCATGAGGAGGCAGGCAGGGAACTGACACGTGTAGCGGAGGCACTGAGCGTAACGGATCAGCTGGCAAAGTTTCCTTATGAGCTCTCCGGCGGCCAGCGCCAGAGGGCGGCATGTGCCAGAGCGATCATCACCAATCCGGCACTGGTTCTGGCCGACGAACCCACAGGCGCCCTGGACTCGAAAAACTCAAAACTTCTGATGGAGACCTTTCAGATGATGAATCAGTCTCTCGGTTCTACCATCCTCATGGTGACCCACGATCCGGTCGTCGGGTCCTACGCTGACCGCGTTTTGTTCCTGAAGGACGGGAAAATTTGGAACGAAGTCAACCGTGGACGGCGAAGAAGACAGGAACTGTACCAGGAGATTCTGTCTGTTACGGCGGCGCTGGGAGGTGAGGTTGATGTTTACTAAACTGGCGGTGCGCAATGTCAAAAGGCAGTTGGGGAATTATATGATTTATTTTATTACCGTTTCCCTGACTGTTTCTTTTATGTTCGCAATCAGCAACGTGATTTATAATAAGCAGCTTCTGCAGATTGCGGAAGAAGCGGACTCCATGAAAGCCGCCTTGATCGGCTTGACCGTATTCATCGCGCTGATCGTGGCCTTCGTGCTGGG
>URXI01000437.1 GCA_900551775.1 uncultured Eubacterium sp. | reverse complement strand
GGCACGATTTCGTCGCTGGTCTGCTGGGAATAAGCGTTGAAGAAGAGGCTGCCCCAGAAAGCGTCTGCAAAAGGTCTGTGGAAATAGTCATCACAGGCCAAAGTTGTCATCAGATACGGCATCAGCGGATTCTCGTGCTGCCTGTAATGCATCGGACCGTTTCCAGCTACCGTCTGTTTATACCATTCCGCCAAGGAATCCTGGTCCACATCAGGGTGTTCCCCCTGGGTATGGGCCAGCCCCACATTCTCGCCTTTGTCGTTGTAAAGAGCAAACTCTACTCCCATATTGGATTCAAAGTTCTGCAGGCTGGTCCAATTGTAGAAGGAGCCGAATTCACAGTTCCTGAACTTCGCCCCTGCTCGGAAGGCTGCAGCAAGTCCCTCTCCTCTTCCTGGAGACCACATCGGCATGATGCGGTAATTTTGAGATCCTGTAGCCAGGACCACCGCCTTTGCCTGAAAGACTGACTGGCTTCCGTCATCGATATTGTAGCCCACTGCGCCGCTGACGCTTTTGCCGTCCATCAGAAGATCCACGACGCCTGTTCTGTCGACAAATTTGATACCGGCCTTCTGTGCGTATTTTCTCACATTTACCATGAAGTCCAGGTCGATGGCTACTAATGTCCATGGAAAATGATCTGGCTCATCAAAGACGAATTGACCATTTTCATCTTTTCCCTGTACCTGGGCCAGTCACTTCAATGTTTTGAAGGAACCGTCCTCCTTCTTGTCAATCTTGCCGCCAGACCATTTATCAAGGAGTTCCACACCTCTGTTGAGATTTGACGCATACTGCAGCTGCGCTTCCTGATCGTTGAGATAATCGCCTATGTATTTGGTGTGATAGGCGACATAGTCTTCCGGCTTCACATCTCCCAGCATGGTCATGATGCCGGCCCCTCTGTTGGCCTTGCCCGCATAACCTGCGGTATATTTTTCAACAATGGTGACCTCCGTCTGCGGATTGGCTTCTTTTGCCGTAATCGCCGCTGCCATTCCAGCCAGACTGCCGCCGATCACCAAAATATCTGTCTTGATTCTATCAGCCATTCTTTTGCTCCTCCTTGTTCATTCTGTAAATATACTCTCTCGGGAACAGGTAGCTGTCGTAATCCGGTTCCACTTTGATCGCCCGCTTCGGACAGTTCAGTTCGCAGAACATGCACTGTACACATTCTTCGGGATATTTGATTACCGGCCTTTTCGCTGCGTCATCCCACTTGATGACGTCGATAAAACAGGCCTTGAAGCAGATCTTACAGCCAATGCACTGTTCTTTGTTCACAATAATGGTATTCATTGGACATCCTCCTCTTTGTGATTTTTCTAACATTCTCTGTCTCTATTATATTGTTCCAGCGCATGCAGTTCATTTACAAAACTTACAATTATCAGAAAAATTCGTTCCTTAATATTGTAATATCATACAATAAGGTGTACAGTAGACAGGGAGGTGATCCGATGAAAATAACGATGGATTTGATTTTTACCCGGCTTTTTATGGAACAGCCGCAGATGCGTTTTGATAGATCCGCACTCGATAGGAAGAAGGACCTGACCGGCGTCCGGCTGCTGCCGGTGGAGAAGATTCATTTAAAGTACGACTGTCTTTACGTCTGCGACAGTACGCACCTCATTATCCGCGACGGAATTCCAGAGGAACTCTACATCGTCTGCATTGATCAGCATGCAGAATCCATTGCAGAAAATGGCAGACATGTCTTGTTGTGCAGCGAAATTGAAGTCGCACTTTTTTTAAACATCCTACAAGAGATTTACGTATCATTCAAGGACTGGCATTCCAAACTGGAGCGAATGGTCATAGAAAACGCTTCGGTGCAGGAGATGCTCACTGCCTCAGAATCCATGCTCCAGGCGCCCATGCTGATCTACGATCCCAGCTTGAAGATTATCGGCATGACAGAGCACGTCGATGTAAAAGACAAGATTTTTGACGAAGTGGTCAGGCAGGGTTATCTGCCCAATGAATATATTAAATTTTTTGAACACGAAAAAGTATTTCTCAGTCTGAACCGTCAAGGTGCCGCTGAATCAGAGCCAAAGGATTTGCGGGAACACAGGGATTATATCAGAATTCTCCAGACAAAATCAGCCGTCTTGGGCCATGGCGTGATTTTGCTGCTGGATTCGGCCAGCAGAGATTATCAGGTATCCCTGTTTAACGCGCTCTGCGACTTGATCTTGGATAATCTAAAACTGCATAACGCACAAAACGCCGTATATGACTACCTTCTGACTGACATCTTGAACGGCTCGCTCAGAGATGAAATGACCATTGCTGACAGAATCAAATACGTGGGCTTGTCCTTTGATGCTGACTTCGTTTTGATGATGCTGCGGTTTGAGGACCACAACTCTGTTCCTGTGCGTTTCATCATCAATGCACTATCCATACTCCTGCCGTCGGCAAAAGTATTTTCGTACAACGGCGATATTTTGACGCTGCTGAAGCTTCAGAATCTCTCTGAGCAGAAATATGGAAGCCAGGTGGACAAAATCTGGTCTGTGATCTGTGAAGAGTTAACGCAGCGTCGTCTGCGCTGCAGCGTAAGTAAAAGCTTTGACCGTATCACGAAAATCACCAGTGCCTATGAACAGTGCCAGGCTGCCTATGAACTGGAACCGGATTCTAAAAAACGCCTGCTCCTATATGAAGATTACTGGCTTGAACATCTCTTTGAAACCTGCAGCAAAACCAGCCCCCTGGAAAACTTCTGCAATCCGGTCATCAAGCAGATTGCCGCAAAAAAGCAGACCGGCGCTGCCTCCCCTTTGGAAATCTTGACGGCCTACCTGGAAAGTGACCGGCAGCTGACCCAGGCGGCAGAAATC
>URXI01000436.1 GCA_900551775.1 uncultured Eubacterium sp. | reverse complement strand
CCATGCAAGGCCATCAAAGATACGGGGATTCTCGACTATGAAATGGTGCCTTCTCTGAAAAATAAATACTTCCATTCCAATTTCCAGGAAGGACAGCTGGTCCTGACCACGTTTCTGTACGCAAAGGACAATCCCTATCTGATTTTGGATGCGGTCAAACATCTGGCGGCAAAGGAAACCAGCGGCCTGGTCATCAAAAACGTATTCAACCTGCCGATTCACGATACGGTGATCCGCTATGCGGACTCTCGCAATTTTCCCATCTTTGTCATCGACACGCCAGATCTCTATGTGGAGCGGATGATTGCGGATATTTCCAGATGTATCGAAAAATATGATGATATGGTCTTTATGCAGGGTGAAATCAATCGCCTCCTTGTCTCTGAGCTGGAACCGGCGGAGATACGTTCACGCAGCAAAATCATCAACCCCTCTTATGAGGAGCAATTTTTCCATGGCTATCTGAAGTATGGCGACGAGTTCAGGGAAGAACATTTTCTCCAGTGCCTGGAAAAGTATCAGAACAGCAGCCTCAATACGTGCAGCAACAGCTTTTGTTATTTCAAACACGGCATTCTTTTCACCGGCTCCAGCGATAATATGGAACCCGCCAGGGCAGAAGAGACGGTCGCACAGCTGCTGCAGCTGTGCCCAGGAGCAGAGGATGCCGCACTTCCGCTTCTTTCGGCAGGCATCAGCGATGTGCATCTGACTTTGGAAGAATATCGACACAGCATTTTGGAAAGCATGCGCAGCAGCCTGTTCTTTAAAAGCACCCAGGGAAAGCCGGTGTGGTATCGTGATCTGGGGACCTATCAGATTTTGCTGCCCTTTTTTGAGACACGGGAGATGATCGATTTCAGCCGGAGAATTTTGGACGGTGTTTTGGACTACGATGCTGAAAACGGGACGCAGCTCTTCACGACCCTCTCAGATTTTGTCGACTGTGACTGCAGCATCGAGAGGGCTGCGTTGCAGATGAATCAGCACAAGAACACGGTGCGCTACCGCCTGGACCGCATCGCCGAAATAACGGGCCTTGACCATAAGCAGTATTCCGCTTTGGAGCAGCTGGTCCTGGCAGTGAAAATCAAACGATGCAGAGAGATGATGTGAGGACGGAGAAAATGAGCAGCGCAGAATGAAATATGCGCGATTGCAGTTTGACTGCCTGCGCGATAGTGTGATAAAATGAAGAGACAGAAGTCACAGAACAGAACGGGGAGAGTGCATAGATGAAAGCAGGCAGTAGAAAAAATAATAGAGGATTTACATTGGCAGAGTTGTTGGTAGCGGTTGCTTTGATCGGTATTCTGGTTTCTGTTTCTGTTGTCATTTTTACGGGGCGCACTGCGGAGGCGAAGGAAAACGTCTGCAAGGCAAACAGAGATTCCATGCAGCATGGCACCGTGGTGATATCCATGACAGAGCGGGTGAACTGGCAGGAAGAGTACAAAACTAAAACTGCGGGGCTGCACAGCCAAGTGTCAGAAGACATTATATTGTACTTAGTGACGGAAGAGTATATTGACGACTTCAAGTGTCCGGCAGGGGGTAAGATTTATGCTGCCTCGGTGGAAGAGGATCTGGTTACCTTCAAGTGCACTTACCATGACGATGGGATGGAGCCAGGCGAGGAAAATATCAATAACCAGGCAGCGAAAGATTTGGCAGATGCGGTGAATAAATATGTGCAGGGTAAGCCTGCTGGCTATAAACCAAATAATTCGAAAGATATTAAAGAATTTCTACAAACAGATGGCAAGAGGTTTATTGTGCCAGGTGATATCAAGAATTTATTGACGGATTCAGTGATTGAATATGTTTATGAAAAAATGAAAATTATTGAAGGTGAAGATAAAGCCGTGTCTTTTAGAAAAGACTTATATAAATATCGGGATCAGGATATGTTGATAGTACCTTATCTTTGTGCCGCTTCGAATGACCAAAATAAAGTAATTACTTATTATACTACTAAAGAGAGTTATGAGAAGCGCTTTGGAGAAAATGGAAAAGAGCAGCATGGTGCCACGAAATTGATTTGCTATAATGGAAGGTGGTATGTAGTGAATACAAAGAAAGCTGGGGATTATATTCTTACTCAATTTACAAATACGACTGACATACAGGTGAAAATAAATGAGTTAGTGGAATCTGGGAGCTTGATTGCCATTTAGTCTGTCTCTTTAAAATTGAATATTAGTCAAATAGGATCATTTTGATAAGGTGATCCTATTTTTTGTGCAAAAATAATTACATAATTTTCCCCTCCGTTTGTGCCGGCGGCACGCCAAATCCAAATTTAGGTAAGTTAAAATGTAAACAGGACAAGAACAAAATTAAATTAGGATGTGGAAGATGTGAACGATTTTCAATTGTTGGCAAATGAACTCAGCAGCCTCAGAAATGAGGAAGAAGGCAGACGTTTTATACAAGAAAATCAAAGAGCAGAGCAGTTTCAATATTTCTTTCAGTTTTTGAAATATAAGTCTGAAGAAAAGGGCATTCCCCTGGCAAAGCTTGTCGCCAACAGCAGGATAAACCGAAACTATGTATATAACATCACCAGCGGTGTCAAGAAGATGCCTGGAAGAGACAAGATTATCGCTCTGTGCATCGCAGCAGAGATGGATTTTGCCGAACTCAATGAGGCGCTGATGCTCGGAGGAAAAACGACGATCAACCCACACGATCCCAGAGATGTGTGGATTGCCATCTGCATCAACAACAAAATCAGCGATGTACTGAAAGTCAATCTTTTTCTTGAAGAGAAAGGCTGTGTACCGATCAATATCTAAATGATATTCTCCGTGAGCGTAGTGCGGTGAATATAAATGAACCTGAATTTTAAGAAATAA
>URXI01000435.1 GCA_900551775.1 uncultured Eubacterium sp. | reverse complement strand
TTGTCGCTTTTGTTCTGGCTCTCTGCTTGATTAAACGTGGTATACAGATCAACGACACTGTCCGGAGATGTCAGTGTATTGATCCCGCCCAGTTCAATATACACTCCAATACCCATTTGCTTCAACCTCCTAATCGTAGTCATGGTTTCTTTTGCATCTCGTCCAAAGCGGCTCAGAGATTTAACAAGAATCAAATCGATCTTTCCTTTCCAGCAGTCTTTCAGCATCTTTTGGTATCCGGGCCGATTCTTCGCGTGGAGCCCGGAGGCATTGTCCGCATACACAGCGACAAACCTCCAAAAGGGATTTCTCTTGATGTATTGTGTAAAGTACTCGATTTGCTTTTCCAAACTTTTCTGTTGTTCTTCGTAAGGAGTGCTGACCCGACAATAAGCAGCGACTCTTAATTGCTGACTCCAAATAGTACTGTTCTCTTTCTCCTGTGGAATCTCAATCACATAGCCAGACATAGCAAAACCTCCATGATACCACTGAACAGTAGTATATCATGGAGGTTTTACAATAGAAAAAGCTACATTTTAGCCTTAATCTCAAGACTAAAATGTAGCTTTTAACTTGGCAGGGGGTAACAATTCCAAACCTCTCAAGCATTTTAGCTCTTCCGTGACCACATACAACTGACTTGCTGGTTGGTGTCACTTATGCGCCATGATTTTTCCTGCTGTGTTGCGGCGAAAGGTTACACATGGACAGCCCTGCCAATCCTGAGCATTCAAACTCTAAAGAACGGAATAAAGAATGAGAAGAATCAAGGGTTTTATTGCTCTTGAGTTTCTATTTCTTTTCGCTTACTGCTAAGTTTTTTCATTATTCTGTTAGCCTCGACTGAATACAGTGAGAGAAATTTTATTATAAGGCTCAAGAAGCACAAGGCAGCACCACCATTACCAATGCTTGGCCCCATAAGCCCATGTGCATTTATATTTCGAAGATTTGCACCAGCACGTTCGTCCATAATGGACTGAAAAGTAAAAATTATATCTTCATCATAGCATTCATGCAATTTATCTGACTTAAATAATTGTGAAAGAGGCTTATATTCCTCACAGCCATCTTTTATAAACGAAACAGTATCGCCACATAATGCAACCAGATTGCCGATAATATGTTCCATTTTCGGAAGCAAAATATGCATTGCCGCATAAAGTTTTCCGCTCAACCCCAAATAAAGTCCGAATTTTATGATCTCATTTCTTCCGCTGGGTATTACTGCATTCTTTTCTGTTAAAAAGGAGAGATCATCAAGAGATACTTGCCCTGCATTTTTGACGAAACCATATGCAAATTGAAGGCAAATAGTTTCATCCAAGTTTCTGCTCTCTGACACATATTTTACCATGTGTTTGAATAGTGTCTCTGGATCACCTTCTGGGTTTTGTAAATCAAGCGGCGGAATCACTTCGATGGTATGCCCTTCATCATTTAGTTTCTTACTTGTAAAGAGGGATGTTGATAAAAACTTATGTTGATTATCCAAGATCTGCTTTTTCACATCCTCTTTTCTATGGATCATGGATACCAAACCAAATTGAACAATTGTTTCCCTTAATGACAGCCCCTCAAATAATTGAGAAATACGGGTATAAATTGGTTTTGCATCAAATTCAAAGGGAATTGATGCCATATTTGACAAAGCTCTATGCTGATACTCACTAATACAGGCCCTTAAATCCAAAACTGTTTGTCTGTCTGTGGATTTGTTGTATAGCCTACAGGCTTTTTGGAGCAAATCTATTGCGTGGTGTATTCTGGAAGGATCTCCGTTTGCCAGTTGTTTGCCGCGCATCGCATAATATTGTGCCATTTCAGTAGACGCCAATTGAAGTTCCGTTGTGCGCTTCGTTCTTTTTAGAAGTCGGCATAATAATTGGAAAGATGCCTCTGTAATATGGATATGTTTTTCGTCTGCGTAAGATTTGTTGTGCTGATTTTCTTCCTTTAAGCGTGAAGAAGCCTATCGCCGAGAATACACATCAGAAAAACATTTTTGCAGATGTGTTGCAGAATACATTACGTTCTATAATGAGGTGCGTCCCCACCTAACGCTGAGATACCAGACACCGCAAGCCTTTGAGGAGGCTTATTACTTGTCTTATATCAAAAAGTCATGTTCAACTGACAGTGAACCGTAAACGTTTTGTATTTGCATTTGACATGTTTTGATTCATATCAGAAATCTATATAAAAACAAAAGCCTTGATATATCAAGGCTTTTTACGATGGAGAACCCCGCTTTTCGATAAAAATGTTCGAAAAGCGGGGTTCATTCATTTTGGTGGACTCGAAGGGGATCGAACCCTCGACCTTACGGATGCGAACCGTACGCTCTCCCAGCTGAGCTATAGGCCCATATTTGGTTGTTTTGTATATTTTTGCTCGATTTGTTTGTGCAGTTTGCTGTTCTGGCCGGGCCCGTGTTATGTTGCGCTGGCTCTCCCAGCTGAGCTATGGGCCCATATTGGCCATTTTCCATCGAAAAAAGTTATGAAAAACAGATTTTTGAGATATTCGGTTTTGAGGAGAAATCACGGAAAACCAGACTAGTAAATGGGAGGAGAACCAGCGCTGCGGGATGTAGTTTTATATGGCTGCAAACGCAGCGCCCTCCCCGTTGAACTATGAGTCCATCATTCCTGTCATGCAACGGCAGATAATATTATACCATAATTTTCTCTGTTGTAAAGACTATTTTTTTCAGAAAGCGGAAAATTTTTTGTTGCCAATTTGCAGAGGATATAGTAAAATAAATAAGCTATAACGTTACAGTCCTCCGCATGCAGCTGCGGAGCCGGTCTCGCGCAATGGATGCCTGTGAACCATGTCAGGCGGGGAACCGAGCAGCATTAAACGGGACCATCCATGTGCCGCG
>URXI01000434.1 GCA_900551775.1 uncultured Eubacterium sp. | reverse complement strand
AAAATGTCATCAAAAAAATATTGATACAGAATACCGCCGTTAATCCGAATAGCATAGGCCAAATATATTGCGCCTTGAAAGAAAAATAGTAATTCACAACGCTTTCTGGAGGCAAGCCGATCACCAAAAGCCCATCCTGTCGTTTTGCAATATTGGTCGGATAATCATCAAGATACCAGCGACTAAACATGGCAATATCCATTGAGGAATAATGGCGTGGTAATTCTTCCGGCAGATTTTCTTCCCAAACGACAGTGCCATCATCATCTAGGATCATAGCCCACGCTTCAAAATTATTCAGCATTTCTTTCGCTTGTGTATCGGCACTGAATTCCCCATCTGTTGCCATGATATGATTTGAAAAATCCTCGATTGGAAATTTGGATGTTGCCACATTACCTAAATAAGCTATTACAAAATAGGAAGCTACTAACAGTGCATTGACAGCCAGAAAAAGAACTATAATCCTAACTGTGGAAAATATATAGCGGCGAAAAAATCGTTCTGATGTGTTCACGTCTGCGCCCCCTTAATATTCAGGCGGTACCCGATCCCCTTGATCGTCACAAGGGCAATCGGCTTTGAGGGATTTTCTTCAATCTTTTCCCTCAAATGCCGGATATGAGTTGCTAACGTACTCTCATATCCCTGCCAGAAGTCGCCGCAAATCGCCTGACACAGTGCGCCGGTAGTAACGATTCGGCCTGCGTTTTCATACAGCTTTTCAAAAAGTTGGAACTCCTTGGCCGTCAGTGAGATACTTTCCCCATTTCGTTGAACCATTGCTTTTTCCAAATCAACAGTTGCTGTATCAAAGAACACTTTGCGATCCTTCCCAGGATAGGCGCGCTTCAATATGGCCTGCACCCGGAATAATAATTCCTTCGGCAGAAATGGTTTCAACAGGTAATCGTCCGCTCCATTTTCAAAACCCGCAAATTTGTCCTCCGCTTCACCGCGAGCTGTCAGCATGAGAACCGGGATTTTGCTTATCTTTCGCAATTCTTTTAGTGTGGCAAATCCATCCATGCCTGGCATCATAACATCAAGGATCACCATATCCGGCTGCTTCTCTTTACATACTTTCAGAGCAGCTTCACCAGAGGATACCGTCAACACTTGCGTAAAGCCGGCTCTCATAAAAATGGATCTCACCATTTCCAACAGCTCAGTTTCATCGTCTACCACAAGAATCATTCTATCGTTCATAAGTCACCACCTTTTTTCTGTTTATATTATACCGCAAGATGGACAGATTGACTATTCTGGCCTTGAAATCTCAAAGTAAATTCAAAGTTGGCTCAAAGTTATCTCAAAGTTGATGTGCTATGCTGATAACGAAAACAAAAAGGAGGCGCAAGCTATATGAGTGATTACATTATTGAAACGCATGATCTGACGAAAAAATACGGAAATCAGAACAGCGTTTCCCATCTGAATATTCATGTAAAAAAAGGTCGTATCTATGGACTTCTGGGACGCAATGGTGCAGGCAAGACAACGACCATGCGGATGCTGCTGGGACTGACAGCTCCCACGTCCGGTGAAGTGGAGATTTTCGGTAAGCCAATTCATGGCAATGAAAAGGAAATCCTGCCCCGAATTGGCTGTCTGATCGAGTCACCGGGTTTTTATCCCAATTTGACAGGAACGGAAAACCTGAAAATTTTTGCCGACCTGCGGGGATTGAAAAGCCCGCAATACATCAAAAATGCTTTGGAAGTTGTCAACCTGCCTTACCGGGACAAGAAATTATTTTCGCAATATTCTCTCGGTATGAAGCAGCGTTTAGCTATTGCATTGGCCATCATCCACAATCCCGAACTGTTGATTTTGGATGAACCGATCAACGGCCTTGACCCCATCGGTATTGCAGAGGTGCGCGATTTTATCCGGGAATTGTGCGATGCCACAGGGAAAACGATCTTGATTTCCAGCCACATCCTTTCGGAAATTTCCCTGTTGGCTGATGATGTTGGAATTATCGACCACGGTAATTTGCTGGAGGAAGAAAGCCTAAAAGCGCTGGAGAGTAAAAACGCGAAGTACATCCATTTTTGCGTATCGGATGCACAAAAGGCTGCACAGATTATTGCCGCAACATTTCAGAGCAAAAACATCCAGCTTATGGATGACAATAACCTGTATCTTTATGATACGGCCCTGCCTGTAGCGAGAATTAACCGCACATTTATTGAAGCTGGCATTGACGTTTGGGAAGCCCATCTCTGCGAGGATACTTTGGAGGATTACTTCAAGAGAATTACAGGGGGTGAGGGGATTGCTTAAACTGATCCAATGCGAAATGCGGAAGTTAAAGCGGAAACACTTTGTATCATTTGTGATTTTCGCCGCACTTCTGTTCCCAATTCCGTTTACGGCTCTTGTACTGGCTGGAAGCATGGGTAACTTTACCGGCTTTGAAGCAGTTTTTGGCTTGCTGGTTACTATGGGTATGCCCATCATGCTTCCGGCTGTTTTAGGTATCATTGCGGCCATGCTATTTTTCATGGAACGGGATAACGATACTTTGAAAAACCTACGCATTATCCCTACCTCCCCAGCTAAGATTGCTACCGCAAAAATCGCTGTACTTTATATTTTGGGACTGATCTTTGCCTTTGCCACCATGGTTTCGTCAATGGTTGGCGGCCTGATTGCCGGAAGCGAGTTGACAAATATTGGGGAAAACTTTGGGATTGCAATTATCACAGCATTGCTTTACACAACAAGTATTTTGCCGGTTGTCATTGCGATTGTCGGATTTAACCGCTCCTATATCTTTTCGGTTATTCTAACCTTTTTTTATACAATGTTCGACTTTATGCTTGCGTATGGAGGACTATTTGCCACAACAGACCCAATGATGAAGATGATCACAAACATCATGCCAGCACCTATTATTTACCGTTGGCAGGCGGTGCGGTTTGTTGATCCCGGAA
>URXI01000433.1 GCA_900551775.1 uncultured Eubacterium sp. | reverse complement strand
GCTTCCAAGGGCTCTTGTAGTCCGCAATTCGTCTATCTTAAATAAATGTCTCGTACTTTTTTTCTGGCGCGCTCATTTGCGGACTGTTCCTTAGCTTCCGAAGGCTCTTGTAGTCCGCAATTCGTCTATTCTGAAAAAAAGTCTGGAATATTTCCTGAGATATATCTCCTTTGCGGACTGCCCTGCTTCCTTTTGCAAATCCGTGCAACCACCAGCGCCTTCTCGCAAGACTTGAAGCCAAAGTCCAGAGCCGCCTTACAACCGTCATCCTTACAACCGTCATCCTTACACCAGGTACCGCCCCACAAATGACTGAAAGCATTCCAGCAGAAAGGCGTAATCCTCCGGGTCATAATAAAAATGACCGGATTTTCGCAAGACAGAAATCTCAATTCGCTCATTGCGCTTAAGATACTTGAGCGTGCCCATAGAGACCAGCTCATCCTTTTCCGACTGGAAGGCGTAGCAAGGCACATCGACCTGAGAAAGCCGCTCCCTCATTGCTTTCATTTCCTTTAGCAAATCCAGATAATGAGGAATCCAGGCTCCATAAGCCCAGACCTTCCTGCTGGGTGCGATGCTGTAAGCGTCTTTGACCGCAGCAGCCGCCTCATGATCAGAAGGTGCCAAGCCAAAGGCTGCCCGCATGGAGTTGCGTACCGCGGAAGGTTTTACAAAAGCCTTGAGCGGCACCGCAAGCAGAAAAAGCCCCTTCACTTTTTCCCTGTGCGCGATGGCCGCAGAAAAGGCAAAGAGGGTTCCCATGGAGTGGGCCACAATCAAAATCCGATCATACCGCCGAGCCAGATGGTCCACCAGACCGCTGACCTGGGTCTTCCACTTTTCCATGGAGGTACAGGAAAAATCCCGGACGGTCTTCCCATGACCGTCCAGCAGAATATTATAGACTGACCAGGAGGCAGGGACCAAATGGACAAAATCCCGAAAATGATCCGGCGTCCCCATGATGCCGTGGACGAACAGGATCGCCGTATCACTGCCGACAATCTCCCGAACAAATGGCTCATGTGCCAAGACAATAACCCCTTTCAAATACAGAATATGCCGGACCAGCAGATGGTATTTCCAAAAGCCAGTCCAGCATATTCATGTAACCCGTAATTTATTTCTTTTCTTTGCCGCAAGCGCCATTGAGCACGATCCAGAGTACGAATGCACCCGCCGCACAGATGATGATGGCAAGGAAGGTGGTATCGTATGCGCCGTCCGCGCTTTCAACCAGCTTGCTGGAAATCATCGGCCCCAGAATTGCAGCCGGAATCAGAGAAAAGTTCCCCAAGCTGAAATTGACAGGGAAGTGTTTCGGCCCATATTCCCGATTGATAAAAGCAGAAGAAATCGTCGGGTTGCCGCCGTAAGATATACCCATGCAAAGCAGTCCCAGCAAAACCAGAATCATCGCTGAAGTCTTAGCGCCCAGGAACAGCGACACTCCTGCCACAGCGAGGATGACCATATTGATCAGCATCGTATTTTTTCTTCCCAGCTTATCAAAGATGCCGCCGATGATCACGCGGCCTGCCCCGTTAAATACAGAGACCACCATGCCCACGATGGCCGGTGCGCCAAAGGCTATCGCAATGGATGCTGCGCTGTTGATGACCATCAGACCGGCAGAGTTTGCGATGATACACCAGATGATGAAAATCCAGAAGGAAGCGGTCTTCAGCATTTCGCCAGGAGCCATTCCTTCCAAGGCTGGTGCTGCCCCGCCCGTGCTCTTCGGTGTCTCTGGATTTTTGATGAAGAAAGATCCGATTACCAGCACGATAAAGATCGCAACGCCCAAAATCATGAAAGTAGTAAATACACCCTTGGCTGCAACCAGGCTGGTCGCCACGCTGCCCAGGATCAGCGCTCCCAGGCCGAAGCCCATCATCATGATGCCGGAGGCGAGACCCGGTTTGTCAGGGAACCATTTGTTCATCGTCGAAATGACACTGTTGTAGCTGAATCCTACCCCAGTGCCGCCCAAAACGCCATAGCAGATGTAAAGCATGGTCAGGCTGGAAGACGAATTGTCAGGATTCAGGCGGGAAACGCCAAAAAATCCGACTAACAGCAGAACACCGGATAACATGATGATGTATCTCGGCTTCAGCTTTGCCGACAGTTTGCCAGCCACAAATCCGCCTAAGCAGAAAAATACCATGGAAATTGTGAACGTCATGGACAACTGGGACAAGGACCAGTCAGGGTACACCTGTCCGAAAGGTTCCTTGAACAGGGACCAGCCATAAATCAATCCACAGAAAATCAATAAGATTGTACCTACGCCCAGGTACAGCCACCTCTTGTTATTTGACATCAGAATACTCCTCTTCTACTAAAACTCTCGCAGTTTCCGCACCGGTCAGC
This sequence comes from uncultured Eubacterium sp., assembly GCA_900551775.1. Lineage (GTDB taxonomy): Bacteria > Bacillota > Clostridia > Peptostreptococcales > Anaerovoracaceae > Senimuribacter. Next base: position 566 of record URXI01000433.1, on the reverse strand, counting down.
ACGCGCAGCGCGCCGTTTGCCAGGGCGTCCATTTCCTTTTCGCCAGGAATGACCTCCACCGGCGCAATAAATTCTACCCGCTCTTTGACGGCTTTGGTGATATAACTAGAATAAGCGATGCCGCCTGTCAGAACGATGTAGTCGATCTTTCCATTGACGTCCACAGACAATTTTGCGATATTCTTCGCGATATTCAGCGCCATGGCATCGTAGACCAGCTTGGCATGTTCGTCTCCGGCTAAGGCCATCCGCTCCACCTCTCTGGAATCAGAGGTACCAAAGTGGGATACCAGGCCGCCCTTTCTCTGCATCTGCTTCATCATATCGCCTTTACTATCATATCTGTCATAGCAGTAGTCCACGATGGCATAACCCGGAAGGCCGCCTGCCCTCTCCGGCGAGAAAGGACCCTCGTCGTCTGAAATCATGTCCACCAGTCTGCCATGAGCAAAGAGGCCCACAGAAATACCGCCGCCCAGATGGACGCTGAGAATGTTTTGTTCCTTATGGTCGATCACTTTCTGCTCGCAGAGGTTCAGCACCGCCGCACGCATGTTCAGGTTGTG
>URXI01000432.1 GCA_900551775.1 uncultured Eubacterium sp. | reverse complement strand
CTGCAGATGCCGTGCGGGGAGCTGTCAAGGGGCAGGGGCGGCCCGAGATGCATGAGCATGCCGTTAGTGAGAGAAGATATAACATTCTGATATATAGGAGGAGAAAAATAATGAAAGTAAGACACTTTATTGAGACGGATGATTTTACAAAGGAAGAATACCTTGAGATGCTTAAGGTGATTAGAACACTAAAGGATGCGGAGCGCAAGGGTATTCGTCTGCCACTGTTGAAAGATCAGTCCCTGGCCATGATGTTCGACCAGCCGTCCACAAGAACCAGAGCATCCTTTGAGGCAGCCATGACCCAGCTGGGCGGTCATGCCCTCTATCTGGAGACGAAGACGCTGCACTGCGGCGAGGACCGTGAGACCATCAAAGACACGGCACAGGTACTTTCCGGCATGTGCGACGCCATCGAGATCAGGACGGAATCCCAGGACACCATCATCGAGCTGGCAAAATATTCCGATGTTCCAGTATTCAGCGGTATGAGTTCCAAATGTATGCACCCGACCCAGGCGCTCTGCGATCTGTTCACCATGACGGAATACATGGAAGAGGGGAAAAAAATCGAGGATCTGGTCTACATGTTCATCGGTGACAACTCCGTACTGGGCGACAACATCGGCGGCGTCTGCAGGACAGAAGCGAGACTACTGTCAAAGATGGGTGTTACATTTATCTCCTGTGCACCGAAAGAGGCCGAGATGGCGCCTGAGGACGTGGCTTATTGCAAGGCAGAGATGGAGAAATCCGGCGGTGAATTCATCCAGACCAACGATCCGTATGAATACATCGACCAGGTGGACTTCATCGCTACAGATGCCTGGTGGTACCACGGCAGTGACCATCTGAAGGATAAGAAAATCGCCACCTTCTATCCGAAGTACGCCGTCAACAAGGAGCTTCTGGCAAAGGCAAAGCCGTCCGTCAAAGTGATGCACAACCTGCCGGGAAACCGCGGCTACGAAATCGCAGACGATGTATGGGACAGCGAACAGTCCATCCTGATCCCGCAGGCGGAGAACAGACTGCATACCGAGAAGGGCCTGCTCGTCTACTTCATGTACCCGCTCCTGAAAGAGAAGGAAGCACTGCACACAGAAGAAGATATCGCTTACTACAAGGATGCTGTCGACAAACTGACCTTAGGAAAATAACGGCAGGATGACTGGACGGATGGTCGAGCCGTCCGTCCGGTTTTTAGATTGGTGAGGGGAAAAAATGAAGACAATCAAACTGGCTTTGATCGGCTGCGGTAATGTGGGAAAGGCGTTTGCAAGGATGCTCCGTCAGAAGACGGATGATATCTGTGAAAATTTTGATACTGAGGTCTGGATCACTGCCATCTGCACCAGGAGCAAAGGTGCGCTCATAGACAGCAGGGGCATCGACACAGAACATCTCGACGACCAGATGCTTGACGGGAAGAAAAGCGCGATGGAGGTGATCGCGGAAGCTGATTATGACGTACTCATTGAGCTGACGCCCATCAATATCCTGACGGGGATGCCCGCCATCGAGCATATCAGAGGCGCGCTCAATAGAAAAAAGCACGTGATCACCGCCAACAAAGGACCCGTCGCCTGGGCTTACCGGGAACTTTCTGATCTGGCTGCGGCAAAGGGCGTATGCTTCTGCCACGAAGCCGCCGTCATGGATGGTGTGCCAGTTTTTAATCTGGCGAAAGAAACTCTGATGGGATGTCGGATCACAGAAATCAAAGGAATCCTCAATGCGACGACCAATTACATTCTGAACGAGATGGAAAAGGGCGTGGCATACGAAGAAGCGGTAAAGGAAGGACAGAGGAGAGGCTTTGTCGAAGCAGATCCTGCCATGGACCTGGAAGGATGGGATGCGGCAGCGAAACTGACCGCTTTGATGAACGTTTTGATGGATGTGAAAATCACACCGCAGGATATCAGGCGGGAGGGAATCGGCGCAATCACCAGGGAGCAGATTGACGAGGCAAAGGCGCGCGGGCTGAAATACAAGCTGCTCTGTCACGGCAAAATCGAAAATGGCAGGCCGGTGGGAACAGTCGGTCCGCAGCTCGTTGGCGAGGACGCGCTCTTTGCCTCTATCAACGGCACGGCTGCCTGTGTGACCCTTACCACGGATCTGATGGGTGACGTGTCGATCATGGAACACGTTTATGAGCCAGAGATCGATCAGACTGCATACGGCGTACTCAGTGACCTGCTCAGGATTCTGACCGAAATCGAAAAATAGGTACAACTGCATAGCGTAATTAGGAGGAAAAGAAGATGGGAAAGAAGATTCCGTTCTGGCAGGCGATACTGGTTATCGCGGTGACTGCCTTTAACATCTGTTATTGTCTCGGCGTACTGGAGAGTGTCTTTGGCAGTGCTTTCGCCTGTTCCTACGGCGACATCCATGTGGGCCTGATCATATCCGCCTTGTTCGCGGCCCTGGTGGCTGCGCTCAACGGCTGGAAATGGACGGTCATGGAGAAGGGGCTGCTAAAGTCCATCAACAGCACCATGCAGTCCATCCTCATCATCATCGTCACTGGCGCCCTGATCGGCTCATGGATCCAGGCAGGCATCGTACCGGCCATGGTCTATTACGGCCTTGGCATTCTGACACCGGGCCTGTTCCTGGTTGCCACCTGTATCATCTGTGCCATCGTATCCCTGTCCACGGGCACCTCCTGGGGTACGGCGGGCACCGTGGGCATCGCTTTGATCCGCATTGGCGGAGGCCTGGGGATTCCCACCGGCATCGCGGCGGGTGCAGTCATTTCTGGCGCCTATTTTGGCGACAAAATGTCCCCGCTGTCTGATACCACTAACATGGCCTCGGCAGTTGCAGGTGTCAACCTGTTCGAACACATCCGACATATGGTATATACGGTAACGCCGACATTGATCATCGCCTTGATTTTATATGCCATTCTCGGTATGCGCTATTCGGGTGAAACCGATATGTCCAAGAG
>URXI01000431.1 GCA_900551775.1 uncultured Eubacterium sp. | reverse complement strand
GTCTTACCCATGTCAAGCTATTCAAGAGCTACACAGAGGACGTGCTGCCCCGGGAGTATCTATATCATCTGCCGGAGGAATTGTTACCACAGAAAATGGTCTCCTACTACAAGGCAGCAGGAGACCGTGCCTTTCGGTTCTGTGTGCAGCCGGTTGGCTTTGAGCTCATCGACGATGAAGTGTTTGCATAGGTTTTGGAGCCGGAGGTGGTCTATGACCTCATTGACTACCACCTCCGGGAGTGCATCAAGCGGGAAGTGAAGATGCGGGTGTGCAAAAACTGCGGGAGATACTTTGCCCTGACGGGCCGCACCAACACCGAATATTGCAGCCGGCCCTTTGATGAGAAAGGCCGCACCTGCCGGGAAGTGGGCGCCATTGCCCTGTGGACGAAACGGAAGAGCAGGGATGCCTTGTTTCAGGACTATCGCAGAGAATACAAGAATCGCTTTGCTCGCATGAAGGCGGGAAAGCTGGAGCCGGAGAAGCTGTCCCCGGAAGACTACGCTGCCTGGCTGCGGGAATCATGATAAAGAAGGAAAAATTAAGCGGCGCAGACTGTATGCAGTCTACGCCGTTTAGTTTTAGGTATGAACCAATTTTTTTACAGAAGATGGGGTATAAACGCACTTCAAGTCAAGGCATACGGCCCGACGTGGAAATGCTCGGAGCCGATACAGCCATAGAAGCCAAAAGCATTCATGACGGAGTTTTGCAGAATTTTTACGATTCCATTTTTTGTGCTTCCCCTTGCCCTTCCTTTTGTTGGAGAAGTTTTCCTTGTCACGATTCGTTGTGTTAAATACTTTTTGCTCGTTATGAGGATGTTGCTCCATGAAGACAATTCTTTTCTCCTGAAAAACATGAAATGTGAGATATAAAGGCAAGCACTTTACAGAGAACCCCGCATTTGATAAAATAGCAATAAATATATCATGGAAATTTTGCGGAATTGGGCATTTTTGCCATATTATAATGATTTGTCGGTAGAACCGATGCAGCTGCGAGTATATAAAAGGAGATACGCCGTGATTGATAGCAATGCCTTGATTGAAATGATGGAATCCTCTTTTGATGGTGTTTGGATTACCGATGGAGAAGGCAAAGTGCTCTTTGCAAATTCAGCCAATGCCTCGCTCCTGGGGGTCAGCAAAGCGGAACTGGAGGGCAGAACGACGCAACAGCTTCTGGATGAAAAGATTTTTTCCAATTCTGTCATTCTGGAGGTTATCCGGCAAAAAAAGCAGATTTCAAAAATCAGCTACAATTATCCCACGCGGCTGACGGTTCTGGCTACGGCCACACCCATTTTCGATGATGTCGGAAATGTCAAATATGTATTTAACAATGTCCGGGATATCACAGCCCTCAATGAACTCCAGAACAGTCTGAAGAGCAAGGATACGATTATCCAGCAGCAGTCCCGCCAACTGGAGAGCATGCGGATCCGCCTGGGTGAGGGGACCATTATTGCAAACAGCAAGGCGTTCAACGAAGTTATTACATTGGCACAGCGGGTGGCCGCATTTGATGGAGCCACCGTACTGATTCTGGGTGAATCCGGAACGGGAAAGGAAATTATTTCTGAACTGATTGTAAACAACAGCCCCCGGAAAGACTGGCCGTATCTGCAGGTAAACTGTGGGGCCATTCCAGAAAATCTCATAGAGTCTGAGCTGTTTGGCTATGAGAAGGGGGCATTTACCGGGGCGGACAACAAGGGACACAAGGGCCTGTTTGAGGCCGCCAACGGAGGGACGGTCTTTTTGGACGAGATCGGCGATCTGCCCCTGCATATGCAGGTAAAGCTTCTGCGTGTCTTACAGCAAAAAAAAGTGACCCGTGTGGGCGGGACAGAACCCATTGCCTTGGATGTAAGAGTGATTGCGGCGACAAATCGCAATCTGGAACAGATGGTCAGAGAGGGAACGTTCCGGGAGGATCTATATTACCGACTGAATGTGGTTTCAATTTTCATTCCGCCGCTGCGGGAGCGCCGGGAGGATATCATTCCGCTGATTAACCATTTCCTCATGGTGGAAAACCAGAAATACCACACCAATAAATCTATCTATTCAGACACGATCGATGCGTTTGAAGGATATTGCTGGCCGGGAAATGTCCGGGAGTTGGAAAATCTGCTGGAAAATTTGGTGATTACCACTCCGGGCGACATTATTCGGCGGGAGAACTTGCCACTGAAGCTTCGGCGGCCTCAGCAAGTATCTGCGGAGGAAGAAGAGGAAACGGTTTCATTGAAAAGCGTAGTAGAACGGGCGGAATATGCGGCAATTGAACGCGCCATCGAAAAATACGGATCCATTCGCAAGGCCGCTGCAGCGCTGGATGTCAATCCGTCCACTATTACCCGGAAAATGCAGCTTTATAAGGACATGTCTTCCAGAAAACAAAATAAGTAAATGGTTCGAAAGAGAGATGACGGGGAGAGGGAAACCTTTCTCCGTCATCTCGTATGCAAAATAGCAACGCTGATGCAATTTTGCGCACATGAAGAGTGCGGTTGTCTGTAATATGCATTGTTTTTGCACGAATATATGCGGCATTTATAGCCAATATGCACAATTTCGTCCCAGACTTTTGTGTGAACCTCACGAAAAAATTCGTTTTCGGCAGAATTATCACTTTGGCATAAATATTGCTTAATAACAGGGCGGACAGCAACCGCAGGAGGCGGGAGAAACTTAGACAAGGTGGCTGACAGAAAACGGATGCACTGCTGCGCGACAGCAATGTCCCTATTCAGCAGAATCTTTTTCTGGTGAAGGCGGCGGCTTTTCTAGAGTAAGACACCGAACGCGCTGCCCCGAAATCCGGCCTCGCCCCGGAACCTGTAATTTACACAAAAGGAAGTCATACAAATGCGCAAGAATATGCTCAAGGAGAAGATTCGCAATGGCGAGAGTGCCATCGGCACCTTTGTGAAGCTGACGGACCCTGCGGTTCCGGAGCTGCTGGCCCTGGCGGGGTTCGACTTCTTCGTAC
>URXI01000430.1 GCA_900551775.1 uncultured Eubacterium sp. | reverse complement strand
GGCCTAAGTCTTTTTGGTAGCATCACTGCTCTACTGCAACGTACTTCTGGTTCTTGCTCTTGGGTTTATCAGGCATCGTCATTTCGAGCAAGCCCATGTCCAAAAGCGGACGGAGGTATCTCTGCACGACATAGGACGGAGTTTCTATTCCGACGTGCTCGGCAATCTCGTTTCTGCTCCTCGGTTCGGCACAGTAGGCTATAATCTCCCGCATTGTACCGTTCAGGATCGTTTTGTCCCTGCTTTCAGAGCGGTAATTGTACAGCGTCACCTTGAATACGCCGCGCTTGCTCTCAAATACGGCCGGAGGCAGCCCGGCTTTCTTCATCTCGTGGATGATAGTCGGTATGCCGGAAAACCGGTTTTCAGTTCCCAGCAGGACCTCAAGCCCACCGGCTATAAACGGATTGCGGGTGTCAGCGGACATCTTTCCCAACTCACCTACGGTAATGCGCCCATACAGCCCGCCCGGATTCTCTACCTCCATGCGGTTGGAGTACAGCACAACCCGTATGGGGGAACAATCGGTGTGAATGCTGTAATCCCGGTGTATCAGGGCGTTGAGGATGATTTCGCGGACAGCCACCATGGGATACTCTGTTCGGTCTGCGCGCTTGCCGTTTTCATCAATGATTGTGGCGTTTCTGGTGTTCCTTCTGACAAACGCCATGGCCTCCTCTAACATTTGCGTCAGGGTACCCTCAATGCGCTGGTTATCTATGAAGCGCTCGCCGCCGGCACCTATTTCGCCTATCTCCGTCCCCGCCACTACCATAGCGGTTACGCTCAGCTGCGGGAAAAAGGCCTGCGGATATTCGCCCAGCATCATTATGCCGGCAACAGTCGGCACGCCCTTATCGGTTATGCCCTGCAGTTGAAGTATTTTCTCGTCAGGCTGTTTGGCGAGGTTGGGTTTCATTTTGCGCAGCTTGAAAAAATACTCCGTGAGCGCGTCCTTATCAAACGAATCCATGTCCGCGCGCTCGACTGGACGGAGTTCGTCCTGTATCTTACGCTTAAAGGCCTCATAGCTGTATATCTCGTATTCGGTCATCGGCATATCAGCCTCTCCGACACGGATATACGAGCCGCGCATTTTACCTGCGCCCTTATAATAGCAGGGCTTGTCGTATATGTCGCACTCGGAGATCTCCGCGCTCACGACAGTTCGACCGTCTATGGTTGCCACAGTGAATACGGGCCGCACTACGGGCTCCATTTGTAGTGCCTGAGCAGTCACTTTAGCTTGAAGATCCTGCGCGTCGTAGACTCCGGTTATGCTGAAGCCGTCCTTTTCATCTACGCCGAATATGATTACGCCCCCGCCGCTTTGGTTGGAGAAGCTGGACAGTGTGTCATATAACCTTTCCGGCGTGCCCTGACCAGCGCACTTCAACTCCACGTTCTGCCTCTCGCACTTTTGGGAAACAACGTCCCTGACAAGAGCTTCCAATTCAACAGGCAACACAGCCATCGCCTCCTTTTTTGAAAACAGGATATCATTTTAGAAAACAAAAATCAAGAGAATTTAGTAGAATGATGTTTTGTAAAATGAGTTTTGTAGAAATGTGTTAAGTAAATTAAAGCATGAGTCTCTTCTTTGAAATTGAAAAGTCTGAATTAAAATGATATAATTGAAAATATTCTGGCGAAATCTATACATCGGGAGCTGATATTGTGGATGAGAACCGAGCCGGCGGGTATGTAAATAAGCTCATTTTTAATAACGATTACGAACTCAATATAAACTGCAATGATATAGTTGTATTTGTCGCCCTAACAATGTTGGTAAAAGTAGAGCATTAAGGGATATAAGCACTATATCGGCTCAGCCGTTTCCTGGAATAATCATAAAGGATTTAGAAATTAAAAAGTACGGCGGTTCAGTAAGCAATCTACTCAATGAGGTTGCAACTTCCAGTCGTTCTGGTTTGGCTGACATATATGATACGGTTAATGGTAGATTTAGCGTCTATTCAACTACTGATAATGATTTTTTCAATAACCAGTACTTTGGCAGTTTCAATTAGCTGTTTATTTCACATATTGAAACTGCCAAACGTCTTGTAGGTTGTGGACCCGCAGATGCGATTGCAAGGCATGCCGCAAAAACGCACCCAATCCATTATGCAGCGTTTGACTCAAATTATAGAAAAGACTTATCTGCCAAATTCAAAAAGGCATTTGATTGTGACCTAATTCCTAATACCCAATTTGGAGGGAAAATTCCTCTTTGTATGGGTAGTCCCGTCAAACTTTGTAACGAATACGAAGACGAACAGGATCGCCAAGAAAAATATGCTGATATACTTGCGCAATATCCTCAAGTACAAGATCAAGGGGATGGAATGAAGAGCTTTGTAGGCATACTGCTTCAATTGATGCTTGACTATATATGCGTTTATCTAATTGATGAACCCGAATCTTTGTTTGTACATTGTGGCGGCAAGCAGCGAATGGCAAAAGTTGTTTTGGCGCTTAGATCTCTGGAGATAGATGTAAAGCTAATTCCTGACCTCGATGCCTTAAATGATGAGGCTACATTTAAGGGGATAACAGATTCGTTTGCTATAGATTGGAATCTGATACAGGGCAAATATCGTATAATATGTTCCGATATTGGAAATAAGCACAAAAATGTAAACAGGGAAAGTGCCAAAGTCGACATAGACAGAATTTTAGACTCATCTTCCTCTGAGTATTTAACCTCCTCTGAAATTGAAAGGATACGCTCTGTCATTAAAACGGAGTCTGGTTGGAAAGCTATAAAAGAGTACGGTGTATCGGGAATACCACAAGGCAATGCCAGTAAAGCATTCGCGGAACTTGACGCGACACTAAAAAATCATGGAATCTTCCTTGTTCCTGTAGGGGAGCTTGAAAACTTTGTTCGTACCGTTGGTGGTCACGGTCCAGCTTGGGTAAACAAAGTTTTGGAGCAATATCCAGACCTGAATAGTTCTGTGTATGACGATATAAAGGAATTTATACACAACATAAACCTATAACCAAATCCCTCG
>URXI01000429.1 GCA_900551775.1 uncultured Eubacterium sp. | reverse complement strand
GTCCGCTCGTCCTCAAAAAAGCGGCGGAGCATGCTCTGGTTCAGGGTCTTGCCGAACCGGCGCGGCCGGGTCAGCAGGCTCACCTGTCCGCCTGTATCCAGAAGCTCCTGGATCATCAGGCTCTTGTCCACATAATACAGGTTTTTGTCGATCATTCTCTTAATATCCTCATACCCGATGGGTATCACTTTTCGTTCCATCTCTGGCACCCCTTTCTGCATATTTATCTGTATACTTATAGTATACGTGAAATTGCGAAAAATCACAACAAAAAAGAACCCCGGTCACCTTACACATGTGACCGGGACGCGATTTGTCTTTATTTAGCTATTCGTATCGCCTTGTTGGACCACCTGGTGTAATAAGTCTCTCCCCCTATAGTCCGCACACCTCTGATCTTATAGAAGTACCTGGTTCCCTTCTTCAGCTGCCTGGTGTTGATGTAGTAGCACTTGGTCCCTTCTTTGGTGGTGAAGAACGGCTTCTTTCCGTATCCGCTGTTCTTCTTGGCGGAACGGAACACCTCAAAGCAGTCGACCTTGAAACCGAAGCTCTTCTTCCACCTCACTTTGATCTGCCCTTTTCCCCCGATGGACCAGGCCCGGATGGTGGTTTCCGCGACGCCTTCCTTGATGCGCTCCAGTCTTGCCGCTTCTTCTTTCTCTTCGATGGTCAGCACCTGGTCCAGCTTCGCCTTGGCTTCCGCCAGCGCCTGGTCGATGTTCTCCTTTGATGATGCGCCGTAGACGGACTTCTTTGCCGCACCCACAATTTCGTCAATCTCCTGCTGGCCGTCTGCGTCGTAGTTCTGCTTGTCCACGTATTTCTCAAGTTCCTGCACCGCCTTGTAACGGTCATAGGCCAGAGGGTCCGACGGGACAGGTGCCGGGATGGAGATCCGAACCTCATTGAGAGCATTGGCCATCAAACCATTTTCAACTTTCAATTGGCTTTCCCCCTTGGCAATAAAGGAAGTCCAGCATCTGTTTTGCTTTGTTCCGTTGCTTAGTGTCACTTCGAACCAGTCAGACACAGCGATTTTTCCGCCGTTCATTTCTGTCATTCCGTTGCTGAGGGCAATGTGCTCAGATGGTTCCTCATCTCCTGTCTTTACGACTCGCGCGCCGATGGCACCATTCCCTCCGGTGCTTTTTGAATGGATATTTCCACCACTGATAGTCAATGCCTTTGGTGTCCAGATGGCTATGCTAACTGCGCTCTCGGCATTTACATTTCCGCCGCTGACGGTAAAGTCATTTTCCGATTGTAAGCCAGAGATTCTGCCCTTTGCCATCGCATCTGCCGTACCGCTGATTGTCAGCATATTCGGTGTCCAGATGGCTATACTATCTGTGCTCTCGGCATTTACCTCTCCACCGCTGATCACAATATTTTTTCCCTGCAGACCGCGCTGTTTGCCCTTCGCTGTCACGTCTGCCGTACCGCTAATTGCGAGGCTGCCTTTCGTATAAATTGCAGTCGAATTTGTACTGACTGCATCCACTTTTCCACCGCTGATGATAATTTGAGAAGGTGTGGAGCCAAATGTCGCTATGGTCTGGCCCGTGTCGCTTCTTGCATCAACGACAGCGTTCTCCCCAATCGTTAAATAGCCAAAACAGCTTATCCCACAAGCAGACGTACCTGCGGCTTTAGCCGTTACCTTTGCATTGCCGCCAATCTTCACTTCCGCTGGTGTGGATTCGTTTAGATAGTTCACAACAATGGCGGTTCCTGCTGCACTTTCCGCATCAACGACAGCATCACCGTCAATGATCAGCGATTCAAAAGCCGTTATTGCCGAATAACCTGGCGTATTAGTGTTTTTCGTCTCAATGGTTCCGCTGCTGATTGTTAAGCTTTCGTTCGAATAGATACAATTATCTACCGTATCTACGATTAACGATCCCTGTTCTTCGGCTGTGATGTGCAAACTACCGCTCACATAGACACCCCATTCTCCAGTATCAGTAAAGGTAATGTGATTTTCGCCAATCAGCTTCAAATTCAAATCACCGCTTGAAACATAGATGCCTCCGTTTTGTACTCCTTTGTCTGCCTTATAATTTTCTGTAATATTTGCTCCATGGAGTGTCAGTGTCTTGTCGTCGGGGGAATAAATGGCTGTCCCTGTGCCACACTGCACCGTATGATTCGGTTTATCAGAAATTTTTTCGCCGTTTACATAAATGTCCGTTTGCACCTCGCCGTCTCCAAAAACTGCCGCAGGCATACAGCACAGTGTCATCGTCGCGCATATAAATATGCAAAGTATCTTTTTCATCTCCTTCTTCCTCTCTTTTCATGTTCTTCCAGAATATACCTTGTAAACAAGATACCCCCCCCCGTATATTTTTGTCAATATACTTTGCATAAACCGGCCTTTTTTGACCTAAACCGGGTTTTTCCACACCAAAAACCCCCGACAGCATATCGCCGGCCGGGGTCCTCACATGGTTATTTATTTATTTGCGATAGCCTGCAGCACGCTGTTTGCCACAGGTCCTGCCACAGAACTTCCGTAGCCGCCGTTTTCAATACACACGATAAATGCGTATGGCGCGTCTTCATTTTTGATGAAGCCGGTGAACCAGGCGTTGGGTTCTTTGCCGTAAACCTCAGCCGTGCCGGATTTGGCGTAAATGTCGAGGCCGGGGAAGTTGCTCTCGCCGTAGTTGGACACCACGTTGTTCTTCATCATAGCAGTCAGCTTTGATGCCGTAGATTCCTCGATCATCCGATCCGTCTCGTCAGCCGTTGAGAGGACCGAGTGAATCATCTTCGGCACCACCGACTTGCCGCCGTTTGCGATAGCGCCCATGTATACCATCATGGAGCACGGGTTCAGCTCATCGTCATACTGACCGATGCCTGCCCACGCCAGATTCAGCGGTGCGTCCGTCGGAAAAGTGAAGGAACCCTTCGCATTTTCGACACCGTCGATGTCGTAAGCGGTACGCAGACCCAGCTTGTTGACGTACTCGCCCATCAAAGTGGCTCCCACCTTTCTGGTCAGGTCACCAAAGCC
>URXI01000428.1 GCA_900551775.1 uncultured Eubacterium sp. | reverse complement strand
CCGCCGGCATTGCCAGGAGGTCCAGCCTGTCAGATACCACGGTCCTGCAGATCTTTGACCGCTACGTGGATATGAAGCCGCTGCCCCTCAGCGAAGTCATCAGCATTGATGAAGTGCATCTGGACATCCCCCGCGTATGTAAATATGCACTTGTCATCATGGACTTCCTGACCGGGGAGCCCATAGACATGCTCCCCGGACGGAAGACGGGCATCACGGAGCCGTATTTTGCATCGCTCCCGCCGGAGGGACGCAGCCGCGTCAGATACCTCATCACGGATATGTACAACCCTTATCTCTCTTTTGCCGGGAAGTACTTTCCAAAGGCGCTGCCCGTGGTCGATTCCTTCCATGTGGTCCAGTGGCTGGTCAGGGGAATCCTGAACCGCCTGAACCTGATGCAGAAGGAGTGCCGGGACAGGGATGAACAACGGAAGCGGGAGGCACGGGCGGTTTCAGATGCACCCCTGCGGTTCAGGATGAGCGACGAGGCCTATCTGCTGAAACACCATAAGCGGATCATGCTCAGGAACCCTGAACATATCCGTTACAACGCACCTTCCCGTTATGACAGGCATTTCCGGTGCATGATGGACGCATATGCATATGAAGAACGTTTCTTCAGGGCCTTCCCCATGCTTCGGGATTTACGCGACCTGAAGGACCGGTATATCCTGTTCAACCAGAGCAATGCAGGCAGGCCGGATATCGCTACTGTTGAAATCGAGAAGCTGATCAGCCTTTACCAGGCGTCAGGCTTTGAAGAACTCCGCAAATTTTCAGGGCTTTTAAGAAAATACAAGCAGCCCATCATCAATTCATTCGTGCTCATCGCAAAAGATCCCCGGAAGGGTGAGGTGTCGCGGCTGTCCAACGGCCCGATTGAATCGCTCAACCGCAAGCCTAAGGACCAGAAAAGGAACGCAAGGGGCTATCTTAACTTTGAACATGCAAGGAACCGTTTCCTCTTTGCCACACGTATGAACGCACCGATCCTTGCAGCACCAAAAGAGAAGGAAGACATTATGAATCCTACGGGTAAGGAGAGGGGCTGTTACAGAAAAAAAGCGATAAAGGATAAGTAACATCTGAAATCCTGACAAATAATCGAGTAGGGACTAATTTCTAGTCCCTCTCACACCACCGTACGTGCCGTTCGGCATACGGCGGTTCCATTCAAATAATAATCTACACAACTGACAAGTCCTCGCTTTGCGAGGATTTGTTTTGATATTAGGTGTAGGCCCGTGGTTTTAGCTACTGCCTGATAGTGGTCTCCAAATCCCGTGGACTGCCTTGCCATCCATTCTGGGGCTCCCAGTTTCTTAAGACCCCACATTCTTTTCTTACTTGTTTTCCACTGCTTCCATATGACGATTCTCATTCGATTTCTCAAATGCTTATCTATTTTTGCCATATTGGTTTTCATCTTCCCGATTCTGAAGTAGTTTATCCATCCTCGAATCACCCGGTTCAGTCTTTGGATTCTGATGTCCATACTTACTGACCATGAACGCTTTGTTAACTGCTTTAGCTTCCTTTTAAATTTGTCTAAGGACTCTTTATGCGGTCTGCATTCCCATTTGTCCCCCATTTTGACAAAGCCGAATCCGAGATATTTTAGGCTGCTTGGTTTTGTGACCTTTGTTTTAGCCGCATTTACCTTTAAACCCAGTTTTCTTTCTATCCATTTTGTAATTGTGTGCATTACTCTATTAGCTGCAGCACTGCTTCCCACTGCTATGATGCAGTCATCTGCATATCTTACAAAATGCAGGCCTCTTGATTCTAATTCCTTATCGAGTTCGTTGAGCATGATGTTGCTTAATATTGGGGACAGGTTTCCGCCCTGTGGCGTTCCCGGTATGGTTTCCTCATACTTTCCCTTGACCATTACTCCTGCTTTTAAGTATTTGCTTATCAGCGATTCTGTGTCCGGGTCTTTTATGATTTTCCCAACCAGTGTCATCAGTTTGTCCTGGTTTACATTATCAAAGAACTTTTCCAGGTCAATATCCACTATGTATGTATAACCATCATTTAGGTACTCAAGTAATTTAATTATTGCCTGCTGTGCTCTTCTTCCCGGTCTGAATCCATAGCTGTATTCACTGAAGCAGGGTTCTGCTATTGGTGTGATTACCTGGACGATTGCCTGTTCTATGATTCTGTCCATTACAGTTGGAATCCCAAGTTTTCGCGTGCCTCCATTTGGCTTCGGGATTTCTACCCGCAGCACTGGCTGGGGTCTGTACTTTCTCTTTTGAATTTTCTCTTTGATACTTGTCCAGTTTTCCCTGATGTAGTTGTAAACTTCGTCTACGCTTACATTATCAATCCCACCTGCTCCTTTGTTGGCTTTCACCTTTTTGTAAGCAAGGTTCATATTGTCCTTTGACAGTATCTGTTCCAGTAGTTTAGACATTGTCTCTTTTCCTTTCGTTGCTTCCATGTGCATTAATTCTACCTCTTTACGGGATTATTTCACGCAGTTACGACCTTGCTGCTTTAATCTCTTGTCGAATCTGCACATTTACATTTGCAAGTCAAATTGACTTTATGAATTGTTTGGTCCTTCGCTCCATTTCCATTACAGAAACTTCTTCACTACTATGACCTCGGCTGACTTCTCATAGTTCGTTGTTACTACGAATACCTTCGCCTATGAGACCTCACGGGATAAGCTCGTCAATCTTTCCTCGTCTGCCTGCCTAATTTACCCATAAAATTTTACGTTTGTCGTTTTGGACTTCACTACTTTCAGCCAGCTTATCCATTCTATGAGCCTTTGTATTAGGTTTCTGTTCGTCAGGCTACGATTTCGCTATTGCTTCTTCTCTCCCACACCTCACGATGTGAAACTTGCAAGTTGCTTTGGGGTTCGCCGACAACTACGCCCCACGTGGACTTTCACCACAGATTGGCGGCATGCCCGTCATACTGATAAGAAAACGGAGACTGAAACTGCTCAATCTCCGTTTTTCCTTTTTGTTAAATTGTCCAGACCCCAAAAGCTGACCCTGAAAGTCAACCCCAAAA
>URXI01000427.1 GCA_900551775.1 uncultured Eubacterium sp. | reverse complement strand
CCGTTTCTTCGTTAATGCGACAGCCCCTTTTTTGTTAACTCCAATGAATGATTTTGCTCTTGTTGAGGGTTGTTTTTTTCTTTAGTGCCACCGGAGTATAGCTGTGGTTCCACTTACGACTGGACGGAAAGTAAGTAAAATAGTCCCAGCTTCTGACGCCGTAACCGTTTTTCGCACTGTAATAAATCATGATGGCCTTTTCACCTTTGATTGTACCAGAAAAGATGCCATTGACAATCAAGGTCTTTGGATAATATAAGCTTTCATTTTTCAGAGCCAGATAGGCTTTTCTCGCCTGCTGCTGCGTCAGAGTTTTGCTGGAAATCTTGACGCTCTTGCTGGCGCTGAATGCCCCATAATATTTACTGCCTTCTATCGTCGCATAGGCTCTAACTTTATAGTAATACCTTTTCCCTGGTTTTTTCTTTTTATCGGTAAAGGTCGTCGTTGCCTGATTCTTAATCGTTTTGATCTTTTGATAAGTGCCAGATGCGCTGGCAGCTCTGAATATCTCATAGCCATCAGCATTTGCGTTCTTTGACCATTTGAGAACAGCACTGCCGGCTGAAGTGTAGATACTGGTAATCTTTGATTTGACGACACCTGCAGTGCAGAACATCATCTCCGATGCCAGCCCTTCAACAGCCTCTCCATTGGCTATGACATAGGGCACAACTACATAATAGTATTCTACATTTTTTCTAACTCCGGAACTGGTCCAACTAGTAATATCTGGCGAAGAAATCGTTTCTTTGTAATCGTCTTCTCCAATATCCGTATCAACGATTCCCCGATAAACAAAATAACCGTCTGCTCCATCTACCTTACTCCAGGAGACCTCAACCGATGTGTCCCCCATATATTTTGTTTTAGCCGTTGGACGATTTAAATTGGCATATTTTACACTGTCAGTGACCCAGTCACTGTATATGTAATCAGACTCCTCCTCATCGCCATATCCTTCATATGCTGCCCTCAATTTATAGCTGTACTGGCCCGGCGTTTTAGCATAATGATGATAATCATAATATGCATCGTCATAGTCATCCGACTGCCAGATTTCCATGTCATAGGCGTCAATCTTCTGTAAAAGTGTATAATCGCTGCTTCCAGGTGCCTTCACATAGAGTTCAAAAAACAGAAGATCCTCCATCTCCTCTTCGTCAGGATCATCCCAATAAACCTCTATATAGCCCTCTCTCATCGCTGTTAAAAAGTAGCTTGGCTCATCTCCTGTATACCCGAAAACAGTCAGGCTGTTCACAGGCAGTATGGAAATAATCAGCGCGATTGTCAGGACAATCGCAATTCTGCTTTTTTTCTTCATTCTCGTTCTCCTTAAATATAAAATAATGCATAATATCTTTTATTTCTATTTAATATTTTACCACTCATTTAACAATTTGCAATAATATAGTAATATTAGAGAAAAAAGTTAATTTTTAGTTAATATTTCAAAATGTTATTGTTCTTTCTATGAATCCTTCGTATAATGAATTTAACAGGAAAATTGTTAAGGTAAGAAAGGACAAATATTATGAAAAAGTCAAGAATTATCAGTGTCGCTCTGACACTAGCACTTGTTCTAACCACAGTATTTGCAGGAACTGAGGGAGTTTTTGCGGATACCACGATGAGAATGAAGGGGATGCCATCAACTGCTGTTAAAGCTTTGGCAAATAGCGATGATGGATCCGTCACCGCAACGGACATGAACAGCACCACCAAAGCTCCTACATATGGAGTTAAATACAGTCAAGCTAAGCCCTTTGTCGGTGCAGTTAAAATACCTAAGGCTGGCACATTTGAATTTAATGTTTTTGCTGGAGCCGACACTACAATTGCGCTTTTCGATTCACTAACTGCATCTGAGCCAATTGCATATAAGGACATTTATAGATCAACTTCAAATGAGGATTATGATAGTTTTTACGTCAATGTAAAAAAAGCAGGCACCTATTATTTAGCATTTTACACTAATAGTAGCAGCGAATGTTCCTCATCTTTTAACGCATACTATGCACCGAAACAGGTTGCTAATTTAAAACTGGGTAAATCATACTGGGCGGCTTCTACTAACGGAAGTTATGTATACTATAAAGTCAAAGCATCAAGTACAGGATATATAACAATGGGTTTTTCAAGTGGCTATGATGGAAATTCTGCAAAATACTCTGTTAAGGTTATGAATAGCAGCAAGAAAAAGAATCTTCTAAAGAATGTCGAAGTTGTTAACTCTAATAAGAAGCTAGTTACTTTTGCTGGTGTTGCCAAGGGTACATATTATGTTGCCGTTAAAACTACAAATCCATATTATCAGATAAATTTAAAATTTAAAAAAGTATCTGAAAATAGTGGTAGCAGTCGTTCAAAAGCGAAAGCTATTTCCAAAGGCGGCACAAAGAGAGGGACTATCTTAGCAACACAGACAAGCAGTAATGCAGACTGGTACAAGGTAAAGATTAATAGTTCCCAGTTGGTAAAACTTTCATTTAACACACTTACAGGTGGTCCTTCTGGCGGGTTTAGAATTTCAGTGTATAGTGGAAGTAAAACAAAGTCTTTTGGATCTGCTGATTTTTATTACGGAGACCCTGGAGATGTGCTTTCTCTGACCACAAAGATAAACGGTATAGATACAGGAAGACTTCAAAAAGGAACTTACTACATCAAAGTTCAAAAATATGGTAAAGGAACTGGATATTACGAATTAAAGTGGCTATAACCCCACGTTAAAAAGGACTCCTCTCGGAGTCCTTTTTATATTGGTGCTTCTCTCTAGTTATAGCAGTTACAGAAAATGATAACTAACAGTAAGAAGAAGAATAATAGGCTGGTATCAATACCGCCGCCTTCACCATTAAATAAACCACAATTATTTGACATGTAATTCACCTGCTTCTTTCATATTTTTTAATATACAATATGAGTAAAACAGCAAAATTGTTACAAAATCCGATGGTTATTTTTAAAAACAACGCAGGCTGCGGCTGCGCAGCGATCCTCTTCTAGCGCTTGATGTCTCCGCCTGACAGCACGTCGTCGTAGTACAGCTCGAGGCCCGATACCCCCT
>URXI01000426.1 GCA_900551775.1 uncultured Eubacterium sp. | reverse complement strand
TGGTGTTGTGGCTGTCGTCAGCGACAAAGTGCACATATCTGTTCTTCAGGAGCTTGCTGGTCCAGGCTGCGGACCGGTTCATCCTGCCTCCCAAAATGCTCCGGCAGTTGACCTGTATGTAGGCGCCCAGATAAATCAAATCCTCAATTCTGTCCATTCTCTTGTACAATGCGTCATAGCGCTCTACGTGAGCGATGATGGGCGAATAACCGGCTTCTATCAGGTTCTTCAATGCCTCGTAAATCGTACCGTATTCTTCTCCTGTGCGAAATTCCACCAAAACATATTGGCTGTCACCCAGCGGCAGCGCCTCTCCCCGTTCCAGAGCCGCAAGGACGCTGGGAGTGTACAAAATTTCGTTGCCCAGATACAGGGTCATGTCTTCGTATCGCTCTCCGCACCTTTGACGCAGCAGGTCAAAGTGCTCCTGCAGCTTTTTTTGATCGTAACCGTTTTCCCCATAGATGTAATGGGGCGTGAGGTAGATCGTGCGTATGCCCTCTTCCCTTGCCGCTGCAATCATGGCTTCACTTTCCTCAAGGGTCTGTGCGCCGTCATCCACGCCGAAGAGAATGTGGCAGTGTATATCCGTATAAAACTTTTCTTCCATATTCTCTAGTTCACTTTCCCGGCAAGCTTATGCCTGTTTGCAAATAAAAATGTGACGAGGAATAGAATCGCTCCTGCCGCTGTAACGGCTGCGGTGATATGTATGCCGCTCCGCAGATAGGCCTGGCAGAATTCCAGGTAGTAGTCCGCCTCGATGCCCCCGCTGACGTTGTCAAAGACGAAAAGCTTCAGCCATATGGCCAGGTTCGCCACCGTCGCAGAGAAAAGGCAGTAGGACAAGTACCGAAAGCCCCGGTGCCTGAACTTCTGAATCCGGAACAGGACCGCCACCGTCAATCCGATCAAAATAAGCAGCAGCGGAATTGCGACTGGCGTTACTTTGCCCAGTTTTTTGTTCAGTGGATAAAAGTACGTCCCAAATTGAAACTGTGCGCAGCTTTTGTAATAGCCGGACACAGTCTGCACGATTTCCTTTCTTGCCGTCCGGATGTCGTCGCTTTTGATGATGCGGTGATCCTCAAAATATCTGTTGATGTTTCGCCGCAGGGCGGCTTCCAAATCCGTCGTATCGACCCGGCCGGACTTGCCGCCCAGAGCCGCTTTGATGGACCTGCTGCTGTCCATGTAGAATCGCTCCTCGGTTACAGCCTTGGTCACGATGATTTCCGGCAGGCTTCTCTCTTTGACAAAAGCCTTGGATTTTGCCAGTGCCTCTTCGTAAGCCCCTATGGTATAGTTGCTGTCGTTGATGCTGTTTTTTAGATTCTGGCTGCTGCCAAGTCCCAGGTTCAACTGGACGAGCAAAAACAGGAACAGTATCAAGATTGTCAAAAAAAAGGTCATGATCAAGCTAATACCACGAACATAGTGGCTTTTCTTATTTTTACTTTCTGTCATAGGGCCTCCCGTGCCTCAGGGCCTGAAATTTTGTCGCAATAGACGACGAATCTCTGACTCCGATCCCCAAGGAGTAATCCGAAAGGATAGCAGGTGTACAGGACCAACGTCTCTTTTTCTTCCTGCGGATACAGGTCCGGGTCGGCGGCCTCTAACACTTTTGTTTCTCTTACTTTATATTTGTACAGCCCATAGGTCGTCTCGATCTCTATGGTCTGGTTCTTTTCGATGTTTTCGATTGGTTTGAAAAAGGTCATGTCGTGGCCGCCGATCAAAATAGACCGTCCTTCTCCCGGCATACCGCTAAGGCTGTACTGCCCAGCGCCTTTTTCTAAAATTGTTTCGTTATCCCCATAGTACAGCGGGGCTTCTAGACCGATCTCTGTGCAGACAATTTTTCCGTATCTGCTGCCGACCGTCGGTTTTCTGAACTGCTGGTATTCTGCCATCTCTGTATATTGGAAATCCGGGGCTCCCATGGTAAACGCCGCGGTCAGCTGCGCAGAAAATAAATGTTCTACCGGCAGTGCACCTGCTATGATGACGACAGACATGATGGCCGTGAAAATCATAGCCGTGTATTTTTTATTCTTCATGCTTTAATAGTTTCAATTTGTATATGCCAATAAGACTGACTGCCGCTCCTGCTGCAGCCGCTATGCATATTATCAAGGTAAAATTTAACGAAAACCCGGTGTTCTTTACCGGTGTGGAAGCGCTGAAAATGGTCTTCCCATTCTTCTCTATTTCTATAGTTCCCTTTGTCAGGTTCGTTTTGCCGGATAGCTGCTTTCCCCCATCTGTTTTTTTATCGGATGTGGCCGTATCTTTGCTGCCGTCTACAGGCACGATGTATCCTTCTTCCACGCCCGCCTGAACGTTGTTCATCATGGTGGAGATCGCTTCGTCTGCCTGCTCGGCAGTAAGGTCGATGTCGTCTCTTGACAGATATGCCTGCAATGAGCCCAGCGACTCCTGTGAAGAAACGTAATTTTTCCCCTCGTATGTAAAGGTCCCTGAAGCCGCACTGACGACTCGCGCCTCGTTACCATTGATACTTCCGGCAAAGACCACGACACACTGACAAAAAAGGAGCAGAAATGTCAATCCACTGATACAAACTAATTTTCTTGACATCCTGCCCCTCCTGTACATTTTTTTGATTCTTAACTCGTTTTATTTTGCGATTCTGATCGCCTTGTTGGACCACTTGGTGTAGACCTTGACGCCGTCGATGGTTCTGACGCCTCTCACCTTGTAGTAATATCTGGTTCCCTTTTTCAGAGCCTTGGTGTTCTTGTAGCTCTTCTGGTTCCCCGTCTTGGTGGTATAGAACGCCTTGGTTCCATATCCGCTGTTCTTCTTGGTGGATCTGAATACCTGATAGGCATCTACCTTGTAGCCTGCGCTCTTCTTCCACTTGACTGTGATGGAGCCCTTCTTTGCAGCTGAGGATGCCTTGATAGTCGTAGCTTTTACGCCAGCCTTGATCCTTGCAGCCTTCGCTTCTGCTGTAGCCTTTACTGCCGCATCGACTGTAGCTGCGTCTGCCACTGCATAGTAGGAGAAGTGGTCTGTAGTGAACTGGTAGAACTTCTTGCCGTTCACTGT
>URXI01000425.1 GCA_900551775.1 uncultured Eubacterium sp. | reverse complement strand
CAGCCGCCGTACAGGTGGGCGCAGCCAACTTGGTCAATCCATATGCATGCAAAGAAATCATTGAGGAACTGCCTGCCGTCTGCGAAGAACTGGGTATCGAAAAACTAGCCGACATCATCGGCATTGTAAAATAGACAAATCGTTAGTTTATATAAATATATTGCGCAGGATTTTTCGCCGAGAGCAAGGCGCACGGCATGGCGAGAAGCGGAATGTACTAGAGGTACATGAGCATCGCAAGACATGCCGCGCAACACAGCTATCGACGAAAAAGACAAGCAAAGGAGGAGATTGAATTATGGGTAAAGACGTCATCATCGCCTGCGACTTCCCTTCCAAGGAAGCCACACTGGACTTCTTAGACAAGTTCACAAGCAAAAAGCCATATGTAAAGATCGGCATGGAGCTGTTCTACAGCGAAGGTCCTGCCATCGTAAGAGAAATCAAAGAGAGAGGCCATCAGATTTTCCTCGATCTGAAACTCCACGACATCCCCAACACCGTAGAGAAGGCTATGGCTGCCCTCTCCAAGCTGGATGTGGATATGTGCAACCTCCACGCTGCCGGAACCAAGGAGATGATGGAGGCCGCCCTTCGCGGTCTGACCAGAGAAGACGGCACGAGGCCCCTTTTGATCGCCGTAACCCAATTGACCTCCACCAGCCAGGAAAGGATGCAAGAGGAGCTTTTGATCAAGGAGGACCTGGACAAAGTGGTCATCAAATACGCGCAGAACGCAAAAGAAGCGGGCCTGGACGGCGTCGTCTGCTCCCCTCTGGAAGCCGGCAAAATCCACGAAGCCTGCGGAGACGACTTCCTGACCGTAACGCCGGGCGTGCGTTTTGCTGACGCAGCCAAAGACGACCAGGTGCGCATCACCACGCCGGAAGGCGCGAAAAAGATCGGATCTGACTACATCGTAGTGGGCAGACCGATTACCAAAGCCGACGACCCAGTAGCGGCATACGAAAGATGTTTAAACGAATTTTTAGGATAGAAATAGCGAGGTAGAGAAGATGAAAACAGAAATTGCAAAAGGTCTTCTGTCCATCGAGGCAGTTTTCCTGAGACCCGAAGAGCCCTTTACCTGGGCCAGCGGCATCAAAAGTCCGATTTACTGTGACAACAGACTGACCCTGACAGCGCCTGAGGTGAGAACCCTGGTGGAAAACAGTCTGGTCGCGACCATCAAGGAGCATTATCCTGAATGTGAGGTGGTCATGGGAACCAGCACGGCGGGCATCGCCCACGCAGCCATCGTCGGACACCTGATGGGAATTCCTATGGGTTATGTGAGAGGCTCCGCCAAAGATCACGGCCGTACCAATCAGATCGAGGGCAAGCTGCTGCCTGGACAGAAGGTCGTCGTCATCGAGGACCTGATCTCCACTGGCGGATCAGCCATCGACACCGTAGAAGTCCTGCGGGAAGCCGGCGCTGAAGTTTTGGGCATCGCAAGCATCTTTACATATGGCATGCAGAAAGGCTTGGACCGCTTTGCCGCTGCAAACGTAAAAAACGTCAGCCTCTGCGACCTGGACGCCCTGGTAGAAGTTGCCGCAGAAACCGGCTACATCAAAGCAGAAGATAAAGAAAGAATTATTAAGTTTAGAAACAATCCTTCAGATGAAGGATGGATGAAGGGAGATAAATAAATGAGTGAAATCAGAAATCTAATCAACATTACTGACCTGTCAGTAGAGGAAATCGACGAACTAATCAAAATCGCAGACGATATCGTAGCGAACCACGCTGCCTACGAGGACATCTGTGCTCACAAGAAACTGGCTACCCTTTTCTTTGAGCCAAGCACCAGAACCAGGCTCAGCTTCGAAGCTGCCATGCTGGAACTGGGCGGAAGCGTTCTCGGATTCTCCGAAGCCAGCTCCAGTTCTGCCGCAAAGGGTGAAAGCGTAAGCGACACCATCAGAACTGTCGGCTGCTATGCAGATATCATCGCTATGAGACATCCGAAAGAAGGTGCTCCAGTTGTGGCTTCTCAGAGAACCACAGTGCCTATCATCAACGGCGGCGACGGCGGACACTTCCACCCAACCCAGACTTTGACAGACCTTCTGACCATCAAAAGAAAGAAAGGCAGACTTTCCGACATGACAGTGGGACTCTGTGGAGACCTGAAGTTCGGAAGAACGGTCCACTCACTGATCGAAGCCATGCTCAGATACGAGAACGTCAAATTCGTTCTGATTTCACCAAACGAACTGCAGGTTCCTGATTACGTCAAAGAAAAGATGGACGCCGCCGGGGCAGAATGGAAAGAAGTCGAAAGACTGGAAGACGCCATGGAAGATCTGGACATCCTCTATATGACTCGTGTACAGAGAGAACGGTTCTTCAACGAAGAAGACTATGTAAGACTGAAGGACAGCTACATATTAGACCTGGAAAAGCTGCAGGCTGCAAAAGAAGACCTGACCATCATGCATCCGCTGCCAAGAGTCAACGAGATTTCCGTTGAAGTAGACGACGACCCGAGAGCGTGCTACTTCTTCCAGGCACTCTGCGGAAAGCACATCAGAATGGCACTGATCCTGTACTTACTAGGCATCAAAAGAGAAGCGTAAACCAACAACCTATTTTACTGAAAGAGAGGAATACATATGAATATAGATGGAGTTAGCACCGGTATCGTTTTAGACCACATCAAAGCAGGCAAGAGCATGCAGATCTACGAGCTGCTGAAGCTGGAAAAGCTGAACAACTGCGTGGCAGTCATTCAGAATGCGGACAGCTCAAAGTACGGCAAAAAGGACATCATCAAAATCGACCAGCTCATCGACCTGGACCTGGATGTCCTGGGTTACATCGACAGCAACATCACTGTCAATATCGTAAAGGACGGCAAGCTCTTCGAGAAAAAACGCCTCGAGCTGCCAGCAACCCTGACCAATGTCATCAAGTGTAAGAACCCTAGATGCATCACGTCTATCGAGCAGGAAATTACACAGAAGTTCAAGCTGGTTGACAAGGACAAGAAAGTCTACAGATGCGCATACTGCGACGCAGAGCATAAGGAATATTAATCTATCAGACTTGCTATATAGCTCATGTTCAAATGAAAACCGGGGG
>URXI01000424.1 GCA_900551775.1 uncultured Eubacterium sp. | reverse complement strand
GGCCGCCGGCCAGTCGATATTAAAGGTTACAGAGTCCTTCCCTTTGGTTTCTGTGCCGCTGCCCTTGTCCCCTCCCCCACAGGCAGATAGGGAAACCAGCATTGCCGCTGCGGTTACTATTACTAGTAACTTCTTAAAGTTCTTTTTCATAATGTTCTCCTTGTTATCATCATTTCTACAATAACTACTTCTACTGTTATCCGTAACTCCGTTCTCACCCCTTTCTACTGCAAGCGCTTATATGGCCTGTCTCGCCAAAGCTGTCAAGTTCGAGTCCAATCTTCTGCCCAGAATCTTCTCCAACATGATACATGTTTTGATTGTCTTTTCAGTTTCAATGCCGGTGTCTATTTTCATGATATCCAGCATTCCTACAAAGTCACAGGTTTCTACCAGACCGGTGCGGCAATCATTATAATAATAATCGCCCGTGCCCTTACAAGGAATCTTGTCAACGATGTTGGCTACCTGTCCGCCGATACCTCCCAAGGTACAATCAAAGGCAGTTACACCTGCTTCCATAGCTGCATAATAAGAGGCCAAACCCATTCCCCTTACGTCGTGCACATGGAAGCTGTGCATCCGGCTGTCTGGGTATAAAGAAAATATTTTTGTAAAGTATTCATAAACGGCATCAGGCGCCGCCGTCCCTTCCGTATCAGAGTGTTCAATTTCGTCAAAACCTAAATCGAAGACTCGGTCGCAGAATTCATAAGCCGTTTTCAAAGGGACTTGTCCCTGCACCGGGCAGCCGAATATGGTGCCTACGTTGGCAAAGACTTTCTTCACGCCAACGCTGTGCAGAAGCTTCACATTCCGCTTGGCTTCCGCGAACAGTTCTTCATGAGTTCTATTCATGTTCTTACGCGCATAGGCTTCACTGGTCGCCAACTGTCCGCATAGTACGCGGTCAATTTTCGCACCCTTGTTGAGAGCAACTGCTACACGCTCGCAGGCTTTGGTATTCAAAGCGAGAACGGTATATTCTACGTCATCCCGTTTTGGCAAATTCTCCAAAACATCCTCGATATCTCTGAACTGGGGCACGTATTTCACATGACTAAAACTTCCGACCTCGATATGCTTAAATCCTGCGCTGATAAGCTGGTTCGCGATGTACAGTTTTGCCTCTGTGGGAACAAAGATTTCCTCATGCTGCAGCCCGTCTCGCAAGGTCACATCCAGGATATCAATATGATCTATTTTCTCCATGGTCAACATCCTTTCTGCCTTTATTTCGTCTTGTCTTCGAGTTCTTCCATGATTTCTTTCGCCCGATCGATGCGGACAGCTTTTTCTTCGACCATCTGCTGTATGATTGTATCCGCCATATTCTGTGGAACACCTGCCATGGCAGCTACATTTTTTGCATGGAGCGACATATGCCCCCTCTGAATGCCTTCCGTTGCCAGAGCTCTTAAAGCACCCAGGTTCTGTGCCAGGCCGACGCAGGCAATCACCTCACCTAGTTCCACAGCAGACTGAACGCCCAAAATTTTAACGGCCAGCTTCGCTACGGGATGTACCTTCGTGGCACCGCCCACCAGACCGACAGCCATAGGTAATTCAATGGTTCCCACTAAATTGCCGCCTGCCGTCTTTTCCCAAGTGGTCAGCGTCGTGTAAGCCCCTGTTCTCGCTGCGTAAGCGTGAGCACCGGATTCGATGGCTCTGGTATCGTTCCCTGTCGCCAAAACCACTGCGTCAATGCCGTTCATAATCCCCTTGTTATGAGTCGCTGCCCTGTAGGGATCTGCTACCGCAAAAGCGTAGGCGGAGATGATTCCATCTACCACAGCTTCCCCACCCAGCTCCTCCTTGTCGATTTCCACTCTCGCTCTGGCAAGTCTTTGGTCGGCCAGATTGGACAAAATTCGCAGATAAACCTTCCCTCCTGTCAGGTTCTCGATCATAGGCGCCAGCGCCTCGGCCATCGTATTGACGGTATTGGCTCCCATGGCATCTCTTGTGTCCACCAGGATATGTGTAATCACCATCTTCCCAAGTCCCGATTCGACAATTCTCACATCCAGATCCTTCATTCCGCCTCCTACCTGAACGAGGAGCGGATCTTTCTCGTTGGCCGCCCTGATTAAGGCTTCTCTCTTTTCCAAAATCTTCAGTCTCGCCGCGTATACGTCGCTCACATTGACAGCCTGGATCTGTGCAATCATCACAGCTCCGGTGTTAGAAGTCCGAAAGCCGCCATCAGCCCTGCAGATTCTCGCCATATTGCTGGCGGCGGCAATCACAGAGGGTTCCTCCGTCGCCATGGGAATGAGATAATCTTTTCCATTGATGCAGAAATTCACCGCGACTCCTAAAGGAATCGGCATGATGCCGATGGCATTCTCGATCATTCTGTCTGCTGCTTCCAGGCTCAGCGCACAGTCTCTGCGGATTATTTCCTTCTCGTTCTCTGTCAAGGCTGCAAACTCTGCTACTTCATCCAGACGATCTGCAGTGCTCAATTTATAAAAACCGCTGTATTTACTCGTTTTCATCTAGTGCTCCTTCCATTACAATCAATTTTTTAAATAATTCCACTGCATACGGAATAATTTCATCGTTGAAATCGTATGCGGCAGTGTGAAACGATGGACAGTCGATCCCATTGCCGACAAAGAACAGCGCTCCCGGCCTTATTTTCAGAAAGTGCCCAAAATCCTCTGACCCGCGATAAGGTCCGTCCCTTTTTTCAACAGTCCGATATCCGAGAAGCTTTGCGGCCCGCAGTACCTTCTCTGCGCAATTCACCTCGTTTCTCGTTTCAGGAAACTCATCTTCAAAGCTGAACTCACAGGTTACACCCGCTTTTTCCGCCTCTTCTCTCGCAATTTCCATTATCTCCGCCTGCATTTGATTCATTTCCTCTTCATATTCACCTCGAATAGTCATACGTAAAACACCCGCATCAGCGGCGATACCAAAGGCATATTCCCCTACAGACAGCTGCACTACCGTGCAGAGGATGATCCCTTTATATTGCTTTGGATCTGCAATCTGAGGAAGTTTTGGTACGAGGCTGGCAAAGGCAAACACCGGATTTTTTCCATTTTCAGGCAGACTAGCATGGGTAGGCATGCCAGT
>URXI01000423.1 GCA_900551775.1 uncultured Eubacterium sp. | reverse complement strand
CCGTCGCCAACGCCCTGCAGCAGCAACACGATGATCATAGTGATATAGGCGAGGGCGGCGTAGCAGGCTACAGCATCTTCTCCGCCGTAAAGCATCGCAAACTTGTTCATCAATATCAAAATGATATTGGGCGAGAAGGTGAGCCCAAAAGGGGAAAGGGCAATTCTCAAAATGCTGGTTGCCGCTGTTTTGGCGGCGGACAAGCCGGGAAATGAAAATCCTGTCCGCACTTTGATAAAGTAACAGATGCAGACGACCATGGTCACGCCCTGACCGATGATGGTGGCTGCTGCCGCACCTGAAAGACCGTAAGGTAATACCCATACCAGCAGATAGTCAAATATGATGTTAGTCAGGAATCCTGCGATCATCGCGTACATGGCAGCCATGGAACCGCCCATATTCCTGATCAGGGGGATGAATCCGGTGCCGAAAATCTGAAAGACTGCGCCCAGGACGATGATCCTCAGATATTCCTCTCCCATGGTGAGCAGTTCTCCTCTGGCGCCAAAAGCGCTTAAGAGGGGATGTATCGTAAGGGTCAGCAGCACCATTGTCAGGAGACAGACGGAAAACAGGAGAAGGATGGTGGTGTTAAAGTAATCCTGTGGATTTCCATTCTGTGCTTTTCCCC
This sequence comes from uncultured Eubacterium sp., assembly GCA_900551775.1. GTDB lineage: Bacteria > Bacillota > Clostridia > Peptostreptococcales > Anaerovoracaceae > Senimuribacter. Next base: position 2,466 of record URXI01000423.1, on the reverse strand, counting down.
TGTGGATGGAATACTGCACGGCTCCGCCCATGCCGATGCCTGTTCCCAACGCCTGCAGAAGTGCAGTAACCGGGTAGGCGATATTGATCGCAGCAAGACCGGCATCGCCGATGCTGTTTCCGATGAAAAATCCATCGACGATGGCGTAGACGCCTGAGAGCGCAAAGGCCAATACGGACGGGATCACATAATAGAAAAATTCGGCTTTTCTACTCATGGTTCATGCCCTCTTTGAAGTAGTCGATAAATAGCGCCGTGTTCTCGATCAGGGCGTCCGCCCGGTCTTTCCCCATTTTTTCCATCGCCTGTGTCTCCAGTTCCATGAGCTTTGGAATGACGTCTTGTGCGTATGCAATGCCGGCATTGGTGAGACGGATGCCGCGTTTTCTGTGGTCGTAAGGAGTGGAACCGAAGAATACCAGCTCTTTTTTCTCAAATTCCTTGAGAATCGTATTGACCGTCTGCTTCGGCAGCATCCATTGGTCACAGATCATCTTCTGCGTACAATAGTGCTTTGCGCTCCATAGAGAGTAAAGGATGAGCAATGCGTTATAAGAGATGCCGTGTTTCTTTGCCCAATCTGAATAAATTCTATTCGTTTCACGCCAGACGTGATAATAGCGTGCGACTTGTTTTGATGCTTCATTCGTAGTCATATGTATTACTCCAATTTTAAATTAGTCCGAGTTCGGACTAATTGTATTTTACAAAATATAGATGTTTATGTCAAATGAAAAAGATGGTATGATAAAATAAAGAATAGAAAAGGGAAGAAATTGATGAGAATTAGGATAATCAGACATGGAGAAGTGGATTATAACTGGGGCCGAAAACTGGATTCCAAGGAGTATGACAGAAGCTGCCGGGAATACGACGAGAGTCCGATAAAAGACAGCGAAAAAAGATTGATATTAGCTGATTCTTTATGATGGTTCTCTGCCATGAATTAAAGAAAGCTGGATATCAGATAAAGAAACCCAGGATGATCAACATTAAAAACTTAGACGTGATTGAAGCGATAAAATAAAGGAGATATCATGAAAGAGACGAAGGACTGCCCCTGCAAACGAGTGCACTGCCAGCGTCATGGGGACTGTGAAGCCTGCTGGGATCACCACCATGCGCCAGGAAAGAAAATGCTGACCACCTGCGAAAGGCTGCGAGCAAAAGAAGAAAAGAAAGAAGGTAAAAAGAAATGATGAGAGATCCGGTACAGACCATTGGAAAGCTGATTGACAAGGCCAATATGGCGATCATCAGTTATGTAGACGATCAGGGGTTCCCGATCAGCAAAGCCATGCTGCCGCCAAGAGAACGAGAAGAAATCAAAGTATTTTGGTTTACGACCAATACGTCCTCAAATAAGGTAAATTTTTTTAAAGAAAATCCCAAGGCCAGTATTTATTTCGTTGATAAACGCTTTTTCAGGGGAGTGAGCCTGGTGGGGACTGTAGAAGTTCTTGAAACAGCTGAAGCAAAAGAGAGAATTTGGAGAGAGGGAGATACCATGTACTATCCAGAAGGCGTGACGGATCCGGACTACTGTGTCCTGCGATTTACTGCAGAAAAAGGAAGATATTACAGCAACTTCAATTCAGAGGATTTTAAAATATAGCAGGGAGGATTGCACGATGGCACAGCACGTCAAAGTCGTTTCATATGACTCAGAGTGGCCGGAAATATATGAACGTGAGAAAAACTTGATTTTACAGATCTTAGGAGAAGAAGCAGCGGCTATTTATCACATCGGCAGCACTTCTGTGCCGGGACTTTGCGCAAAACCAATTATCGACATCATGCCTGTCGTCAGGGATATCAGCAAAGTGGACCGGATGCAGAGCCAGTTTGAAGCCATAGGCTATGAATATATGGGCGAGTTCGGTATTCCGGGTCGGAGATATCTGCGAAAAGGCGGTGACGAACGGACCCATCAAATACATATTTTTGAGGAGAAAAATAAAAAGGACATTCTGCGCCATTTGGCGGTGCGGGATTACCTCAGACTTCACAGCGAAGCGAGGAAGGCTTATGGGACGTTGAAACAGGACGTTGCCGCTCAGTATCCAGAAGATATAGAAGGCTACTGCTATGGAAAAGATGCTTTTGTCAAAGATCTGGAAACAAAGGCGTCAGCCTGGTATGAACGGACGAAGGGAGTTGCTTATCTCTTTGACGGCTGGCAGGAGACCATGATATGGTCCTGCCTGCAGGAACACATGGGAAGCGTAGAGACAGATGGCAGTCTGCCGCCTCTTTCGGCGCGAATCAGCGTAGGCTATTTCAGCTTTTTTGCCGGAGTACCCGACGAAAGCCTGATTCTGGGCACGAAAACACCTACTTTGGTTCCAAGAACTGAAAACTGGGAACCTGTAATCGAAAAAGTGCTGGGGGCTGAGGCGATCAAAGTGCAGCGCTACGCCATCAAAAAGGAGCCAGAAGTGTTTGACTGCGAAGCCCTGGAAAAGT
>URXI01000422.1 GCA_900551775.1 uncultured Eubacterium sp. | reverse complement strand
GGCGGCCCCGCCCTTCTGCCGTCCGGAGGTGCGGGACTTTATCGAAAATGTCCGCCGCAGCCACGAGCAGATCATTGACAATACCAATCCGGACACTCTGCTCTTTGCCGGGTTTGACGCCCAGAAAGAGGAAAACGCCGACCGGGTGATCCAGACCTTCCATGAATTCATTGAGGAGAACAAGGACGAGATCATTGCCCTGCGCATCCTGTACAGCCAGACCTATCAGGACCGGCCCATGGCCATTGAAAAGCTGAAAGCTCTCTATGAGAAGCTGCGCAGCAAGGGCGTGACCATCGAACGGCTGTGGGACTGCTATGCCATCAAGAAGCCGGAGAAGGTCAAGGCAACGGGCACATTGCGCCAGTTGGCTGATCTGGTATCCATCATCCGTTTTGAGATGGGAGAGGCGGAGGGTTTACAACCCTTTGCCGATAAGGTAAACTACAACTTCCAGCAGTGGACTTTCCGCCGCAATGCCGGTGCGGTGCATTTCACCCCGGAGCAGATGGAGTGGCTCCAGTTGGTGAAGGATCATATCGCCACCTCTCTGAGTATTCAGTCCGAGGACCTGGACCTGAGCCCCTTTGACAGCAAGGGCGGCCTTGGACGGTTTTATGAGGTGTTCGGAGAGCAGTATGAGGCGATTTTGGTGGAAATGAATCGGGAATTGGTGGCGTAACTTAAAAAGGATTATATAAGTATGGAAAAACTGAAAATCAGTGAGATCTGTTCGATCAATCCTCGACAGGATGATAATATCCCAGAAAACAGCGAAATATCTTTTATCCCTATGGCTGCGGTATCTGCAAACGGTCAGGTAGATTTATCTGATACGTTGGAATCCAGTAAGGTGAAAAATTACACTGTATTCCGAAATGGTGATGTGCTATTTGCAAAAATTACACCTTGCATGGAGAACGGAAAAGGAGCAATCGTTCACAATCTTGTAAATGGATACGGCGCAGGAAGTACGGAGTTTATTGTTTTAAGGCCAAACGCAGATATGATTACCGCTAAATGGCTATACCTGTATTTATCACAACGATCTTTCCGATGGGAATGCCAACAGCATATGACTGGAAGCGCAGGACAGAAAAGAGTTCCGCCTAAGTATTTGGCATCTTGTGAAATTCCTGTTCCACCAGTTCCAGAACAAGAGCGCATTGTCTCCAAAATTGAGGAGATGTTTTCCAAGCTGGAGGCCAGCGTGGCGGAACTGCAAACCGCAAAGGAAAAGCTGAAGGTTTACCGCCAGGCGGTGCTTGAGGAAAGCCTCCCTTATGATTCCTTTGGTGCCATTTCTCAATATATCGAGAGTATGGGCCAAGGGTGGAGCCCAAAATGTGCGAATAAAAATACGATTGATGATGATGTGTGGGCGGTTATTAAAACGACAGCAGTTCAACACGGTTATTTTGACTATACAGAAAATAAGATTTTGCCAGATAACTTAGAGCCAAGAAATCAACACGAGATTTCTGTTGGAGATATTCTAATTACTCGTGCAGGACCGCGTTCTCGTTGTGGTGTATGTTGTTTGGTTAGGAAAACCAAGCAAAGATTGTTAAATTGTGATAAAGTGTATCAGATTAAGCCCAATAGAGATAAAATTTTGCCTGAATACATGGAGTATGTACTTAACTCTCCACGATTTTTATTAGAAATAAACCGCTGTAAAACAGGGGGAAATGACAGTGGAGTAAACTTAACGCAAAGCCGATTTTTGACTATAAAAATTCCCGTCCCATCGGTCGATATTCAGAAAAAGATTGTTGAGCAAATTGAATCCCGTCTCTCCATGTGTGATAGTATCGAGTGTACCATTGACACCTCTTTGCGACAGGCAGAAGCCCTGCGGCAGAGCATTTTAAAACAGGCCTTTGAGGGGAGATTATAGTGGGTAATACAGATGAGTATGAGGTGTTTCACGCCATTTCTGGGTTAATTGTTGATACACTGGAGCCCGTGTCCATTGGCGATTTTACATTTTTTCAGTTTCCACGAGATTGCAGAGTTGCGCTTCAAAAGTTTTTCCTCAATCCAAGCCAAGAAGCAATTGATTCTTGGTTCCGGGATCTTAAAGAAAGTCCCGCAGTTATTAGTGTAAAAGTGAAGGCTAATGATACTGAGGCGGCCGAGATAGAAGCGGAAAATCTTTTTAAGCGTATAACCAACATTTTTCGTTTCCAGCTTTTTAGCATAGGCAACGATTTATTTGACGTATCTGTTTATGATAAATCTCATATAACCAAAAGCACCTATGTTGTCATATCTAAAACAGATGGGAAACATCACTTTTCTGTGTCTGGAGTAAGACGGCAGATCGAATTAAGCAAGTTTCTTGAAACAGATTGTCGTGGATTTGAAAACCTAATTCAACAACTAACTATTAGTAAATTGACGAATTTTCAGAAAAGAGTTTTATTAGCAGTTGACTTCTTAGGCTTAGCAACGAGAAACATTGGACAGCCAAGTGGATTTGTTCATGCCATTACGGCTATAGAAACATTATTATCAATGGGGAAAATGGGTATTTCTCAAAATATTACTGATAATTATGCATTTATAATGGGTACTGATTTGAAAAACAGGAAGACACTAAAACAAGACACTAAAAAACTATACCGAATCCGTTCTGAACTGGCTCATGGCGAAAAATCCATTATAAGCGTTGAAGATTGTAAAGATGCAATTTCTCATGCATATGCTCTTATACTTAAGTTTTTGTTCGATGATAAACTGAGACATATTCAAAACAATGAGCAATTTGTTGAATACATAGAAAATATAAAGTTTGCAGATAAACGAGAGGAAATATAATGTCTGAACAAACCACAACCATCATCTCTAAGGTTTGGGGGATGTGCGGGCCGCTGCGGGACGACGGTGTGTCCTATGGCGACTACCTGGAGCAGCTCACCTACCTGATTTTTCTGAAAATGTCCGACGAGTACGCAAAGCCTCCCTACAAGCGTCCGACCGGCATCCCGGCAGGCTGCGGCTGGGCGGACATGAACGACCTCAGAGGCGCGGAGCTGGAGGAGAAGTATAAAGCCATCCTGGAATCCCTGGGCGAGCAGGGCGGCACCTTGGGCAAGATT
>URXI01000421.1 GCA_900551775.1 uncultured Eubacterium sp. | reverse complement strand
GCCCATCGCTTTGTTATTCACTTGTCACATCTTATATCGCCACACGGAAAGCTTTGTTAGACCATTTAGTATATACCTTTTTGCTGCCGATGGTTCTATAGCCTCTTACTTTATAGTAATATCTGGTGCCTTTTTTCAATTTTTTTGTATTCTTGTATGACTGTTTTGTCGTCTTCGCAAATGCCTTTGTGCCATATCCAGTATTTTTCTTTGTTGATCTAAAAACCTCATATCCATCTATTTTATAACCTTTTGATCGAGTCCAGTTGATGGTAATGGAGCCATATCTTCGAGAGGAAGACAATTTTAGCGTTGTCGCTTTTACCCCCTTCACTATCCGAGCGTTCTTTGCAGGATCTTCGTCCTTATAAATGAGGGAATACACCGAAAACAGATCAGTCTCCACGGTCACTGTAGTTGGGTCCTTATCCAAGTCAGGAAGTTCATCGGTTTTTATCGTGCCGTTCTGCATGGCATGAAGACGCAGCAAAGAATAGTGACGCAATCCGGTTTCGTCAAGGAACTCTTCTGGTATTTTTACTGTGATACGCACCTTTTTTGCGGTGCTCGTTACCTTCGTTTCTACTTTGTCCTTTACTTTAATCAGATTTATATCTAAGTTGGCAGCGACCTTTTGTCCGCTAGTCTGTATATGTTTGTCCAATGCCTCCGCAATCTCAGCATTCAGATTTTTTTCGCCTAAGGTCTCTGCTTCCAACTTGAAGGATACCTCGCTGCCGTTTTTAATGTCTTCCATGTCTTCCGCTCCCAACAGACTGTCGATTACTTCTTTGGAATTATCCATGGTCACATCTGCCGGTGTGGGCTTGTCTACGTCAGGTGCTGGAGGCGTTGGTGGAATATATGGCGGGGTTACATCTGGCACCGCTGCTTTTTTGAATTCCACATAAATCGTATGGTCTTCTCTCACATCGGTAAATTTATATATTCCATCGGCAGTATCCACAACCTGGCCGTCTACTTCTACCTTCGAAATCCGGTACCCGCTATCCGGTGTGATCGTGAACACCGCGTCTTCGCCTTGATTTACCAAATACTCACCAGATGGGCTGATGTTTCCGTGTTCACCAGAAGAGGCCGTAATTTTGCTTGTCAAATTTCCAACCCTCCAAATAGAAGCTTCTTTCGTCACCTCGTAATCTAAGGCTCCATCTTTTAAAGAAAACCAGTCTGCTGCAGATTCCGTATTGTCACAGGTGATTAACTCGTCTCCTACAGAAAATCCTTCCGCAATTAACTGGGTTGGCTGATTCTCTCCTTTGTACAAAAAGGCTTTTAAATGCTGCGGCTGATCCAGGGTTATGGTATCAAAGCAGGTGATGGTACTGGTTACCTGGCTTTGATTTAGAATCAGATCAGAGGTTCCTTCGATAGACTGGGGATTTCCATCGACAATCACTCCACCCCAGACATCCTCTAAAGTTGAACGATTCACTGTCACCTTACAGTTGGCAGCATTGGCCAGACTGACCTCGCCGCTATCCCTTTCTCCCGCTGCAAAAATTGCATGGTAGTACATCTTATCTTCATATTTATAGCCTTTCACATCCTCTATGTTGATTTCAGAATCTCCAGTTACTGCGCTTCCACCACTGGAAGCCTCACCCCCGCCATAAATGTTACCACCGCCTGATCCCCCTTTTATTGTCAACTGCACCTGTCCGCCAACGTTCGCATTGGCACCTTCTCCCGAGGCGCTGCCGCCATTAATAATGGCACCCGCAACAGGATAGTTTTCAAATTGTTCATATACTGGCGAAATACAGTTCTCGATTTCAATATCTGTTGAACCTGCTGTAGCAGCACTAGCTTTAGAAGATGCCCATCCGCCGCCATAGATATAAGCATACAAGTTGGAACAATCCTTCAAGTAGAGCTTAACATCACCTATTACATTAGCCTGGCCGCCGCCACTTGCCCATCCGCCGCCATAAAGGGATGCCACCTCTGTACCATCAATCCTGGATTCCACAGAACCTACATCTGCAATGGCATTCTTCCCATTAGCCTGGCCGCCGCTATAAATATCGCGCGCATCAACCTCCTTCAAATGGATTGAAACCGATGACTTAACTTTTGCGCTGGCAGTCCCTGTATTGTTTGCACCAGCATAGCCTCCACCTGTTACATTGTAAATCCTTCCGGTTACATATAACGTAACCTTCCCTACATCAGCAGCCGCACTATGCTCTTTTGGCGCATAGGCATGCCCTGCCCCATAAAAAACTACCGAATCACTGGCAGGTTTTGCAGGAATGTTCACACTCACTGATCCGCTCACGTTGGCACTAGCATCTCCGTGCACTGCTGTAGCATAACCTCCTCCATAGATGGTGTTAGCATTTTTTTCTCCTTTTACAGTAATCCTGACATTGCCTTGGACGTCAGCTGCACCTAAACCGTCAGAATAGCCGCCGCCGTAAATCTTACTGTAAGATACGCCATCCACAGTAATGTTGACATCCCCTGTGATGGACTCATTCTTGCCGCCTCCATAGATTGTAAGAGGCCCTACATTCTCCTTTAATAGTTCCTGACTAGTATCATCACGATAAATATTTGTCTTTCCGTTATCATCCTTCTTAATCAAAACCGGCACGCCATAGGTGTACAGCGTAGTTCCTTCTATTTTAATCGTTGGTGCAGCTTCCTTGTCGGTCTCACCAGCATAGCTGAAACTGCTGAAACTCATCGTGAGTGCCATAATTAAAAAGACTGACAATAACTTATAATACTTCCTCATTTCCCTGCCTCCATAAAAAGTCTTGTATTATGAACATCCTCTGTCACAGTGTCATTGCCAGTCCCAAAACACTTTAAAATAGAAAACCCCGAAAAATTTCGGGGAACGTAAAACAAAATAAAAAGACATTGTCTCTATACTAAGTGCAACCGGCTGCCATTCCATCTATGATGGATTAGGCCCTTTGGCTTTGCGTCACCAGATTTCCCTGATTTTGCCAAATATTTAACTGTTTAGAAGCGTTGTTTCTCCTCATAAAGTATAACCCCCCCTGATATTTGTCAATTGGATTCATACTTTTAGGCACGGCAAACGCATGAAAGCTGATAAAGGCAGCCTGCAGATGCAATTTTAAC
>URXI01000420.1 GCA_900551775.1 uncultured Eubacterium sp. | reverse complement strand
AGACTGCTGGACTCGAACCAGTGACCTCCTGCGTGTGAAGATCTGTCTGGACGTCAATGCCTTGCTATCAGGCGCTTTCCGGTAGGTTTTGCTCCACTTTTTTGGAACAGGCAAGAGGTCATGGTCCACTGTGTCCGCTCGCTGATATCCGGATATTGGTCAACGTATTGGTCAAAACCCTGGATTCACTCGTGGAGTGAGTTGCCCTAACTTGTGTGGGTAGCATAAAAAGACATCCCTTTTTAAAAAATATTAAATTTTAGATGGAGAAGTGTTGCTCCCGTCTTTATCTGGATGCGTTTGCGATTGTAAAGGTGAATGTATTGGCTATTGATCAATTGTTTCGCTGGTTTGCCAAGAAGGAAACAGGCTTAACCACCTTGAAAATGCGTTCAAGGTAAAAGTGCCGTTTTTATATTCTGAATTGGTTTTTGATTTTTTTAATAATAAGCGATAGGCCAGACTGCCTTGCATACGGTTTGGCCTGTGCTTATTTGGATGGGATTAAGAATAACTGGCGGTAACTTTGATACTATCAGACAAAGCTTAGAACTGGAAATACAGATCAATTCCAGGTTTTAGCGCATTATAAGCTTGAAGGAGTTATAGATAAATTTCACCACGTTCTTTAAACTTCTCGCGTTTGCCGGTGCACAAGGAGGTCCGAGAAATCCATGGCTTACTTTTGTAACAATCTCCACAGAGTAGTTCGACTAATCCCTAGTCGTTTGGAGGCTGCGGTCTGATTGCCGCCGGTTTCCTCCAGCACTCTTATCGCTACATCCTGACTGATTTCTGCTAGGGTTCGGTTCAGATCCAAGGGGGCGGAGGTGTTCTCAGCTCCTGGCGAAAAAGCGCCCATGTGCCGCTCTTTTCGAAGAATGTTTCGCACGTCTTCCGCAGTAATTACCTGTCCGGCGGAGGTAACCGCTAGCTCCCCTATTACCCGACGGAACTGAGTGTAATTGTGCGGCCATCGGAAGGCCTGCAATAGCGCCAGAGCTTCCGGTTCTGCTCCCACTAGCTGTCGGGGAAGATTAGCGTTCAGATGGCTGAGAGACAGGTTTACCAGAGCGGGAATACGCTCCGACATCTGCCGTAGAGGGGGCAAGAATAAGGAAAGACAACACAACTTATCCATGAAAAGAGATCCCACTGCGGATGTGTATTCCCCGGGTTGGCATACACAGGAGAAGATTACACGATTTCGGCGGCATACATCCATTTCGGACAATGCTGCCAACAACTGCTGCCGACGCTCTGGGCACAGCGCATCAATGCTGGCAAAGTAAATCGTAGAATCCTCATCTGCTAAGGGGGAATTGTGGTGCTCCAGCAAAAAGGCCCAGCTTTTTTCGTTGAGCAGGCTGCAATTTATAGAAACCAAGGGATTGTTTTGTAGCGTCCCGCGCATATACAGCACGCTGACTATACTTTCTTTTCCGGTGCCATCCTCACCGGTAACAACTACTGGGGCACTGCTACGACTGATACGGTCAATGTCATCCTGAAAATCGCGGATAGCGCCGGCAAAGCTGAAGATGCTACTGTAAAAGGCAACTTCCGCCTCCGGTCGGGTGAAAAACCGGATGCCGGCCTGACTGGGAGATAGTGGCGATTTGCGGGCGACAAAGAAAAAAGCGGTGCGGGATAGACTGCCGGTAGTGATGCGTCGGGACCGGATTGAATAGAGCATGCCATCCAGATTCCGAGTGATTCTCCGCTCTGCTTCTTTCTCGGATTCAGGCAGTTCTCGTTTCAGAAGATCCAAAAGCCCTTGCGAGGGGCGTTCCAGTGTGGAAAGGTAAAGATGTCCGGTGTCATCCAGCACCATGGTCTGACCGATTTGACCGTGGAGCAGTTCCCGGAAAAAGAGGTTTTCCTCCCGAAGCCTGGTCTGGCTGCGGCATAGAAACAGCGCCTGATCAAAAGCCTGGCGGATACTGTCAACGCCAGAGGCAATCAAGAAGGAGTTGAACCCCAGCCGCTTTGCGACTGTGTTGGAGACAGCGTCGCAGAGGATTGCTTCGCAGTGGCCTTCCCGCATTCCTGCAAGGATTGTCTCCACTTCCGCCCCGTCGTCCACTGTGCGAATATCGATATCATAGCCCAGCAGATCGCACAAAAGGCGGGCGTTGACGGTGATGTTGTCAAAGGAGACCATAGAGACTTTTCCCGCCCCGGTGGAAGCGCCGGCCAGTTTCAGTACACACAAGAGATCGTACATGGATACCGGGATCTCCACTACTGGAAGTGGAAGGTTTTCTTTGAGCATTTTGGCGGTCCCGCCCCGGGATATCACCACATCGTAATTCCCGTGGAAATTACTGTGAGCAATTTCCAGGCCCTGCTCCAGATCTCCCACAAACAAAGTCAGGTCGATTTGAGGGTACTCCTCCGCCACGTCGGACATCAGGGCTTTCATCCCCTCATAGGGCGCAATGCCCAGAATGCGGTATTTGTGTTTCATGGCCGCCTCCAATGTGTTTAAAATTTAAACAAATTGTATCAAATTAACAAAAATAGTGCAATCATTTTTCGAGGCGTTTCAAAACAAAACATATAATCAGCAAAAAATAATTGCATCACCTGTTGTTTATTTGTAGAATAAAACCAAATAAAGCGCATTACCTAAAGCCTGTTTGAGGATAGCTTGGATTTTTTGCTTTTGAAAATAGTACAAAGTGTTTCAAATATAAACGATACGGAGGTAGCGCATGGTCAAACTGTTGATCATTGCTGATGATTTTACCGGAGCTCTGGATACTGGCGTACAGTTTTCCGCCCACGGGGCAGTTACCAGCGTCATTACGGATCCCGCCTTCGATTTTACCAAGGTGGACAGCAGTATACAGGTACTGGTCATGGATGCGGAAACGAGGCATTTGGAACCAGAGCAGGCATATTCCGTAGTTCGAAAAGCTGTGGAACATGCACTTGCGGCCGGCGTCTGCTGCATATATAAAAAAACCGACTCTGCTTTGCGGGGCAACATCGGCGCTGAGCTGACAGCTGTGCTGGACGCGGCCGGTACCGATAGGCTTCCCTTTATTCCTGCTTTTCCCAAAATGAATCGCATTACTCAGAACGGCGTCCATCTGATCGACGGCGTACCGGTTGCAGAAA
>URXI01000419.1 GCA_900551775.1 uncultured Eubacterium sp. | reverse complement strand
CCGTGATTGGCAGGTGTTTCGCTCTTTCTACTATGGTTATGCCGGATTTTTCAAAAAACAGGCTAATCGGAGGACAACCTCATTTCAAAAAACAGGACAACTATTCGGAGGATGTAGATTTCTTCACATTTGCATGGTATAATGAAAGAAATAAAAAACAGGACAGGAGGGCAAGCATGAATCAAGAACTGATGACATTGGATTTTTGGCAGGATACGGTCATATATGAGGGCAAAACATTCCCTGTCGGCACTCTTGCCTGTGATGCGCTGAATGTTCCTGCGGATGCCATTGCAAAGATGAATGAGCAATGCGAAAAAATCAATCTGCTGCTTGGAATGTTGAACGCCGGAGAGGACGCTTCTGCACTCTTTCCTATGGCAAGGGAAGCTGCTCTGGCGATGCTTGATATTCTCAGTAAAACACCGCCGTTCTCCTACATGGATATTCCAAAACACAGAGAACAGATTGAAAAAGTCTTTACTGCGGACAATGCTCTGAAATATATGGAGTTTGCCATAAAAGCCACAACCAACTCCTTGCAGCTTGAAGAAGTTCCGAGATATGCCGATGCGATGATGCTCCAACGCTATACCGCTGTATTCGGGCATCTGGCATACTCCCTTGGGGAATACCAAAAGGCAATGCTTGATTTTGCAGAAAAATCAGACGGCAACGAAGCTGACCGCACCGCAGAGGGCTTTGCAAAAATGTTTGGAAGCTATTTCCCTCCGGACTTTTCTATTACTGAGGGAAATGCCTGGATGTCTACCCTGAACAACTCCGTTCAGTATGTATCTGTCATCCGTCCCGGCGAAAATGTGGCGAAGCTCGTCAAACGGATGCACTATGTGTCCTTTGTAGGGATGTTCCGGTCAGATCTCTTTGAGGGATTGTGTGTCGGTCACGCTCCTAAGAAGTGCCGGATCTGCGGCAAATGGTTTCTGACAACCAACGCAAGGCACACCAAATACTGCGGCGGTTATGCGCCGGGAGATAAGCTGCACCGCACCTGTCGGCAGATCGGCAATCTGAAAGGCAGAGAACAACGGGAGCTTGCGGATGATCATCCAGTGAAGCAGATACATGAGAAGCGTCTGAACACCATAAACCGCTATATAAAGCGTGGTACTCTGGATGAAGATCTTGCGGAGGTCATGAAAAAGCTGGCAAAAGATAAGATGCTCCAGGCATTGAGCAATGTCGCTTATGCCAAGGGCGATTATGAAAAAGAAATGGGACAGGCGGCTTTGAAGAAAGAAGCACTAAAAAGAATTTGAATTTAGCTAAGAGGTGAGCAACGTTATGTTAGAAGTAGTATTTAGCGACAGTGCCGCAGGGACTATGGCGGTTGCGATTGGACATAAGGGTTTTTTAGGCGGAGCAACCAGTGTAATTATCTCTGATGGGACAGTTTCAAAAGAAGAAATAGAAAAGTTCCAGCATCAAGCAGAAGAACGGGAGCGTTCTGGTTGGGAGAATGCTATACCGTTGGAGGGAAATCGTAAGGACATAGTTAATCTTCCGTTGGCATTGTCTGTGGGCAACATCTCCGAAGCAGGAATTTGTTTGGAGCGTGAGTCGGCATTATCTTTGCTACTAAGCATACTGCCCGATATGGCATCTGAAATCGTAACTGAACTTCTCAATACATCCCGAAAGAACTATGCTACGCTACTGGAAAAAGCACAAAACGGAGAGCCGATTCGTGTTTGGGTCGGACGAGAACCAGATGATGTGTGCGGATTGTATTGGCTTCTGGAACAACTACGACCAATCGGCTTTGAAAAATTGGATGTTACCATTGTGGAGCTTCCAATGTGGGAAACAAGACCAGATGGATGCATTGTCCAGTATAACGGTTGGGGAGAAGTTGAACCTTATCACTTGGGACGGATGGCATCTCTTGGAAAGAAGTTGCCAACAAATTACCTTCGTAGTTTGGCTAACCGCTGGAGAGAACTCCAACAGGAAAATTCTCCTCTTCGTGCTGTTATAAACGGCAAACTGGTCAGCGTATCAGAAACTCTGTATGATACATTTATTCTTCGAGAATTGGATACACTGGACGACGAGTTTAAGGAAAGCGTGCTTGTTGGACAGGTTCTTGGAAAGAATCAATTAGGGATCGGTGATGGGTGGATTGCTTTGCGTGTGGAACAATTTATCAAAGAGGGACTTCTGGTCCCAATCACAACTCCTGCACCAAATGCACCTATTTATCACCGTATGTTAAAGAAAATAAAGTAATAAATAACCCATTAGTTGACCACGGGATATTTATGAGTATTACTAAACTGGAAGGAGGTGCGCTATGCTGAATGATTTTTCATGGAATATGACCGGATACATACCAAAGTATCAAGTAAATCCGCACGGTGACGGCATCATTTCCTATGTTGCAGAGCGCATCTTCCAACTGGAACCGGAGCCGCCAGCGGTGGACAGTCTGAACGAATATATCCTGTCTGCCTTACAGGAGAAGAATTTGCTTTATTTTTCATTCTTCCTGCACCACTACGAGCCGCAGCTTAACAAGCGCATCAAAGACTTTCTCGGTGTGGATGGCGGCGATCTGTATGACACAGACCGATTTATAGATATAAAGCTCTCCTGCCGGGAGCAAATGCTCCAAAAGCTGATGGACTATAATCCTGCCAAGGGTGCGGAGTATGCTACATACATTTTCCCGTTCATCCGGGATGCTATGCTCCGTTTTCGCATGGGCGAAGAAAAATGGTCGGTATCCTCTCTGACCAATTACAAAATGGTGCGGTCAATGGCGTGGCTGTACCATAACACCAAAGATGCGGTCAACCAGTTTTCCAAGAAGTATAACTGCGACCTTGCTCTTGCGGAAGAATATCTGAAAGTTGTCCGTGGAATCCGCAATCAGCAGCCATTCTATGTGACAGACGAGAACGGCGAGGAAACAGGCGAGGATGTAGCCCTTGACGATAGCTGGAACTATACCGACATCCTCTGGAACGGCATACAGGCAGAAAAGGTGCAGCGGGCATTTGAGAAGCTGAATTACCGGGAACAGACCTTGCTCGAAAAACGATTAGCAATTTGCATGACCTGTGGGCGTGTCAGCTCATGGAAAGACCGCCCCACCTTTGAAGAACTGGCGGTTATGTTTGAGGGCAGTACAGCCA
>URXI01000418.1 GCA_900551775.1 uncultured Eubacterium sp. | reverse complement strand
CAAAACCGCCGTTAGGCTCACTTATCTTTTATTTGGGCGCATGAAAATCCTACCGCCACAACAACGGTTTTTTTATTATCCGTTGGGCGGCTTTCCATTTTATAAACGTGTTTCTTTTTTCAATCTATGGATTGCCCAACTAAAGCTGACACAACTCATTACAATAAATAGAATTAAAACAAAAATCATTTGTCCTATCTCAATGCGTCCATATAAAGTTAAAGAGCGTAACGCATTGATTGCATGAGTAAACGGATTGATGTTGATAGCAACTCCTAAAGCACCACCGATACCATCTACCGGAAATAGGGCGGTACTAAGAAAAAAAATTGGCAATACGATAGCGTTCATTACTGTTTCATATATAACCTCATTAGGAAGTATCAGACTAATCCCATAAGATAAACCTGCCATAAAAAAAGCAGTGAGAAATATTAAAACAACGACGAGAAGCAGGCTTGCAAAGTTGGTAACAATTTTGACAGAGAATAAAAGGCTGACAATCCCCATTATCCCAACTTCAAGAAATGTGCATAGTACCGCTTCTAAAAGCTGACCTAACACAATAGAGCTTCTCCGAATGGGAGCAATTAGTATTCGGTAAAAACTTCCGTCTGATTTCATCATGTAATTCATAATGCCGCTGCTACTGCAAGTGGAGAAACTTACCAAGACAACCAAGCCGGGAAAAATAAAAGCTGTATAATTTTCAATGCCTGTATTTTTCATCGTCTGCCCCGCAACGGCACTATAAAGGACTAACCAAAGAATAGGCTGTAAAATGGTAATCACAATCGTAAAGATATTGTGAAAACGCCACTTGATATTCCGATATAAAATTGTAAAGACGCTCATTCACATTCCCCCTGTTCATTTCTTGCCGTCAAACGCAAGAATATATCTTCTAAGGTTGGCTGTAATATTTCAACTCCAGCAAACGGAATATTCTGTTCCAACAAGAAATGTGCTACTTTCTCTATATCTGAACGACTATCCTGCGTATTGATGATTACTGCTTTGCTTTTCGTGAACAAATCATTTGCTGAAAAGAGATTTCCCAGTTTTGATAAGTGTTGTTTTGCTTCTGTATTAGTGAAAAATTGCACACATAAAGTATCTTGCCGTATATATGAGCGCAATTCAAATGGTGTCCCCTGTATGACCTCTTTTCCGTCTTTCATAATACAGATAGTATCACTTAAGTTATCAGCTTCCTCTAAATAGTGTGTTGTCAAAAAAATAGTCGTTCCAAAATCATCTCGGATTTTCTTCATCATTTGCCACATAGCCATGCGGGATTGAATATCCATGCCAACGGTAGGTTCGTCTAAAAATAAAATCTGGGGATTTGACATCATATTAAGTGCTATGTCAAGCCGTCTTTTTACCCCGCCGGAATAAGATGATACCGGGTATTTCCGATATTGCTCTAAACCAAAATCCGTAATCAAGGTTTCCATTTTCGTTTTTGCTTCTCCCTTTGAAATTTTATAAAGACGGCTTTGAAATATCATATTTTCCTCTAAAGTTAAATGCGTATCAATAGAGGTCTGCTGTGCAACGCAAGCAATTCTAAATCGCACCTCGTCAGAATTTTTGCATATATCTTTCCCAAACATAAAAACCTTGCCAGAAGTTGGTTTCAAGTAAGTTGACAAAATCTTTATTAGCGTAGATTTACCTGCTCCGTTTTGCCCAAGGAGGGAAAAAATCTCTCCCTCCTTGACGAATAAATTTAATTCGTTTAATGCCTGTACGCCATTTTTGTATTGCTTTACCGTGTTTTGTGCCTCAATGGCATACATATTTATTCCTCCTTAATCGGAAATTGTATCTCTGTAATGTACTTGTCGGGATTTCCTTTCAAAAGCATTCCCGGCCCTTTAATAAAAACTTCGCGAAACGGCGGTGTCAGCATCAGCTTATTATTAACAGCGTACTGATCAATAGCAGCATACGCCTTGCCGAGACTTTCATAAGAGCCAACATGAGTAACGCATACTGCTTTTAGCCGGGGCATTTCCTTCACTTCAATTCCGCTGCCCGCCGGAGTTTCTTCTGTGGGTACGCAAAGTTCCATTTCTCCCATGTGCGTTTCCGGGTTCATAGACAAGTAGCTGAAAAAAGGCGCACCGTTGGTCTTTCCCCGGATTGACTTGAAAACATTTGGAAATACTTTATTTGCTTCGGTTACAATACCTTTGTATCTCATATAAGCCACACGAATAGGCTCAATATCTCTAATCTCAATTTGATAGTCCATATTTACTGTTCTCCTTTTTCTTTAACTGCAATCCACACTTCTGAATGACCTGTCTGCGGTTTTCCCTGAATAATTGGATAAACCTCAACGTCGGGAAGTTCCGCATATTCATAGCCGGAAAAGGGAAGAAATTCTGTTAGAAATCTGCGAAAAACGCTTTGCACATCTTCCCGAAACATTCCATCGTTTTCAAAAACCACCCATGTTGCTTCTGGAATAACATATTCCACCATTCCAATAGGTACAGATTTATTACTGGCAACAGCAATATAGTAATAAATATCTTGCGGATTGTTATAAATGCTAACTCCTAAAATCCCATTCGGATTTTCATTTGTAAGCCCGCAAATTTCTGGAAAGCAATTTTCTTGTAATGTTTGCTCCCAAAAAGCAGGTACTGTCCGCAAATTTTCTTCGACATCTTCAACAAGCGGCGTCCGAATACCCACAATACGAATACTTTCCTTTCTTTCAACGTGATATGACATAACGCTACCTCCTGTTATATTTACAGAAAACCTAATGGGTGGATAAAGATTTAAGGTACTACCAATATTTTTAGCCGCCACAGGCGTTATGCCATGCACGCTCTGAAATGCCCTGTTAAAAGATGTAGGAGAAGAATAGCCATATTTGAGGGCTATATCTAATACTCTTTCTTCTGTTCGCTGTAATTCAAAGGCAGCCTGTGACATTCTGCGGCGGCGGATATATTCGGATAAAGATACACCAGCAACATAAGTAAACATTCTTTGAAAATAGTAGGTTGAACAACACGCAATTTGTGCTGCTGTATCAATAGATATTTCTTTATCCAAATGGTTTTCTATATAGTCAATGGCATTGCCTAATTTATTCAACCATTCCATTGCCTTACCTCCTAGTATAATAATGATGTAGTCAAGAATGACTACCAGTTAATCGTTGT
>URXI01000417.1 GCA_900551775.1 uncultured Eubacterium sp. | reverse complement strand
ATTTGCTATATACGCCGGAGCTTCTCTCTTTGCGATAAACTCCTCTGCATGTTGTCTGATTGTATCCATGTCTCGCCTCCCGGCTCGGTCGTTGCTCCTGCTACGCAGGGTCGTCCACTGGACGACCGCAACCTTTTTCGTTTATGTAATCAATATCTTTCTGCTTCAGATGGAAACTGCTTCGAAACTTAGAATTATCCAGTCGCTCAAACAACTGTTTGTACCATTCATCCTTCGTCATATCATCACCACAAATCGTATTGTTTCATAGTCTCTGCATTTCGATATTCATGTTTCTCATAATATCCTATCAACTTCCCATCATCTCTGAGTGCCACCATATAAACATCTTTATTCTGTTTCTCATTGTGAAAAGTATAAATGATATTATGACTTTCATCTACTGCAAACCAGTCCACTACCTGCTGTGTTTTATCTCTTGATTCTGGATTATGACAATCTAACAGTCTTCTTCCAATAAGTTTATCGCCACCTCGCTTCGCATAGCTAATAACAGCTGTCGGATTCATATAAATAATCTCATGCTTAAGATTGCATATAACAACGGATGCCCTGTCCTGATCAACAATACTTTTATAAAAGCTGACCATCTATCTTTTTATGTATTTTTGTCTTCTTACTTTTTGCCATTTTATGTTATCCTTAGAACTTCACTACTTCCGGCTCATGTGTAAATGATGAAAATGTAGCTGTCGCATTCTTAAAATAGAACACCTCTGTATTTCCATCATCTGCTGAGTACATATTCTGTAAAGATGGATAAGCATCAAGCATAGACTGTCTTGCTTCTCTTCTATTATCTTCTACAAGTTCTCCTGCTACACGAAGCCACTCTCCATTCTTAAATGCACAGATTTCCACCTTTGGATTTGCATGAATCTGTTTTGAAACATCCTTCACCTTACCGGTCTGAATATACAATTTTCCCTCAAAAATATGTGCTGTTCCAAAAGGTCTTACCCTTGGCTGATCTCCTTCCACTGTTGCCAAATAATATATTTCTGCTTCTTTCAAAAAATTTACTACTCGTTCCATGGTATAATCCTCCTGCCTTAACTGTTTATCAGATACTTATAATAAATTACAACTATTCTTAGTATAACATATATTGCTTTATTAAGTATCAATAATTTGCCTTATGAGAAGATTGGAAAGAACGAGCCGGTATGTATTGCGGATGAAGTACCGTTTGAGATTCCGGATAGTTGGGAGTGGGTGAGAATTAGTTCCATCGGAAGTATTGTCCGAGGAAGTGGAATAAAAAGAGCCGAAACCATTGAATTTGGAAAACCTTGCGTACGCTACGAAGAGCTATACACAACATATCACACGTCTTTCAATCAAGCGGTTTCGTTTGTTTCAGAAGATTTATTTGAACGATGCAAGCATTTCTCTTACGGCGATATTCTTATGACTCTCGCCGGCGAGAATAAGCCTGATATAGTCAATGCTGTGGCTTATCTTGGGAATGATTTAATTGCAGCTGGCGGAGATCTGGCATATTGGACAGCTCATGGAATGAATCCTCTTTACCTCACATACCTTATGGCATCGCCGTATATAGTTGGACGAAAGGTTAGTCTTGCTACCGGAAATATTATTGTTCATATTTCTGGTGATAAGTTAGGAACAATTTTAATTCCAATACCTCCATTGTCTGAGCAACAGCGTATCGTTGATAAAATCCTTGAAGCAGAAGTAAAGTTGGCAGAATATGTTGGAAAAGAAAATTCGTTGAATGTATTATGTATTACAAAATAATTTTCCTGATGCCCTGAAAAAATCAATTCTCCAATGGGCAGTACAAGGTAAACTTGTACCACAAGACCCAAATGATGAGCCGGCTTCCGTTCTTCTGGAGCGTATTCGTGCAGAGAAGCAAAAGTTAATAGCTGAACAGAAAGCGTTAACTCACTGTAAGGAGAAGGTATTTTGTGATGAATGTGAAAATACCAAATGGATAAGTCTGGATGTAAAAAAAATAATTGTTCATTTGTTAAGCATAAAAGAAGATGGGTCAGATGTAATAGGTGTATATCCTTTATTGCCAAATGGTACATGCAGATTTATTGTATTTGATTTGATAATCATGAAAAAGGAGCAGAGGTTACGGACTTTCAATCGCGAGCGTGTACTTGCTGCGCAGGATGAACTCCAGATGCGAATAGCGCGGATTGGGGTTGCAAAACAATTGTCGGACTTGTAGATTCTGAAAATCCGTATATGGAATTATAACAGAAATGAATTACCTATGAAAAATACCTGACGATTGATTGCTGTTATATTCTGTTGCAGCAATAAAACAAGAGTAAAAATTAGTAGTAATGCTATCCGAATAATTTCCGCTATTTTCCCCTAAATGTAAAAGTTCTAATCAATGTTGTCAAATTACATATAACTGTTGTCAAAGAGGCAGAGTCGGTAACCAGCCAGCTATGAGCTGCGATTACCCGACTAAGGGAACGCCGCAGGGCGGCATCCTATCCAATATCGTACTGAATGAATTGGACTGGTGGGTGGCCTCCCAATGGGAGAACATGCCCACTCACTACGAGTACAAAACCAGACAGAATTTCTCATGTGCCATAAAGTAACATAAAAAACAACAGACAGCCGCCACAATTCCGTAATGATTGATGCTTGACAGTCTCCTTCAAGTTCGCTATAATATTAAACGCAAAATTTTAGTGGACTTTTCCGGATTCGGTCATCTTTTTGCCACACAGCTATCTTGTGATAGTTGTGTGGCTTTTTTGTTGCCTGTATCTCGGAAGTATTAGCAGAATGGAGGACTATATCTGTATGGAAAAAAATTTTTTGTCTCTTATCAAGACGCGCCGTAGTGTACGGGCTTATACATCGGAACCTGTCCCTTCCAAGGCTTTGGACGCGGTACTGGAAGCAGGGACTTACGCTCCTACCGGCGGAGGACATCAATCTCCAACCATCATTGCAATTACAGACTCCAAATATAGGCGGGCGATTGCATTGGACTATCCGGCCCAGGAAGCCGGTCAGCACGCAGCACGCAAACAAAACTATATTGTTCGGACAATTTGTGGAGAAGAGGGAAAGCATGCAAACCAATAACAAAATGGCGGTTGCGCCCGTTGGAAAACTCATCTGGCAAATGTCGATACCGCCGCTGATTTCCATGTTTCTGCAATATTCCTATAATCTGATAGACAGT
>URXI01000416.1 GCA_900551775.1 uncultured Eubacterium sp. | reverse complement strand
GGATGCAGCTGATGACAGCAGGCTCTTTTATTCTGGGGCCGGTCATCGGCGCGGCTCTGTATGCGGCCCTGCCTATGTCTCTGGTGCTGCTGACCGATGTCATCGGTGCGGTCTTTGCCAGTTCGGCACTAGCTGTGGTGAAGATTCCGCGTCTTGAGAGTTATGAGAGTCATAAAGTCGGTTTTTTTGCCCATTTCAAAGAGGGTATCCAGGTATATAGAGAAGATAAAAATCTGCTGACGTTGATGATTGCAGAGGTTCTTTGCATGCTGTTCTACGCGCCCCTTTCCACGTTCTATCCTTTGATGACCAGCGATTACTTTGATCTTTCTGCCATGTACGGCAGCATCGTGGAGGTCACCTTTGCTGCGGGCATGATGATTGCGGCACTGCTCTTCGGCAGCATTTTGAATATCAAAAATAAACTCAGGACATCCTATCTGGGACTTTGGGGCATCGGCGTGACGACAGCACTTTGCGGGCTGGTGCCAGCGACTTTCATCGGTTGGATTGTCTTTGCTGTTACCTGTGCAGCCATGGGCGCCTTTGGAAATGTCCACGGAATTCCACTGACCGCTTACATTCAGGAGACTGTGGCACCAGAAAAGATGGGGCGCGCCTTTTCTCTGATCGGCCAGGTCACCGCTTTCACCATGCCTGCCGGGCTCCTGATCAGCAGCCCGGTAGCAGAAAAGGTGGGCGTGCATATGTGGTTCCTGCTATCGGGTATCGGCATTCTTACAGTGCTGGCACTCGTGATCGGTATAGGCAGTGTTTTGAAGAAGAGACAGAAGAGGATAAAATAGGGATGAATGGCGACTTGCAGGAAAGAGATTTTCCACAGGTTTTAAACTGTAAAAGTTGTAATTGCGGCTCTTTTCACGTATACTATAGATAAAGAAAAAAATGCAGGGAGGGAAAGGATATCATGAGAAAAGCGATACCCATTGGATTTGAGGACATCAAAACCATTGCAGACAAAAATCTGTACTATGTGGACAAGACGATGATGATAAAGGAACTATTGGACTCACCTGCCAGTGCAGCCTTGTTCACCAGACCGAGACGCTTCGGAAAGACCTTGAACCTGAGCATGATTCGCAGGTTTTTTGAGATGGAGCTTAACAGGGAGGGCACGCTGGTAGATAACGGGTACATCTTTGAGGGACTCGCTATCTCTTCCTGTGGCGAGGAATATCTTTCTCATCAGCAACAGTACCCGGTGATTAACCTATCCCTGAAATCCGCCAAACAGCCCAGCTTTGAGATGGCATATCTGAGTCTGGCTGATGAAATCTCTAAGGAATTTGCACGCCACGAATATGTGCTCAAGGCAGAGGCTTTGGAAGATACAGAAAAGGAACAGTTTCTCCGTATCCGGCAAAAGAGGGCGGAGCAGATTGAATATGCCAAGGCTTTGGCATTTCTGTCGGATTGCTTGAAAAAGTATCATCAGAAAAATGTCATTATTCTCATCGATGAATATGATGTCCCCTTAGAAAACGCCTATTTTGAAGGATTCTATAACCAAATGATCGCGTTTGTCCGTTCCCTCTTTGAGTCAGCACTGAAGACTAATCCATCGCTGGAGTTTGCAGTGATTTCGGGGTGCCTGAGAATCAGCAGGGAGAGTATCTTTACAGGTCTTAATAACTTAAAGATTCACTCGATCATCAGTCCCGCTTTTGGAGATTCTTTCGGGTTTACGGATGCGGATGTGAAGGAAATGCTCGGCTATTACCGTTTGGATGACAAATTTGACGAGTTAAAGCTGTGGTATGACGGTTATCAATTTGGCGAAGTGGAAATCTACAACCCATGGAGCATTCTTAATTATGTGGATACGGCGCTCGTGAATCACGATGCCCTGCCGGAGCCTTATTGGTCCAACACCTCATCCAACAGTATCGTCAGGGAATTGGTTGAGGATGCTGGCATGGAGACTCGCGAAGAGCTGGAACGGCTTATAGAAGGAGAATCCATTGAAAAACCAATTCATGAAGACATCACTTATGAGGATATTCACAAGTCTATGGACAACCTCTGGAACTTTCTCTTCTTTACGGGCTACCTGAAGTCCTGTGGCAGACGGAAAGAGGCGGAGCAGACCTATGTACAGCTGACCATTCCCAACATGGAAATTCTTTCGGTGTATAAGAGAAGTATCTGGTCATGGTTTGAGGAGAGAGTTGAAGAGACTGATCGGTCTATTCTGATCAAAGCGTTGGAAGAAGGGGACTGTAAGACTGCCGGGGATTTTATCTCTGACCAGCTTCTTGCGACGATCAGTGTCTTTGACTATGCAGAAAGTTATTATCACGGCTTTCTGGCAGGACTGCTCAGAGGAAATGGAAAGTATCTGGTTCTCTCAAATCGGGAGAGCGGAAATGGAAGACCGGACATGATTTTGAAGACGCCGTCTGTACGCGGAACGGCAGTCGTGTTGGAACTGAAAATTGCAGACAGCTTTGATCGAATGGAGGAAAGATGCGAGGCAGCACTTGCGCAGATTGAGAAAAAGAATTATGAAGCCCAGCTCAGAGAAGAAGGATACCACAGTATCAGGCGCTATGGCATTAGTTTTTATAGAAAAGAATGCATGATTATGGGAGAATAGAAGAGACAGCGGAGTCCATGAACAGTCAGGTTTGTAACCAGGCTGTTTTTTTGTGTGCAATTTGGTATTTTTATCAGTATTCGAAAGAATATTTAGAATAGTTATAAAAATTATCGCGGGAAATTCCCTTATAATGAAAAAAGATTTTGAAAGGAGAAATCAAACGATGAAGAAACAAAAGGAAAAAAGAAAAGCGACGCTGCTTGAAGCAATGAGTTCGGTAGTGGTATTATTGGTAATTTTTTTCTTCGGCTCTTTGGCCGATCTGTCTGCACCGGCTTTGATGGGAATCGCACTCGTATATGTAGTGTTTATCGGCTGGCGCTGCGGTTACACGTGGAAAGACCTGGAGGAATTTTCTGCTGAGAAGATCAAGGCGGCGGCACCGGCCAACTCGGTGCTCATTGCCGTAGGTTTTCTGCTGGGGGCGTGGATGTTCTCTGGCACGATTCCCATGTTCATCTATTACGGCGTACAGCTGGTCAGTGCAAAATGGATTCTCGTCTCGGCATTTGTCCTCTGCGCGATCTTTTCAACCTGCACGGGAACGTCTTGGGGATCTGCGGCTACTGCAGGCGTCACGATGCAGGTAAATGC
>URXI01000415.1 GCA_900551775.1 uncultured Eubacterium sp. | reverse complement strand
AGAAAGGCTTGCCGCCTTTTAACGGCATGCTGATGATCTTTGACTCCGAAACAGGCATCCCTCTGGGCGTCATGGACGCCGCCTACATCACCTGCATGCGTACCGGCGCAGCAGGCGCCATCGGTGCCCAGGCTCTCGCGAGAAAGGATGCAGAAGTCCTCTTCGTCCTGGGCGCTGGCAAACAGGCCATCTATCAGATCGCCGCCAGCCTCATCGCCCTGCCCGCCATCAAAAAAGTCTATATCGCAGACGCTTTGGATCAGGAAAATGCCAAAGACTTTGCCGCAGGCTGTCCCGCCAGACTGGAAGCAGAGTTTCAGATCGACTGCCGTGGCGTCACCTTTGCAGATGCCCAAGATCTGCCTGGCTGCGTAGGCGAAAGTGACGTGATCATCACCATCACCCCTTCCCGCAGTCCGGTCATCAAAAGAGAATGGGTGAAACCGGGAACCCACTTCAGCTGCATCGGCGCCGACATGGAGGGCAAAGAAGAAATCGACCCGCAGCTCTTTGCAGGCGCCAGAGTCTTTGCTGACGACCTCAGACAATGCATCAACGTGGGCGAAATGGAACTGCCTGTCAAATACGGCGTCCTCAAAGAAGACGCCATTGCCGGGGAAATCGGCCAAGTTCTCTGCGGGCAGATACCAGGCAGACAAAACGACGACGAAATTACCATCTTTGATGCCACAGGTCTGGCACTTCTGGATCTTGTCACAGGCAAAAGAGCCATCGACCTGGCAAAAGCGAAGAGCCTGGGCACAGAAGCCGACATCTAAATTCATAGGAGGACAAACATGGATATCAGCAAATTTAAGGTAGAATTCTGGCTGAACCCTCTCGACGACAAAGCCAAGTATAATCTGGGTTCCAGCTGCTGCAAACCCGTTACTGTCAAGGAGTTCCTGGAACTCACCCATACAGACCGCGAGGATTTTTTTGACGAAATCGATAACATGAGCCTGCATTACGGATACTTTGAGGGTATGCCCCGGCTCAAGGAAGCCATCGCCGGCCTTTACACCGATGCAGTGACACCGGAAATGGTGCTCTGCGTCCACGGCGGTACCGGCGCCAACGCCATCGTCTGCCACGCTTTGTGCGAGCCGGGTTCCAACGTGGTCAGCATCCTGCCCAACTACCAGCAGTATTATTCCATTCCCGAAGCGCTGGGAACGGAAGTCCGCATCTTTACCTGCGACGAAACTACGGGCTATGCGGTGGATTTTGACCGCATCCGCGCCCTGGTGGACGAAAATACCAAGATGATCAATCTGGCAAATCCCAACAATCCTACAGGCTATACGTTGAGCAGAGAAGACCTTCTGGAGCTGGTCGACATCGCCAGAAGCGTAGACGCCTACATTGTCTGCGACGAGATTTACCGCGGCCTCAGCGACCAATACATGTACTCTATCTGTGATCTCTACGAGAAAGGCATCTGCACCAGCAGCACCAGCAAAATCTTCTCCTCCGCAGGCACGCGGGTCGGCTGGATCGTCACCAGGGACTTGTCCATTCACGAACATCTGATGAACCACCGCTCCTACAACAGCATCTGCGAGGGGCCTGTCAACGAGCTGATTGCAGCCATCATTCTGGAGAACAAAGACGTCTTCTACAGGCGCAACAAAGCCATCGTGGATCAGGGGAGAACGATATTGCAAGAGTGGGTAAAGGAGGAGCCTCATTTCTTTATCGCCTGTGACAGCATGAGCTCTACGTCCTTCGTCTACTATGACTTTGACATTCCGGCAGAAGAATTCGCCAAGGGGTTGTACGAGTCAAAGGGTGTTTTGGTCTGCCACGGCGCCTGCTTTGAACAGGAAAAAAGCTTTCGTGTGGGCTACGGCTTCGGCGACGGCGACTATTTCAAAGCCGGCCTTGCGCAGATCAGCGCCTATGTCAGAGAGCTTGAGGACCAGGGGCGCATCGGAAAGGAGCCATTATGGAACGAGAAATAAAATTAATCGGACCGGAACACATCGAAGATTATCTGACCATCTACCTCAACGCCTATCCCGCTTTCAAGAGCATCGGCGACGAAGGACGAGAGGCAAAACGACGTGTGGTCATTCCGTCTATGGAGGAAGATAAAAATATTCACTTTTACGGTCTATTTGAGGGAGAAGCTTTGATCGCGGTCATGAAACTCATCGATTTCTCCATGAACCTGTTCGGGGAGATGAAACCCGCTGTGGGCCTGATGTCCCTGGCCGTCCATCCGCTTCACAAGAAGAAAGGCGCTGCCCTTTCCATGGTCCGCTTCTTTGAAGAATATACGGTGGAAAGCGGCGCCCTGGCCTCCCTGCTGCTCCCGTTCCGCATGGGCTTTTACAAACAGATGGGCTACGGTTTTGGCACAAAACTGGAAGAATACCGTCTGCCGACCTCCCATCTGCCAGCCTGTAGCAAGGAAGAACGATCAGCGCTGAAAATCCTGGGCAGGGAAGACTTTGACGACCTCCTGGCCTGCCACTCCGCCTGCGCCAAGAAGAACCACGGCATGCTGGAAAAATTTGAGGATGAGATCAGAGACATGGGAGAGGACACCGAGTCCCGCAGAATCGGGTACGTGAAAGACGGCGTTCTGCAGGGCTATGTCTCCTTCCGTTTTGTCTGTGAAAGCGATGTCAACTATACCCTGAACCGCATGGAGGTATCCGAAATCGTCTACGCAGACAGCCACGTGTTCCGCTCTCTCCTGGGCTTCCTGCGGCTGCAGGAGGATTTGGCACAGACCACTGTCATTCGCACCGGAGAAGAGGACTTCTATCACATCCTGGAAGATGCCGCAGACATTTCTGGCAACTACATCAACTTCGGGTTTCTGCAGTCCAATATTTCCGCCATCGGCACCATGTACAAGATTCCCGATCTGAAAAGGTTCATCATGGCGACAGATTACCGCAGCTTCCCGGCAGAGGAGCTGTCCCTGACCTTCGTCTGCAAGGACGAACTGAATCACAGGCAGGAACCCGTCTCCATCGCTTTCCGCAAAGAGGGCGAGTCCGAAAGCAGATGGTCCCCGCTGCCGGCAGATGTCAAAACAGACGTGACTCTGCACTGCAAATTGTCTGATCTGTCCTCCCTGCTGCTGGGCAGCTGCCACCTGGCATCTCTGGTGCGGCTGGGCGAAATCAGGCTGAGCAACCCTGACTATCTCGAAAGGCTGGATCGGCTATTCCACTGCCAGCAGAAGCCTTGGACCAATACAGATTATTAACCGCCAAAA
>URXI01000414.1 GCA_900551775.1 uncultured Eubacterium sp. | reverse complement strand
GAGGCGGGCAGGTACGTGACGACCAAAGCAGTGCAGTTCCACGGCGGCTATGGATACATCAAAGATTATCCCGTAGAGAGAATGATGAGAGACGCAAAGATTACTGAAATCTACGAAGGCACATCGGAAGTCATGAAGATGGTCATGGCCGGAGAGATCTTTAAGTAATGATACGACTGGAGGAAAAGTGAAGATGAAAATAATCGTATGTGTAAAGCAAGTACCAGATACTAATGAAATCAAAATCAATCCTGAAACAGGAACCCTGATCAGGGAAGGCGTTCCTTCCATATTAAATCCAGACGACGCCAACGCTTTGGAGCAGGCGCTGCAGGTAAAAGATGCCAATCCGGGAACGGAGGTTACGGTCATCACCATGGGACCGCCTCAGGCAAAAGCGATGCTCCAGGAATGTGTCGCCATGGGAGCAGACGAGGCCATCCTGCTATCAGACCGTGCCCTGGGCGGTTCAGACACCTGGGCTACTTCCAACGCCATTGCCGCAGGCATTCGCAAGGCGGGGGATTTTGACATTCTATTTGCAGGCAGACAGGCAATCGACGGCGATACTGCACAGGTGGGACCGCAGATTGCCGAGAAACTGGGGATTCCTCAGGTTACATACGTGAAAGAGTTCGAGATGAAGGACGACGGCATCGTAGTGAAGAGAGCCCTTGAAAACGGATATGAAATGCTCAAAGTAAAAACGCCTTGTGTACTGACCGCAATTAAGGAACTGAACCAGCCCAGATATATGTCGGTCAGAGGAATTCTGAAGGCGGCAAAACAGGAAATCAAGGTCTGGAATGCAGAGGACATCGGCGTCGATCAGACGACGGTAGGCCTGAAGGCATCTCCTACCAACGTATTCAAATCCTTTACACCGAAGCCGAAGGGAGCGGGCATCGCTGTAGAAGGCGATACGCCAAAGGAGAAGGCTGCCAATCTGATGGCGGTACTGAAAGAAAAGCACATTATCTGATATTTGAATTTACGACTAACGCCTAGCCAGCTGAAGCTGGGGCGTGAAAGCATAAGGTCTGTCCATCAATTTCTTTGAAATTGGGACCAGACCATTATACGATTTAATTCTGGAGGGAAATATGAAAGATTTTCAAGATTATAAAAACGTGTGGGTCTTTGCAGAACAGAGGCATGGAAAACTGATGAACGTGGCTCTGGAGCTGGTAGGAGAAGGCTACAAACTTTCAAGGGAAATTGGCGGCGATACGAAAGTATGCGCGGTACTGGTTGGAAATCACGTGGAGTATCTCGTCGATGAGCTCTACGCTTACGGTGCCGACAGGGTATATGTGGCGGATGATGAACTTCTGGAGAATTACACCACCGACGGATATGCAAAGGTTATGACCGATGCGATCAATACATATAAGCCGGAGATCGTCATCTTTGGCGCTACCCATGTGGGAAGAGATCTGGCACCGAGAATTGCAGCAAGGCTGGACACGGGACTGACAGCAGACTGCACCAGACTGGATATCAATGTGGCCAACTATATGGAATATCTTGCGAAAAACACTACTGCCAGCTTGACTGGACTGGATCCGAGAGACGACAGCAAGGGACTGAAGCAGACCAGACCGGCCTTTGGCGGAAATCTGATGGCTACCATCGTAACGCCCAATACCAGGCCGCAGATGGCGACAGTCAGGCCGGGCGTCATGGCTAAGAGAGAAAAAGTGGAAGGAGCCAGTGGGGAACGGGTCGACGTGAAGGTCAATCTGTCAGAAGAAGACATTCATGTCCAGGTGTTGGAAGTGGTCAAGGCGGCGAAGGAGCTGGTTTCCCTGACCGATGCGGACATCATCTGCTCCGGCGGCAGAGGACTTGGCGACGCGTCGGGATTTGAGCTGATCGGCCAGTTTGCAGAAAAAGTAGGCGGCGTTGTCGGCGCATCTCGTGCAGCAGTGGATGCAGGATGGATCGACCCCAGTCATCAGGTGGGTCAGACGGGGACCACGGTAAAGCCGCATATTTACTTTGCCTGCGGCATTTCAGGCGCAATCCAGCATTTGGCGGGTATGCAGACGTCGGATATCATCATTGCGATCAACAAAGATCCAGAGTGCCCGATGATGAAACTGGCGGACTTTGCAATAGAAGGTGATCTGAAAAAGGTCATTCCGGAAATCATGGCACTTTGGGATATGGAGGAATAAGAAGATGAGAGAAGTAGTAATCGTCGATGGCGCCCGCACTGCCTTTGGAAGAATGGGCGGAGCACTGAGAGTTTATACGCCGGTGGAGCTTGCAGGGATGACCATGAAGGGTCTCTGCGAAAAAACAGAGATATTGAAAAAAGGCAAGGTGGATGCCGTATTTGTCGGCAGTGCGTCAGGAGATTTGAACACCCATAACTTTGCAAGATATGCAGGGCTTCTGGCAGGGCTTGCTTACGAGACGTCGGCAACCTTTCTCGAAATGCAGTGCGGTTCATCCATCGCCTGTATCAATAATGCAGCGCTGCAGATCAAAGAAGGGTATATCGATGTGGCAATCTGCGGAGGCGCAGAGGCCCACAGCCAGACCTACTATAAATATTCCACTGCTGTGGAACCTTATAAGGGAATCGCACCGATGCCGGCGCCCCTGAAGCTGGCACCGACGAAAGAAGACGATATCTCTATGATCGAGGTGTCTGATTTGATGGCCGGGAGATGGGGGATTACCAGAGAAGCGTGCGATGACTTTGCACTGAGGAGCCAGCGCAGGGCTGCAGAAGCCATAGAAAAAGGATATTTTGAAGAGGAGATTCTGCCTTTGCAGGTGAAATACAGCCGCAAAGGAGAGGCGGTGACGGTAGACAAGGACGAACACCCGAGACCGCAGACGGACTTAGCGGGTCTTGCAAAATTGAAGCCGGTCAATGAAGGCGGCGTGACTACCGCGGGAAATGCATCGGGCAGAAACGACGGCGCAGCCTTTGTCCTGATGATGAGCGCAGAGAAAGCCAAAGAACTGGGCTACGAACCGATGGCAAAGTGGATCTGCGGCATGGACGCAGGCGTCGATCCTAAATACATGGGAATCGGACCGGCTTACACGAATCTGAAAGTGATGGAGAGAGCGGGATTGAAAGTGAAGGACATCGACGTTTTCGAGTGCAACGAAGCCTTTGCTGCCCAGAATCTTTCCGTCATCAAAGAGATGGAAGAAATCACTGGTGAAAAGATCGACATGGAGAAGTGGAATCCCAATGGCGGCGCCATCGCCTTCGGCCATCCA
>URXI01000413.1 GCA_900551775.1 uncultured Eubacterium sp. | reverse complement strand
TTGTGAAATCACAATTTATTCTTGTAGCCTGCCGCTGATACCGTCTGGATTGTGCATTCCCTTTCTTTTTGTTCCCTTTAATTAGCCATGAACTGTTTCATGCCCTGAGACTTTATGCAGGAGCTGTAAAGTCCTGCGGATTTGATACCCGGTCGTACTCCGGCAGCGTCCGTACATTTCCCCGATTTCCTGCTGTGTGTAATGCCCCAAAAAGTAAAGGTAGATGATTTCCCTCTTTTTCTCCGGCAGAGAGGACAAAGCGGCTGCAAGATTCCCGTTTGTGAGGATAACCCTCTGACCACACATCATAACCGGGTATTGCTTGTAGGGGTCTATGAAATAGGTGTCTGACGTACAGAATGGATAAAACTTTTCTTCTGTAAGGTATTCAAAAGATATTTCCCTTTGCCGCCGCTTATCCCTGTCACGCCATGCGTTGATAGCTGCATAGTGTATGACAACTCTGCAAAAGGCATCAAAGGTGTACTCGATATGCTCCTTATATGCTTCTGTGCAAGGCATAAATAGTTCCCCCTTTCTCCCACATAATACGGCGTATGGTTTATAAGACACTTGTTATTTCAAGGTTTCTACTGTGAATGAAGCAGAATTGCCCGAATTATTATCCCGTAAAAGTTTTTGTGCTTCCGCTTCGGAAATTTCCTTAATCTCCATAACTCCATTTTCACTATTTTCAGCAATGGAAAGATATATACTGCCACTGTTATTAAAATAGATGATGGGTTTTTTAGTATCAATGAATATACCAATTATCTGGTCGTTGTAGTACCAATACCCATCTTTTGGGTGATAAACTATGCCATAGGATTCATAATCTTGGAGCGTATTCATGTTTTCTGTCTTATCTCCAGATTCCATGCTGTAAGATTCATGATTTCTAATCATATCTCCATTTTCTGTAGAAGTGCCAGCGGGCATTGATTTAAGTCCTGAATTTTCATACTTTTCTGTATGCCTGTCATAAACTTCTTTTGTGCATTCCCGAATACCAATAAGTTTATCGTTTGTATCCCGTTCCGCTTCAATATCTACTGTTCCCGTAAAGAAATTGGTAAAACTTGCGCCGCCCACTGGGTCA
This sequence comes from uncultured Eubacterium sp., assembly GCA_900551775.1. Taxonomy (GTDB): domain Bacteria; phylum Bacillota; class Clostridia; order Peptostreptococcales; family Anaerovoracaceae; genus Senimuribacter. Next base: position 2,193 of record URXI01000413.1, on the reverse strand, counting down.
TTAAAAAATCGGACAACATTTCCCTTGTAAGTGTAGCACTTGCTATTCTTATCATAAATCAATCCATATTCTTCATATATCCCATAGTCAATATTACCGCCGGGCAGTTCTGCCGCCGTATCGTAATCTGAAGCATTCTCGGAAGCATGTATTGGTTTGTACTCCTGTTCTTCAAAAATTGGATTATTATTAGCTTGGGCGGAAGTTGCAAATGCTGTAGCTACCCCGACAACAATCAGACACGCCAGTACCAGCGAAAAAATAGTTGTTTTTTTTGTTTTCATAATAGCAGTTATCCTTTCTTCGATAGCATTTTTACTAAAGCTGTTACAAAATGGCAATAGCCCACTTTTCGTTGCTTCCATGTTGATAAGCATTAGCGAATAGGCAGATTTTGATTTTTCTCCAAATTGTCGTATGACGCTTTCATCACAAGCCAGTTCTATATCACGGTTAAAAAGAATATACATCACCCACACAAAGGGGTTGAACCAATGAATACAAAGGGCAAGTGTCGCAATCAGCTTTGTTACAGTATCATAGCGATAAATATGCACATATTCATGTGAGAGGACATATTGCAGTTGTTTTTCATTTTTCCAGTCCATTTTTTTCGGCACCAAAATAACAGGACGGAAAATGCCATAAGTTAATGGGGCGGAAATTCTATCAGATTGCTTTACCAAAATTGGACGTTTCAATGGGCGTTCCGCCAGCCACTTTTCTACATAATGGTTGTGGACGAGTAAAGCTGTCCGAAATTCAATCAGACAACGCAAATAGGATATTACAAAAAACAATGCGATAAGTATTATTCCTGCACACCATACAATAAACCACATGGAAACAGATGATAAAATATTCTCTGGCGGCTGTTCTGCTCCCTGTGTCGTAACAAACAGCCCTTGCATAGTGGGAATGTTGTAATCTGTTCCAGCTTCCGGCAATGTTGTAGAAGATATGCTATGAGTTACCAACGTATAAACACTAAACATTGACGGAATCGAAAACGGGATAAGCAGTCTTAATATCACCAATTCCCATAAAACAAGAAAAGTCTTTTTCGGCAGTTTATTGATTGCCACCGCACGGATAATCACTACCGCAGTAATGAAAGCAGCCCCCGAAAAGCTCATTTGCAGTAAATTCATTTACACCACCTCATTCCAAATCTTCCACAATCTGCTTGAGCTTCTGAATCTGTTCAGCGGAAAGCTTTTTTCTGCCTAACAGGGCTGCAAACAGTTTGTCAACTGAACCGTCATAAATCTTGTCAACCAATTCTTTTGTTTCCGCTTCCTGTACTTCTTCTTTGGGAATAAGGGCATGGCACATGAAATTAGGCTCGGAACGTTCAATCGCCCCTTTTTTGATACACCTTTTTATCAGTGTGTAGGTAGTATTCATGTTCCAGCCAATTTCTTTTTTCAGAACGTCGGATATGTGTTTTGCAGTGGTGTCGCCCTCGTTCCAAAGCACACACATTACTTTCAATTCTGAATCGAAAAGTTTAATATCCATTTGTTTCCTCCTTTCCACAAGACCGCAGTAGTTTCTGCTTGATTACACATTACACCTTTCTTAATCGGTTGTCAACACTACCGCAGTAGTGTTAAGAAAAAATTCATAATTTATTTTCTTGAATAGATAATGAAATGAGAGGGCTTCCGCAGCAGTCGGCACTGTGCGTAATGTGCATAACTTGCTATCTTATGGAGTTGTGGGAAAGTCCGTTTGCAGAATGTGGGAAAGCTGCTCTTTAGCTTTTCCATGTTCTGTGAACGGACTTTTCCATAACGGAATAGCAAGTTATACACATTTCCATGGTGCTTGTCGTTTGCTCTTTGGTTCGGAATAGTGTGGTGCTGGCGGTCTATCTCTTGTTTTCGGTTGTTTGCTTCTTTACTGTACATGAGCATTGGCACCGGGGTTGTCGTTGCCGTAGCCTTCCAGCAGGTTGATGGCTCCCCAGATGCCGAGACCGGCACCCAGTGCGATGACGAGAGTCTGAAGAACAGTTACTGCGCTGTTGAAAAATGCCATAAATGTGTACTTTCTTGTACGCTGCGCCCTTGTGGGCGAATGAATAGTGATTTTCCATCTGCATGTGCACCTACAAATGTGCAAACATATAGCCAGGTCTCCAATCCCAATCAGAAACCTGGCTATGTAAAGAGGCGGCAGCTCGCCGCC
>URXI01000412.1 GCA_900551775.1 uncultured Eubacterium sp. | reverse complement strand
CTTACGTCGAGCATAGCGCCGCCGCCAATGGTTCCGGAGCCCAGCACATCGCCCGGGTAGATCTTCGTTTCGCGCGAAGAATAGGCGATCAGGTCAAAGTAAGTATGGTAGATAGACTTCGTGTTGTTCTCTCTGATCAGCTCCCCGTTACGGTACAGCTTTGTCGCCATATCGTATTTTGACGGATCGTCGGGCAACGCATACTTTTGCAGCTCGTCCATGGTGACGATGACTGGCCCCATGGAATTGGCATAATCCTTGCCCTTTGCCGGTCCCAGCTGCATCTGCATCTCTTCCATCTGAATGTCCCTGGCACTCCAGTCGTTCAGAATCGTCATGCCAAAGATGTAATCCGAGGCCTCATCCTTGGAGATGTTGATGCCCTCTTTTCCGATGACGACTGCAATCTCGAACTCCATATCAAAGCGCTGCGAATGCGGATGCATTTTGATCGGCTCATCGGGACCAAAGAAAACGTTGGTGTTAGAAAAGTAGAAAGCCGGCAGTCTGCGCCAGACTGCAAGCATGTTTTTCATGGTGACATCGTTAAAACCGGCAGCCTCACCGCTGTTGATGACGTGCTCTTCGAAGCTCATAAAGTCTCTGAACGTCCTCGGTCTTGGAATCGGCGACAGAAACTTTGCCTCATTGACGCTGCAGGTCGGCGTGGTCTGCTCCAGCTTTTCCTCAATAAGGGGTCTGCAATCCTCATATTTCTCGATAAATTCTATCATGTCGTTAGGCAATCTCTCGTCGATTCCCCGAAAACTGTAGAAATTCCCGTCTTTGACCAGCCCTGCATGGACATTGTCCTGATAACGAATCGTTGCTAATTTCATAGGTATCTCCTCCTTCGCTTCACTAATCTTTTGCTGTTTACAGTTTAGCACAAATCCTATAAAAGGGATATAAGAATACACAAATGGTTTATTTTTTTAATTCATAATACCCATTTTCACAGTCGCTCCCTGCTGCCCCCTTTAGGCATCTGAGGAATCCACTGATCAGCCAGTCATCCTTTTTTTCCTCTTTCAGTGAAATGCAAAGTTTGCAATAAGGTTACTCTTCCTGCAAGCAGGATTGCAAATATAAATCCTCCGTCAAGATATCCACTCATTGATTTCAAAGGCCCCTACCTGTGTGTAACCCAGCTTCTCTGCTGTTTTCCTGAGACTGTCTGAATCCATCGCGGTCAGCAGGAATGCAATTTTTTTATATCCATAGGCATCCCCATTACTGATAGAAGATTTACTGCTTTATGAGAAAGCACTATAAACAATTTCATGGTGTTAAAACGTTCCACATTTTGTTATAATTAAAGAGAGCATGGAGAGCCAAATGAAGGGAATATCATATGTACGATAATAATGTTTGACGCATTAAATGTGGCGTAAATACCAACAAGGTTATTGTAACATTTAGGTAAAAAATAGGAGGATATATGATGACAAAATTGCAAGAAATCAGCGATTACAGAAGATTTACTGGACCTGCAGAACTACACAAGGCGGTTAATACGCTAAGTGGGATTGTGGCAGGTATCACGACGGATGCTAAGATTAGTGAAGACGAGATACAAGAACTATCAAATTGGTGCTTGCTTCATGAACACTTAATTAACAAGCATCCATTCAATGAACTCATTCCAATGATACGATCTGCTTATGCAGATGGAGTGATCAGCTTGGAAGAATCAAGCGATATTATCTGGCTCTGCAACAACTTTGTTTCTGATGCATCGTACTATGATTTAACAACCTCTTCAATACAATTTTTATTCGGCCTTTTACATGGTATTATGGCCGATGGAGAATTGACAAATGAGGAGATAAAACATTTGCAAACATGGTTGACTGCCAACTCTTTTCTTTCCGGATGCTATCCATTTGACGAAATCGAAAGTCTTGTATCTGCAATTCTTCTGGACGGTGTTATAACCACCGAGGAACGTGAAATGCTTATGGCCTTCATTGGCGAATTTATCGATACGTCTATGTCCTATAATATCAATCAACCTCAACTTGATCAACTCAAGGAGAAATATACCATTTCAGGTGTGTGCATGATATGCCAAGAAATTGATTTCGCTGACAGGGTCTTCTGCTTTACCGGCAAGTCTCTCAATGCTACCAGACAAGAAATTTCCGAAATCGTAACAAATAACGGTGGTACATATAATGACAGGGTTACAAAAAATACTGATTACCTCATCGTTGGAAATGCCGGAAACCCATGTTGGGCTTACTCCTGTTACGGACGTAAAATTGAGCAGGCTGTAGATTTACGTAAAGCTGGGGGTAAAATCAAAATTGTAAATGAGATTGATTTTTGGGATGTTCTTGAGGATTTATAAACATAGGTGAATCTATAGGAGGAATTATCCCCTATAAAACATGTATAACAATGTTTATTAGTTAGGGAAGCAGAAGGAGTATGAACTGGGAAACTTTTTTGATAAGAACTCAAGTGGTAAGGCAGACGTTATCTAGCATTTTTTCCACGTCAAACTCTTGCATTGCCCATATAGAAAAACAGAGTGCTTTGGCACTCTGTTTTTCTATGGAGGCGACACCCAGATTTGAGCTGGGGAATTAGGGTTTTGCAGACCTCTGCCTTACCTCCTGCTTGTCTTTTCCGCCCTATCCTGCGTTGCCGCTCTCTCCTCCGATGCTCGCGTACCTGCAGTACGCTCCGCTCTTCGTCCTTCGCGCGCCTTGGCTATGACGGAAAATCCTGCGCAGTCCCAAACTCAAGTGGTAAGGCAGTGGTCATCAGACGCTTACTCTCGGTTTAACTTGACTATCACCTAAAAAAATTGCGAGACGCAAAATGCATCTCGCAATTTTTTGGAGGCGACACCCAGATTTGAACTGGGGAATAAAGGTTTTGCAGACCTCTGCCTTACCACTTGGCTATGTCGCCATATGTATAGGACGCTGAATCAGCATCCTATTTGTTGGCTAGGGTAGCAGGATTCGAACCTGCGCATGATGGAATCAGAATCCATTGCCTTACCGCTTGGCGATACCCCAACGTTTATGGGGTGGATAGTGGGATTCGAACCCACGTATACAGGAGCCACAACCCTGGGTCTTAACCACTTGACGATACCCACCATATTATATGCGTAATCTACGCTTTAGTTGCTAAAATTTTGCAATTCATTGTCACATGCATGTTGTGCTCAACATTTGCAATAAATATTTTAGCACACTTCTTTGCAGAATGCAAAGCATTCCTTGCAAATTTTTAAAAAAATTGGCGACCTGGAACGGGCTCGAACCGTCGACCT
>URXI01000411.1 GCA_900551775.1 uncultured Eubacterium sp. | reverse complement strand
TCTTGACCGTTGACTGGCTCGGCTGGCTTTGCTATTTATGTTTTATGAGACAAACTGCTCCAATTCTTTCTTATCCACAGAAACCAACTTTTCAATGTTGCCGTCCTTGTCACGAACAACATTCAAGCTAACGCCGTCGCTCACACCTTTGTCGCAAAAAGTGTAATGTTCCTTGTCATAAAGGATATAGATAGGCTTTTCGCCGTACATCCAATGGTTAGAAGTCTTGTCATAGGAAACGCCAAATTCGGCGTAGGCGTCCAGGCTGTCATCACGATAATTCGGATCACCTTGTTCAAAGCTACCACTTTCGGCCGTAATTCCGGCCTTTTCCAATTCGGTTTTCAATGCCTCCTGCTCTTTGGTGTGAGCATTAAAGTCAGCGTCCGAGGATTGCTTTAGACCTGTCAGGGTTCCAGATTCATCTCTAATGGGTTCAACGTCTATCACGCCGTCATCATAGGAAAAACCATTCGTTTCATTAGAACTGATTTGATCCTTGAAGTAACGCACGACTTGCCCGTTATAGAAGAAACGATCCTTTTCCGTGTCGTATGTCATGCCATACGGAGCATAGATAGAATACTTTTCAGCAATCTCAGCCCGGCGTTCTTGCTCTGCTTTGGCCTGTTCCTCAGAGGAAAGGACTTCATCATTCTCGTAGGCTTGCGCCGAGGAAGCCTCGTCAGAGGAAATGGGAGTGCCGCTATCTTTCGCTTCCTCCAAAGGTGTTGAGCTGGTAGTTGACTGGTTGGGTTCCGTCTGGCTTGCCGCGCTTGCAGCACATCCACTTAAAACAGCCGATGCACAAAGCGCCATTGTGAGTAAAAGAGTTGTAATTCTTTGCTTTTTCATATTCTGAAACACTCCTTTCTGTTTCTGAATATATAGTAGCAGAACTGTTTGGGATACCATTGTGGCGAATATGTTTTTTATGTGTAGTTAAAAATACGGAGCAATCAAATTTGACCGCCCCGTATTTTTCAAAATTGGATTGAAAACAATACCCCCCTGTCTGTGTTTTTCAAACTGTATATTATATTGTGCTGTTCTAAAATAGTTTTGACGATATAAAGGCCTAGCCCACTTCCTCCTGTTTTCTTATTGCGTGACCGTTCTATTCTATAAAACGCATCAAATAGTTTCGGTAATTCATCATCTGGGATATGAACACCTGTGTTTTCCAATCTGAAATTTACCGCTCCATTTTCAGAAAACGCATTCATATAAATTGAACTACTTTCCGGGGAGTACAAAATGGCATTAGAAATAATATTGTTGATTGCTTTTTGTATCAACATTTTATCAGCAACAATATGCAAAGAAGGAGAAATATCTTCGTTCCAGTCGATTTCCTTTTGCACGATTAAATCTTCAAATAAAGCGTATTCTCCCTTTAGCAAAGCAGAAAAGTCTATCGTTTCTTTTCGCAGGCCTACTTTAGAGGATTTAATACGCGAAACGGTCAAAATTTCTTGTACCATATTCTCCATTGTATTGATGATTTCAAGGGAGCGCGATAAATATTTACTGCGATTCTGATAATCCCCTACATTCAGAATCATTCCCTCTGTCTGCCCTTTGATAATTGTAATTGGCGTTTTTAGTTCATGCGAAACAGCGGAAAAGAAGTCTAACTGTGCCTGTTCTAATTCTCGCTCATGTTCTATATCTGCCTGCAATTTCGCATTTGCGTTTTGCAGATTTTCTAGTGCCGCAGAGAGTTTCATCGACATTTCATTTAAGCTGTGAGCCAGAACACCGAGTTCATCAGTCCGATCTTCTTTACATTTCCAATTAAAATTTAACTCAGACATCTCTTTTGACACTTCGCTAAGACGCAGTACCGGCTTTGTAACATAGCGAGAATAAACAACTGACGCAATAGTGGCTATCGCAAGGATAAGAAAAAAGAGGATTAGAAAAACGCTTGCCAACGTATCCTTGAGCAAATCAACTTCATGGGCGCTCCCGGCAACCGTCAATGTATAAACCGTGTCTGACCCAGTAAACGAAAACAGGTAGCTATGTGTCGCTCGATAGGCCGCCGGATCGGCGTTTTCTGTTGCTATTCCTCCTGTGAGCAAACGCGGAAATTCAGTGCTCCCTTGTGAGGGGAGTTCTAGTTCATTTCCTGCGGTGTCGAATAATTGAAGTAGAACTCCATTATTATTCAAAAGAAATTCATCGAAAAGCTTTCCACTTTCCAGCGGGGACATAGCTTCTAATTCAGTAATAAATGAAGTTACCGTATTTTCTAAGTTTGTATCAAGAGTTGTACTATACGTCTTTGGAACAAGCCATGAAATAACGGTGTAGGTCAAAACACAGCAAATGCTGGTCAGCAAAAAGGTGATTACAAAAATTTTTGCAAATAAGCTCCCTTTAATTTTCTTTATCAATTTTATATCCCACCCCTCTGATTGTCTGGATGAAGTCAATCCCCAACTTTTTGCGGAGATTTTTGATGTGAGTATCTACAACTCTTTCATCGCCATAAAAATCATATTTCCACAGCTTATCCAACAAATTTTGCCGAGTAAGTACGCGTCCCTGATTTAGTAAGAGCTCCCTTAATACCTCAAACTCTCGCTGGGTGAGGTCGAAAGAAGCACCGTCTACCACAGCGGTATAGCTGTCCATATCCAAAACGAGATTTTTATAGGCAATCGTTTGGTGCTCCTGTTCCGGTATCATTGAACTTCTACGGAGTACAGCACCGATTTTGCGAACTAATATCGGCATGGAAAATGGTTTTGTAATATAATCGTCAACTTGCAAATCCAGACCTCGGATTTGTTCATCCTCACTGCTCAGGGCAGTCAGCATGATAATAGGGATTTGAGATTGCTTTCGGATTAACTCGCAAACAGTAAATCCATCAATTTTAGGGAGCATAATGTCTAAGAGTATCAGGTCAAAATGTATCGTCGAAAAGAGAGAGATAGCTTCCATACCATCATTGGCAATAGAAATTTCATATCCTACTTCCTGTAAAAAATTTCTCAAAAGTTCTTGAATATCTATGTCGTCTTCAACGATTAAAATTTTCTGCATAGTGCCGTCCTCCTTTTTCAATCAGCATATCACACTAATTTGTGATTAAAGTGTAGTTCACACATATTTGTTAGCTAAATTGGCCGCTCCAATTATAACATAGTTTATAGAGTGGATTATACTGTTTTCAGCGTCGAAGTATAATATTGGAATAATGGGCTGCTGTCTATCAAATTCTAGTGTTACTTTATCGCACATGAGCATTCGCGCCGGGGTTATCGTTGCCGTACCCCTCCATGAGGTTA
>URXI01000410.1 GCA_900551775.1 uncultured Eubacterium sp. | reverse complement strand
CCATACAGAGGGCAGAGGAAAGGGTTCCGCAGCCGATAATCGGAATTCCCGCAAGATCAGCTAATCCCTGTACGCTGCCGTCCTCGCCATTTTTCCCGTGCAGGACCGGAAAGACCGCGTCTACGTAAGTGAAGGTGAGTCCTTTTTCTTTCAATTCGCCGATGCCATGGACAGAACGGTCTGGTGACAGAAAAGCCGGCGTGCACTGCTTGTGATTCTGCTGCCAGGTATCCGCAAGAATTTCCCCATAATCCCCGTCAAAGCGCAGCCACCTGCCGTCTTTGGTGATGCCCATAGCCAATACATTGTATTTGTCCGTGTTGATGTGCGTCAGTATGCCATAAGCCGACTTCAGTGAAATTGGATATTCGGGAGAACAGCCTCCGAATAAAACTAAAATATTCTTTTTCATATGATTAAACCCCTTTCGAAATTTCTGTAACCTCTATGTGATCGGGCAGCGGATAGTCGATGATGCAGGTGTTGTCGTACAGCTTCTCATCCTCTGCCTGCCCTGTGAATCTGCTGGTGCACCTGCGTCTGACCTGTGCTTTTTCTATAATTTTGCCGCCTTCCCGTGTATAGTGAAGACCTTCGTTATAAATTTCGTAGTCGAAGCATTTTTCGCTGTCGGAAAGGATCTGTCCGTACATGGTGCTGCGATCAAATCGGATTGCGATTTGATAGGTGTGGGCAGTGTTGTTTTTTACTTTCAAGTCCAGCCAGCCTTCTGCCACGGTGGCATCGATACCAGCCAGATAGTCTGTTTCCGTAGGCGGGATGGCTTCAACCTCGTGGCCGTGCCGCTCGATAACTGTCAGCGGCGTGTGGAGAAACATCCAATATAGCAGGTTGCTGAATTGACATAAGCCCCCGCCGTATTCGCCAGTGATCTGCCCGTTGACCAGACTGAGGCCGTCTCGATAAGGTTCCTTTTGATCGGCCTTCCGAACGGCATAGCAAAAGGAAAATACCTCGCCGGGTCTGATCAGCAGCCCGTCAATTTTCTTGGCAGCCAGCTTCAGGTTATGCACTTTGTTGAACTGATATTTCATATCAAAGCCGCTGTTCTCGTTGAGCATCAGCGAGTCTTGCGCAAATTGCTCGTAGGGCAGATGCTTTGTCTTCTGCGTCTTTGCGTAATTATTTCGATCCAAATGCATCCCTGTATAAAAGAATAGCTTTCTCTGCGCCTGCCTGAGGGGGAGCAGCCATGGGAACATTTCTGTCACTCTTTTTCTTGCCATTTCATTCCTCCAAATTAAAAATCCACGATCTCGGTACATCTTTATCTTACCAAGATCGTGGATTTTGTTCTTATCATTAGACCTATGAATTTGTGACTATTTTCTGAGTAAATTCTTACGATTTTCATACATCAGGAAAGTGGCAGGGAAACGTCAAAGCGGATGATGTCGTTTTCGCTTGCAGCGCGGATCGTTCCGCCGTGAAGTTCGACGATTTCTTTGGCGATGGCAAGACCCAGGCCGGCACCGCCGCTGCCAGAAGAACGAGATGTATCCAGCCTGTAAAACTGTTCAAAGATTCTTGCCAGCTTTTCTTTTGATATGGTGTCGCCATCATTCTCGAAGGTCAGCAGGACGTTGTTAATACCGGTCTTTGCCGTGATTCTGATAGAAGAATTTTCAAAACTGTAGTTGACCGCGTTGCGCAGCAGGTTGTCAAAAACTCGCTGCAGCTTGTCCGGGTCGCAGCGCATCATGATGCCCTCTGGTACGTTAAGCTGGCATTCCAACTGTTTTTCTTTCAACATAGGCTGAAATTCGTAGAGAAGCTGATCCAGCATCAGAGACAGATTGATCTGCTTCTTCTCAAGTGAAATATGGGAAAGGTTGAACCTGGTGATTTCGAAGAACTCGTTGATCAGATCATCCAGCCGTTCAGCCTTGTCCAGGGCGATGGAGAGATAGCGCTGACGCATTTCTTCAGAAATCTGCTGCTCGTCGTGGAGCAGGGTCAGATAGCCTATGACCGATGTGATAGGCGTCTTCAGATCGTGGGCCAGGTAGGTGACCAGATCGTTCTTCCGCTGCTCGGCATCTCTGGCTGCTCGCTGGTTATTTAGAGCGGTCATTTTGATCTGGTTCAGTTCGCTTTCCAATTCTGAAAGCTGCGGTGGCAGCGTGACCAGATCGTCGTCCTGGCTGGCGACAGACTTTGTCGCATCGACCACTTCCTGGAAGTAGCGAAATGGCTGACTCCAGTAATGACGGATAATCAGGAAATATCCTGCACCAAAATAGAGCAGGATGAACCACTCACGTCGTAACTGCGCCCAACTGGCAAGTTGATAAATAGGATTGTCCGGCTGCCAGGTGAAGAATCCGAAGATGATTGTTGCTGCCAGGTATCCGACAATCCCCACGAAGGTGTATACAATTAAAGCGATGATCATCCGCAGCATCAGTCGCCGCGAAAGCCGTTTTGATAATGTTTTTTCAGTCCTCAATTTTGTACCCCACTCCCCAGACGGTTTTGATGAATTTCGGATGCTTGGCCGGTTCCTTCAGCTTTTCGCGCAGGCGGCCGATATGCGCCATGACCGTGTTGTTGCTGTTTTCCAAATATTTCTCTCCCCAAACTTCTTCGAACAGTTCTTCGGAGGAAACGACCTTGCCTTTGTGATCGCAGAGGTACCAGAGAATGGAGAACTCCAGGGGCGTCAGGTTCAGCTCCTTGCCATAGAGGGTACAGGAATGAGTGTCTTTGCTGATCACCAGTCCTCTGATATCGTACATTTGCGATACAACCTGATTGACTTGGTTATAGTTCTTGTAGCGGCGGAGCTGGGTTTTGACGCGTGCCGCCAACTCCAGTGGATTAAAGGGTTTTGTGATATAGTCGTCAGCGCCTAAGGTCAGTCCCATGATCTTGTCCATATCCTCGACCTTGGCAGTCAGCATGATCACAGGGAAAAAATACTTCTCCCTGATTCTCTGCAGAATTTTGAAGCCGTCGATGTCCGGCAGCATCACGTCCAGCACGGCCATATCCACGTCGTTTTGTTCGATGCAGTCGAGTGCCTCACTGCCGTTATAGAATTTATATACTTTGTAGCCGTCGTTTTTCAGATACACCTCGATCAAATCGGCTATTTCCTTTTCGTCATCTACAATCAAAATCTTTTCTTTCATGGTTTCCCTTTCTTCTCGCGGGCAGAGCCTATCCCTTTTGATTTTTACATTTTAACATGAAAGTCTGTTTTGGACAATATGGATAGGGGTTAGATGGCACGGCAAACGCATGAAAGGTGCTTCAACCAGTCTGCAGGTGCAATTTTTACTG
>URXI01000409.1 GCA_900551775.1 uncultured Eubacterium sp. | reverse complement strand
CCCTCCTATGGCAGGGGGCCCTCCGGCGAGATTTGGAAGATGGAGAAGGATTTTTACCCCTTCCTCTTGACTGTGCGGGAGATCCTATCGGAGAATCCCCTCTTTGTGATCATCAATTCCTACACCACAGGGCTGGCTCCCTCTGCAGTGGGGTACATGGCCGACGCCGTCTTCGGCGCCAGATTCATCAGCTTCTCAATGGCCTGGCTGGTCTTTCCCTTTGACCTGGTCTCCAGATATTTTCCCACCGTGATCAGGGTCAGAATCATGGCCGCTGATTCGAAGTAGATATCTCCCGCATACCTGTGTACCAGATCCAGATTGCCAGTCTCATATCCTGTGGTCATTCTGAATATGGCAAAGACGCCGTATACGATTGCCGCGGCGGAACCCATGGCAATCAGAGAATCCATGTTGGGACTTCCCCGGAACAGGCTGGGAAATCCTTTGAGGAAATATTTCTTATTCAGCACAACGATTGGAATCAGGAAGACCACCTGCAGCAGCACCATGGTCAGCGGCTGATCCGGCATATGCTTTCCTGTCAGCATGTGTCCCATGGACACATACATCAGCGGAACCAGGAGAACTACAGACCAGATCAGTCTGCGCTTCATCTGTTTTGCCTCGTCAAAGGCGGCCTTAGATGCCTCTTCCGGCGCGCCGGATTTCTTCGCCGCAGCCTCCCCGCTATCCACAGAAGCACCGTATCCCGCCTTTTCCACCGCTGCGATGATCTTGCCGTCATCTATTAAATTGTCGTCATATGTGACCTGCATGGTGCCGGTCAGCAAGTTTACGCTGACTTCATCAGTCCCCTCCAGCTTGGAAACGGTCTTCTCCACCCTGGAGGAACAGGCCGAGCAGGTCATGCCCGTCACTTTAAATTTTTCTTTCATTTTTACCTCATTAATTTGTGAAGCGTCGCGCAGAGTTCATCGACCATCTGGTCATTTCCCTCTTTGATATCTTCCACTACACATGATTTAATATGCTCAGAAAGCAACAGTTTATTAAAAGAATTTATGGCGGCGCTGACGGCAGCCACCTGATTGATGATGTCGATGCAGTATCTGTCATCCTCTACCATCTTCTTTACGCCGCGCACCTGGCCTTCAATCTTGTTCAATCTCGAAATTAAATCTCGATACTCTTTGCCTTCTCTATGGGTTGTTTTTTCTGCACAAGCAGCACACTTTTCTTCTGCCATATGATCATCTCCTTTTCTTTACTATCTGTAGTATACCCCTGTTGGGTATATTTGTCAAGCCTTTCCCATGTCTCATTTTTTTTTGCCAAAACGACCAAAAAACTTTCATTTAGAAAAAAACCTATATCCATTGGAATTGCAGGATTTTTGATGTCATTTTATCCTAGTTTCAGAAAAAAATCTCTGCAGCCCTTGAAAACACTTGCCTTTTTATTTTTTTCAAAAACAGGCAAAAAACCTCGATTTGGCAAAAAATAACCATATCACCCATCAAAAAACCGGTTTCCTCTTTTAGAAAACCGGTCGTTTATCACTTTTTCAATTGTTTCATGCCGATCTGTGCCTCCACATTGACTTCTCCGTCCACCTTTGATGCGAAACACCAGGTTTCTTCTGCCTTGGAGTCCTCTGCCAGAGGGGCATCCATCTTGCCCATGTATATTTCCACTTTACCGCCCAATGGCGCTTCCTTCATGAATCTGAGATTAACGGACGTCACTTCTTTGCTCCTGACATCGGGGATAAAGTTCCAGAGCATGTCCGGATAATGGGTGTTGTTCATGTGCAGATTCATATCCACATCGCTGTAAAAGACTTCTTTCTCCCCCGCTTTGACGTACGCCAGATCCTTTGGCAGCCGAAAGCGGTTGGGAAGAGAGAGCGTCAGCGGCTCGTCCGTATCGTAATTGGAAATATCCACTTCAGAAGCTTTGCAGAGCTTTCCCGTCTCGTGGTTGGTCACCGCCCACACGCTGTAGGCCCTGGCACAGACCAGACCCCTGCAGGTGATCTCGTAGCAGCGGATAAAGGTCGCACCCTTCTCCGGGCAGCGCCAAGTAGCCACTTCGATCTCGTCATATTGGTGGATCTGTTCATAAATCTCGATGGTAATCCTGGTGATGATAAAGGATTTGCCGGCAAAGAACAGCTCGTAGTAGGACGGCTTCCGATCCCTCATCTGGTGGTTGGCCGTTTCCTGCATATATCTGAGGACGAGAGACGGCTTCAGATTATTATTGACATCAACATCGTGACTGGTCACTTTGTACTTTTCTGTGTATCTCATCTTACCCTTCTTTCTTTTTTTCTTCTCGTATGGTAACATTGTAACATAAAACTTCAAATTTTTGAATAAATATCATAGGGGTATGAAAAATGAAAAGTAAGAAAAAAATCGTCATTCCTGCCATCATCCTGGCATTTTTCCTCGTTGCTTTTGGTTCCATGTCCTGGTTTATCGGCGAGCAGGTTTTTACTTCGTCCACGCAGCTGGTGACCAACGAGGAGACCTCCGGGGTCAAGGAAAGTTTCTGGAAAACCTTCGGCATCGATTACGACAAGTTCAAATCCACATACAAAATAGAAGGCATTTCGGTTCCCTCCTCTGAAGGCGATCACGACATTCCCGGTGACTATATCTATGCCAAAGGCTCGGATACGAAAGATCGGGATACGATGATTTTGATCCACGGGCTTGGCGGCAATCGGTACAGCAACTATCCGGTAGCGGCATACTTTTTGGAAAAGGGATATAACGTCATCACCTACGACCAGAGAAGTTCCGGGGAAAACAAGGCGAAATACACTACCTTCGGTTATCTGGAAAGCGATGACGCCAAAGATCTGGTATACTACGCCTCTAATCTGACTCAGGACAAAGCCATCGGCCTCTGGGGCACCTCCTTTGGCGGCGCGACAGCAGGTCACGCCATTTCTGATAAGGCAATCGCGGCAAAGGTGAAATTTGCTGTCCTCGACTGCCCGGTCAGCAGCATGAAAGACATGGTGGCAGCAGAGATCGACAAGATGGACATTCCGCTTCCTACGGAATACATGACCTGGTGCGGCAGCGTGGTCAACAAGTTCAAACTGGGTTTCTCCTATGGAGACGCCGATGTACCGTCCGCCGTGGCTGACACCGACGTACCTGTTCTCGTCATCAACAGCAAAGCAGACCAGCTGACGCCATACTACATGGGCAGGGACATCTACGAAGCCATCGATTCAAAGGATAAGAAGATTCTCTCCGTCAAGGACAGCGACCACGCGCAGGTCTGGCTGAACCACAGAGAGCTTTATCGAAAAACCATGGATGAATTTATCAGTCAGTATTGACTCTTGA
>URXI01000408.1 GCA_900551775.1 uncultured Eubacterium sp. | reverse complement strand
ATGACCGCAGTAATGCGCTGCTGGCCGTCGATCAGCACTTTTTTGCCATTAGCACGCCCGCCGTCTTTCGTTTTGACGTCCGGGTTCTTCCAGGTGATGATGTAGCCCGTTGGATAACCCTGATACAGAGAATCGATCAAATCGCGCACCTGGCTGCGTTTCCAGACAAATGGGCGCTGGATTTCGGGTATGACAAAGTCCTCGGCGTCTATCATGCCGAGAATCGAGCTGATGGTGTATTGCATAAGTGTAAATTTTTCGCCGGTCACTGCACAGCCCTCCAGTTTAGTATTTTTTTCTATGTCTGATTGATCTCAACGACCATGTTGCAAATGTTGAGTTTTTTCCTTTATCCGAGCAAGTATCGCCTCGTCCGCCGGGCAGAAGTTGTAGCCGTCAGTCTTGCCCAGCGTTATTCAGCGCAGGTCGTTGTGCCCTCACGCTGTAAAGCGCCCTCGGCTTTGCGGGCGTTATACAGCGTGAGGTGCACGATGAGGTCGGGGTAGACGTGGGTGACATCGGTGAATACGTCCCCGACGGCGACGTTGATGCCAACTTCCCCACGGCACTCGCGCACGAGGGCCTGTTTCTTCGTCTCGCCCGGTTCGACCTTGCCTCCCACAAACTCCCGCAGCAGACACCGCGCCTTATGCGCCGTCCGCTGGCATATCGAGAGCTTCCCAACGTCCCAGATAATGGATGAGACTGTTTCGGTCATGTCTGCACCTCAATTCGATGGGGATGTGCAAATTATACCACTATCGACAACTTGGCGCCACTATAAAAGCAAGAAGGGTCGAAAACACGTCCTTTTTGCTCGGCGCACCCTAAAGTTAAGCACACTCGATGGAAGGCATTTACCTGGGGGGCATACCTGCCATGTGAAATTATTAAGAATTGACGATTTCGCAATGACTTGATAAACTATAAATAGAATAAATAGCTAATGAAGGAGTATTTTGGGTAATTGCAGAAGCAGGGAATAGAGATATGAACATTACATTTTTGATTGGCAATGGGTTTGACCTAAATCTGGGCTTGGCAACAGCTTATTCCGACTTCGTAAAATACTATAAAGAGACAGACGCAGAAAAAAATGTGTTGATAAAATTCCGCCAGGATATCAGCGATAATGAAGCCCACTGGTCGGCGGCAGAAATTGAAATGGGTCGGTATACGGGAACGTTCAAAACAGGCCAAGGCGAGGCGTTTTCAGAGTGCCACACCGATTTTTGTAAACACCTTGCTACCTATTTGAAACAACAGCAAGACCGCATCGACTACGATTACATTGCCAAACAAATTGAGCAAGCTTTTGCAAATATCAACACTCTTGCGAAGCTTTTTCCTGAACAGGAGCGCAGTGTGATCCAGAGTATTTATTCCCGATACGAGTCAGAGCGTACAACCTTTAATTTTATCAATTTTAACTATACCGATACGCTTGATAAGTGTATTGCCTTAATTAAAAGCAATCAGTCGGTGCTGGGAAGCCACAGAAGCGGCAGCACAATATACAACCACAGGATAGGAGAAGTGCAGCACGTACACGGTACTCTAGAATCTCAGATGGTGTTCGGTGTAAATGACGAGTCGCAGATTGCTAAACCCGACATATTCGAGTGCGATTTTGGTGACATATACGAAGCTTCATTTATAAAGAAGCAAGCTAACGAAAACTACAGAGAAAATACCGACAGTAAGGCTTATAACCTACTCAAAAGCAGCCAGCTGATTTATGTATATGGTATGTCAATTGGAGAAACGGATAGCCTCTGGTGGGAAAGGATATGTGAATGGCTAGCCGCTAATTCTTATCATCACTTGATTATATATAAACATAGTATGCCACACTTCAGATTACTTGGAACGGAACACTTAATTTGTGAAAGAAAAACACGCAATGAGATTATGGATTATTCTGCATATACAAAAGATCAATTAAAGAGCTTAGGCCCAAGGATCCATGTCACTGGTGAAAACCTTTTTGGTGAACTCAACGGCGTGGCAGATAAAACAAAAAGCCCAGTAGAAATATTCTTGGACGCCGCTAATGAAGCCGCGTCGTCCTTGAATAATGGCAACAAAGAGCTTCTTGAGGCCTATCAAACAGCCACAAAATAGATAAATTGCCGTAACAAGCCGAAAGGACATTTACATGAACTTTAAACATGACTTAGCTGAAATATCAAGGAAAGAGCTCAACCAAGCCGGAATAGTGGTCCCAAGGGACTGGGATGACCATACTGTTTGCGTAAAATATCTGGATATTCACCATAGATTCTTTGACTCGAGTGTTTCTTATATGGTGGCATATTCAAAAGAGCTCAAGAAAAAGCTGCCAACTCTCACGTCGAAAGAGCAGGACGCAATTAAAGATATTGAAGAAAGACTAAAAACCCGAAAATCAATTGTCCCATACATGAGCAAGCAAATTCGAGCTATATCTGTGAGCAAGTCGGATTTTCTATTAAAAAATTGGAATATATATCATCTGCATCTGGAAAAGGATACTGACGGGCGCAGCAATGGTAATCTGCTGTTCTTTCAACCGCAAGGGCGCATTGTTCACTTTATTGATGTGCGTCCACATCCCAAGGGAAGTGCATGGTTTGATCGAGAGCTATTTGATATCATATATGACAACTGGCCGTTCCTTCTGAATTATAGGCCTGACATGAAACCAACGGTTACTGTTCCTGACGAGAATGTACATGATGCGCTTAAGAAGATGGTATTAGCATTACCGTTTAGAGGAGGATGCATATTCCCGACCCGCTTGGGTGTTGCCACATCTGGAGATAGCAGCATGGCTGTGATGAAAGTAAACCGTATTTTCAATAATTTGACTGCTTGGGAGTTAGAGCTGAACAAGAAAGAGAAAGAAATTCGACGAGAAATTAGAAAGCTAAAGCTGCGCGAACCGGATCTGTTAGAGTACCGTTTGGAAATAGAATCAGGCCATTTTATTGCTTACGAAATCAATGCACACATCAAAATCAGCCTGTTTGAAGTGCCATAATATCGGCGGCTATAATACGCTTCCCTTTCCCTATCCTGCTGGAGCCGCCGTTCACAGACAAAGGCAGCATCGTGGAGGTGTTCACCGACCTGCCCCTGTGGGCAGGGTATAAAGAGCGCCTTCGACAGAATAAACGCCAAGGCTGAGGCGTGAAGGCGCAAACCTGCTAATGTGTGTCAAGCACAAAAGGCGAGAAGTACAGGATAAGAAATAGGCATAGCAAAAGGACCTGCAGCATTTTCTGTCTGCAGGTCTGAGAGGATATGACCCGTCGATGACGCAGTAAATATAATGATGGCTGTGCTGCGGAGCAGCATTGGGA
>URXI01000407.1 GCA_900551775.1 uncultured Eubacterium sp. | reverse complement strand
CCTCGTATTCTCATGCCATATCGTACTTTTCGAATGAAAGTAGATGAACTTCTACAGACATACGATTATGAAAATAGTCCTATAAAACCAGCTATTCTCACCTCCGTTGCCGAGGAGCTACGCGAATTTTATGGTGTGTCCCGTCAATCAGTATTGATCCGTATGATGGAAACCGGCTACAAAGACGCTGCTATCATTTACCAGTATGACGAAGGATCTCCATACCACGGATACTTAGACCAGCGTGATGCGTTCTACGCCTATCGCACCAGCAGTGAATTCCGCAACCTTGTTGATTCTGGTCTTTTCCGGTATGTAGACGGATACTTTGTTATCAATGACGGGCAATACATCGAGCGTAACAATGAAGGCAAGCCGACCCTTACTGATTATGCATGGGCAAATCTGAATGAATGCACCCTGCAATTTACATGGCAGCCCCTGCGAGCAGATGAAGCAAAAAAACACTTCCCATTCGAGCTGTTTCACCGTGAAACTGGAGAGCGCAAAGCATCAAAATATGATTCCAAGCAAAGCGCCTCCGCTGTTCAGATGTCCGAAGCGCTGCAAAAGAAGCGCGAAGAATTCGAGCGCCAGAGCGCCGCCAGAAAGATAACAGGTGTGAATAAAACCTGCTGGGAGGTCATTTTTGAGATTGTGCAATCTCGCGGACTTAGCAAATCGCATTTCTGTTCTTTGACCGGTCTTGGCGAAGAGGTGTACCGAAAGGCCGAGAAGAACATCGGCACAAAGCCAAGTCTGAGAACGATTGTCGCTATAGGCAGAGGACTTGACCTTGATATCGGAACGACAGAAAAGCTGTTGCAACTTGCTGGACATGCATTTGATGAATCTGACGAGCACCAAGCATTAAAATACTGCATCACCGGTTTCTCTGGGATGACCATTGATGATGCAAACGAGTTTCTTGAATCATATAATTATGAGCCGCTCGGCTCCAAACAACGCCTGTAAGCAGACTTAATTTACCGCACTTCCGTCATGGATGTGCGGTTTTTTTAATTTTTCCGACTCGCCGAGTCGGATTTTTTTATGCCCATATTCCTTACCATCGCCGTCTTTTCAAAAAAACTGCACCCTATTTAAGGCTCGTAAAACCGCCTGTTTTAAGGTGTTTCTGCGACTCGTCGAGTTTTCTGATTTTTCTCTCTCCTAACTAAAATGTAATTAGCACATGGGAGCCATCTGTGCAGGGTGTTTCCGGTTCCACGTGACTACCGATGACAATCAAATACTGTACCGATCACCGGAAGTGAGGTGCAGCCGAAATGGAGTAATCCTTCGGTATGCCCTCACACCTGTGGTATGGTTTTGCATGTCTGGAGCTCTCCATTTCGGCAAAAGCCGAAGGAGGGCTTTCATTATGCAAAACAATGACAATCAGAAGACCTATTTTATCTACGTTCGAAGCACCGGCGAGAAAGTGCCGGTCACCAAAGCTCAGCACGACTCTTTCTATAAGGAAGCCGACCGTATTCGCCACAAAGAGCAGGATCACGGCAGGTGCATGTGTCCTTACCGCTTCATCTGGAAATGTGACGGCGACTGCATCGGCTGCGAATACCATGCAGGAGGTGACATTACTTCTCTGGATCAGCCTCTCCCGGACGGCAACGGTAGGCAGATTATAATAACAAGTGCAACAGAAAAAAGATAGACTTCATATCAACTTTAGTGTAAAATGTAAATAACCACAAATACAAAAACACGGAGGTCAATATGAAGTCCTACACACATTTTACACTAGATGAACGAATTTGTCTACAAAAACTTTTTTCAGAGGGATTAAGTATGCGAAAAATCGCATCAATACTCGGAAGAAGCCCGTCGACAATAAGCCGAGAAATTAAACGCAACTGGAGCAAAAAGAAAAAGCATTATCATGCCTGGGGAGCAAACGTCAAGTACATCTGCCGAAGAAAAAACAGTCACAGAAAGAATCGTTTGCTGACAGACAGCGAAATGTACAGATTTACTCATGAAGCGTTATTAAAGTATTGGTCACCTGAGATTATTGCAGGCAGATGGAATGTTGAACATTCAACAAGACTATCGTTTTCGTCAATTTACCGAGCTGTAAGAACCGGACAATTTCCGGGAATCAAGCCGAATACGCATTTCAGAAGAAAGGCAAAGCCTTACAACAGCGAAAAGAAATCTTACACACGATTTCTTGAAAACTCGATTCACGACAGACCGATAGATATAAATAACCGTACTCGATTAGGTGATTTTGAAGGCGATACGATTTACGGCTCTGTCGGAAAAGGCTACTTAGTAACAGCGATTGACAGATGTTCACGCTTGCTTGTTGCGGCTAAGTGTGAAGATAAAACTATATCTGTTATCAACAATGCTTTTTCGACCGCTTTTTCAAAAGTGTCGGAATTGATACAGCCGATTACTTTGACTTTGGACAATGGCTCAGAGTTTAACGGCTTCAAAGAAATTGAAAGGGAGAACCATTTAAAGGTATATTTTGCTGATCCGCATTCTCCTTGGCAAAGAGGAAGCAACGAAAATATAAATGGTCTGATTCGCTTTTTCTTTCCCAGAGGAACTGATTTCCGCAAACTGCCACAGGAACAACTGGATTCTGTTGTTTCCTTGATAAATAACAGACCTCGCAAATGCCTTGGTTACCTTTCTCACATTGAGTTTATCAAAAAATATAAAAATATGTTGCACTTGGCTTGACAAGCTGGGCTCCTGCAAGGCGGCTCCATCGCAACCGGCTGGGTAGGCCATGTATCAGAAATTCAATGGACGGAGGACGGATAAATGCCAGAGTTTACACGCTTTACAGAGACAATTACAAAAAAGCAGAATAAGCGCGTCATAAACATTACGGTGAAGCCCACCATCACAGATTGCACCGGTTCAGTCTGGTTTACCGACCTGATGCTGCAGGAAGGTGATAAAGTCACAGGCTTTGTCATCAATACCGAAACACTTCTGGAAAAATATGATGGCGATGACGCTAAAGCAGACAAGAGATTTTATAACGGTATCGTCCGCTCAGCTGCAACCTGCGTCATCTTCAATATCGGCTCCACTGCTGCCGGTCTTGACTACAAGGTCTATCCGATTCAGGCAATGGCTGCCGGGAGTATATCACTGGCGCTGGGTGAAGGTGCCCATAAGGCAACTTTCAAAGCAGCAGCGACTGCCGGTGATGAATTTGACCTTTTCGCTTCTACAAGGGAGTGCCTGAAGAACGGCGCTGCAACAGCCAAGAACGGCTTTTTTCAATACTCTGCTGCCGGTGACAGCAAGCACCCGATCACAGTCGAGGATAAAAAAATCGGCTCGAATCTATGTAGA
>URXI01000406.1 GCA_900551775.1 uncultured Eubacterium sp. | reverse complement strand
TTTCATCTTCTCTACTGCGTCCTGGATCAGTTCGCCGATGGACTGGCTTTTGACCCCCGCCACCAGGTGATCACAGCGGTTCATCGGGATCAGCACTCTCGCCGCCCTGCTCCTTGCCACTGCCAGCGCCATATCGGCTGTCACTTCTCCGAGAAGGGCGTCTGCGATGACGATGCCGATGGGACCCACGATGACGTCGGCCCTGCGGCAGGCCACGACGACCGGATTTTCTCCTGTTGCGCCTTCGTCGGCGCCAGCATGGTCGCCGTCGCCGTACTGTTGGTTCCCACCGCCGTAATCTCCGCAGCAGGAAACGCTTTTCGAATGGACTCGATCAGCTGCTTTCCCAGCCTGCCGCCCTGTCCGTCTATGACTAAAATTCTCATTCTATCACTCCTCTATCTACAATCGTTTCTCAAAATTTCCGCTGACATGGGTACCCTCGAAAAAGATGAGAAACGCACGGGCATCTCTGCTTTTGACGATGGCCTTCAGGTGATTCACCTCATACTTATTGATCACCACCGTCATAATCCGGGTATGCTCCGAAGTGTAAGCTCCCATGCCGTCCCACACGGTTACGCCGCGCCCCATCTCCTCCATAATGGCGCCTTCGATGTCCTTTGCCTTGGAAAACACCATGCAGGTCACATTGATGTTCTGATAGTGCGCCCTGTCGGTGACTAAACTGAGACATGCCAGGAAGAGAATCGAATAGATCGCGATCTCCAGATCAAAAAGTACGGCACATAGCAGATAAAGAACCGCGTTGATCAGCAAAGAAAGCTTCCCTACAGAGAAGTTTTCGAACTTCTTTGTGAAGTAGACGCCCAGAATATCCATGCCTCCGCCGCAGCCGGAGCACTGCAGTGTCAGCCCCATTCCGATGCCGCCCATGACGCCGCCGATGATGCAGTTTGCCAGCATATCCTCCAGAATTGGCTCCGTAGGAATCGGTAAAAAGGTCATGAAGACGGTCTGTACGATGACCGACAGCAGCGTCTTGACAAAGAAACTCTTTGACATCGTCTTAAAGGCGATAAAAAACAGGGGCAGGTTGATAAGAAAGTTCAAAACTCCCGCAATATCCACCTGAAAGATCAGCCCCGCATTCTGCTGCAACAATGTCCTGATGATCTGCGCAACGCCTAAGACGCCGCTGCTGTACAAATCTAAGGGGACAATAAAACAGTTCATACCCAATGAAAATAAAAATGCGCCGAAGATGACAATGGCATATCTCTTGGCCTCTTTCTTAACAATCGCTCTGCTCATGATGGTTTCCTTCCGCTCGCAAGATTTACTCCATCAGTTATACTACATTTTTGAGCGGTTTTCAATACATATTTCTGTGAAATCTTTCTCGCTTCTATAATGCGTCAAAGTGCCTGCTGATATTGCCGGACACCTTCTTCAGCATTTCCAGGAAGATATTCCGTTCAATCTCGGTCATCCCCTCCGTCATGATATCCACCCAATCCTCGCCTGCCTGAACTAAATAGGGATAAACGTCCCGGGCGCGTTCTGTAGGATATACGTCAATGGAACGCCCGTCCTCCACATTACCCCTGCGCGTCACGTATCCGTGCTCCTCCAGCTTGTTCATGGTCTTTGCCACGGTACCTTTGCTCATGTCCATCAGCTCACAAAATTTGTTCTGTATCATTTTCCCATTCTCACAGGTGATAATGACAAAAGGAGCTAATGCGCCAGAGAGTTCCACGTCCTTCATTCTCTCGTTCATGTAAATCTGCGTCCTGCGATAAATCTGGGAGATGGTTTTGATCGTTTCCGCCTGTCGTAAACCCATAGTAACTTACCTCGTTCAATTTAGTTTCTATTGCAACTTTTATAATAATCAGAAAATCATTTTTTGTCAATAGTTTTTCCCTTTTTTGTTGACTATTACGGTTTTTTCAACTATAATAAGAACATGCGATCCGATAAAAAGGATTTATTTTTTTGTAAATATAGTTTCATAAGAAACTAAATAGATAGACAAACAGGAGGTACATACATCTATGAATCAACAAACAGCAACACCAAAAGAAAACAAAATGGGCATCATGCCCGTAGGGCGGCTCCTTTTGACCATGTCCATACCCATGGTCATTTCCATGCTGGTCCAGGCCCTTTACAACGTGGTAGACAGCATGTTCGTCGCACAGATCAGCGAAAATGCGCTGACCGCCGTTTCTCTTGCCTTCCCTGCGCAGAATCTGATGATCGCAGTGGCGACAGGAACCGGCGTCGGCATCAACGCCCTGCTGTCGAGAAGTCTGGGCGAAAAGAATTTCCGCCGGGCAAACAGCACTGCCGACAATGCGGTTTTTCTGGCACTTTGCAGCTTTCTCGCCTTTGCCCTCATCGGCGGCATCTTCTCCCGCATCTTTTTCCGCCTGCAGACAGATGTTACGGAAATCGTCGATTACGGCACTGCCTATCTTCAAATCTGTACCATCGGCTCCATCGGACTGTTTTGCCAGGTCACCTTCGAGAAACTGCTCCAGGCAACGGGCAGAACCTTCTATACGATGCTGACCCAGGGGCTGGGCGCCATCATCAACATCGTCCTGGACCCCATCCTGATCTTCGGACTATTGGGAATGCCAAAGATGGGCGTAGCCGGCGCCGCCGTGGCTACCATCACGGGACAGATTATCGCATCCATCCTGGCTGTCGTGCTGAACATGAAGAAAAATCACGAGATCGAACTGAAATTCAAAGGATTCCGTCCCAGCAAGCTGATCATTGCCCGCATCTATTCTGTAGGCGTTCCTTCCATCATGATGGCTGCCATCGGCTCCGTCATGACCTTCGGCATCAACAAGATTTTGATTTCCTTTACAACTACGGCGACAGCCGTCTTTGGTGTATATTTCAAGCTGCAGAGCTTCGTCTTCATGCCCATCTTCGGACTCAATAACGGCATGGTACCCATCATCGCCTATAATTACGGCGCCAGAAAGCCAGAGAGATTGACAAAGACCATCAAGCTTTCCATCGCCGCCGCCGTCTTGATCATGGTGATCGGATTTGTTCTGTTCCAAACCATTACGGAGCAGCTTCTGATGATCTTCAACGCCTCGGCTAAAATGCTCGAAATCGGCGTACCCGCTTTACGCATCATCAGCATCTGTTTCCTCCTGGCGGGATTCAGCATCATCAGCTCCTCCCTGTTCCAGGCGCTGTCCCACGGTCTTCTGAGCCTCTTCGTCTCCCTGCTGAGACAGCTGCTCGTTCTGCTGCCGGCAGCCTATCTGCTGTCCCTCAGTGGAAAACTGAACCTGATCTGGTGGGCCTTCCCCCTGGCAGAGTTATTCGCCGCTTTCTTATGCGCGTGATTTTTAC